>JBQCHN010000413.1:0-2508 GCA_051954615.1 Mesorhizobium sp. | reverse complement strand
GCCTGTTTTTCGGCCGGCCCGTAAGGCGCCATCATCGACAGCGCGTTGACCAGCATGGCGTCGTCGGCGCGGCTGACGCTTTCCCAGTCGGCATCCAGCTCGTTGGCCTTCAGATAGGCCCGGAACGCCTTGAGCAGGGCCGGGCGGTCGATCCCGGCATCGGCCTGTTCCGGCAGGTCGGCAAGGAAGGGCGCGATGCGGCATTGCCGGAACGCCGTCCGGACGGCGATCTCGTCGAGCACACGGAAGCGGCAGACCCCTTGCAGGGCAATCAGGTAGCGGCCGTCGCCGGTCTCAGTGAAGGAAGCGATGCGGCCGATGCAGCCGACCGCGCACAGCTCCGGCTCGCCGTCCGCGCGCGCCGAACCGTCCAGCGCCGGCTGGATCATGCCGATCAGTCGCGTGCCGGCGACGGCCTCGTCGATCATCTGCAGGTAGCGCGGCTCGAAAATGTTGAGCGGCAGCCGGGCGCCCGGCAAAAGCAGCGCGCCGGCGAGCGGAAACACCGCCACCTGCGTCGGCACATCCGCTCCGGTCCGGTAATGGACGTTTCCGGCCTGCATTGCGCTCCCAATCCTTGCCGGGACGAGCCGCGCGGCCGGTCGTTCGCCTGCGGTCGATCCTCAACGATTGCCCGAAGCCGGCGGCAGGGCCGGCCTCAGGAAAACAGCAGCGACGACAGCTTGCGCCGCGCGGCCAGCGTCGCCTCGTCGGTCATTCCCCACGCCTCGAAGAACTGCAGCAGCTGGTTCCGCGCGCCATCGTCCTTCCAGCCGCGGTCCGCCTTGACGATGGCCAGCAGGCTATCCGCCGCCTTGTCGCGTTCGCCGAGCGTATTCTGGATCATGGCCAGATCGAAACGGGCCTGATGGTCCTTCGGGTCCTTCGCCAGCCTTTCCTCCAGCTCGGCGGGATTGCCCAGCGAGACGGCCTGCTCGGCCAGCGCCATCCGTGCCCGCACGGCGGCCAGCACCGGCGCGTCCTTCTTGGCTTCCGGCACGGTGGCAAGGGCTGCCTTGGCACCTTCCGTGTCGCCAGCCTCCAGTAACAGTTCCGCCAGGCCGGCGATGGCTTCGACCGTCTCCGGCGCCTGCTCCAGCACGGCCTCGTAGATGGCGGCCGCCGTCTGCGTGTCACCGGCGCCGCGCGCCTCGGTGGCGGCGGCCAGCGCCTCGGCGACCTGCGCAGCACCGTTGCCGGCGCCGCCGAGCTTGCGGATGAACTCCTGCACCTGGCTTTCGGGCACGGCGCCCATGAAGCCGTCGACCGGCTGCCCGTCGCGGAAGGCGATGACCGCCGGGATCGACTGGATGCCGAGCTGGCCGGCGATCGACGGATGCTCGTCGATGTTCATCTTGACCAGCTTGACCGCGCCATTGGCGGCCTTCACCGCCTTTTCGAGCACCGGCGTCAGCTGCTTGCAGGGCCCGCACCACGGCGCCCAGAAGTCGACCAGCACCGGCTGGCGCCGCGATTCCTGGATGACGTCGGCGGCGAAGGCGGCCGTCGAGGTATCCTTGACGAGATCGCCGGCAGCCGGCGCGGCCGCGCCGTTGCCGACGGTGACCTGCGGCGAACCCATGGAATACTGGTTGCCTGTCGCGAACGGATTGTCGTCTGTCATCTGCCTCCCTTCCGCACCGCCTTGCCGGCAGCGCCTGTCCTGTCCTTTTGCCGCGCATCCAATGTGGCGATCATGCCGAGACTTTCAAGATGAGAGGCCGATGTCCGGTCGCTTCGACGAAGCGCAGCAGGTCGGCCCGAGAAATCGACGTCGTCGCCTCGTTGGTGAGGGGATGGGCGTTGATCGTGTCGTTTTCCATCAGCGCCTCGTCGAGCACGGCACGAACACGGCCTCCGGTATCGTTGACCAGCCCGAAAACCGTCACCGCGCCGGGAACGACGCCGAGCAGTTCCATCAAAAGCTCCGGCTTGCCGAACGACACGCGCCCGGAAGCGCCGATCAGCGTATGGATCTGCTTCAGGTCGACCGTCGCGTTCTCCTCGACCGTGACGAGGAAGACGTTGTCCTTCTTGTCCTTGAGGAAAAGGTTCTTGGTGTGGCCGCCGGCGATCTCGCCGCGCAACGCCTGCGAATCGGCGACGGTGAACAGCGGCGGATGCCGCCGGGTGGAGGTTTCGATGCCGAGGCCCGACAGGAATGCGGACAATTCGGCTTCGGTCTTGGGCATCGCGGCACTCCGGCATTCGGCTTGCCGCAGCTTTTGCGGCAAGCCGGCGCCAAAGACAAGGCCGCTCTGCCGGATGGCGGGAGCTCGGCCATCTTCCGCTTCGCCCCAGACCATGCAGTGAGCCGGTCACAGACCACGGTTCTCCCGCGGTGCCGGAACGCGAAAAAACAGTCGATTTCCCTGTTGCAATCGTCCGGCGCTTCGGCCATATAGGCGCGGCTTGCGGCCTTGAGCCGCGCGAGCGGGTGTAGCTCAGGGGTAGAGCACAACCTTGCCAAGGTTGGGGTCGAGCGTTCGAATCGCTTCACCCGCTCCA
>JBQCHN010000412.1:0-3807 GCA_051954615.1 Mesorhizobium sp. | reverse complement strand
TTGACAATGGCGAGCGGCTTGATATCATTCGTATACAAATGAATTGCCGGCCACGTACCGGCAGCTCCTTGCGAGGGAAGGAGCGACGGGAAGGCAGAGCGTGACGCGTTACGCGAAACCCACCACTCTTAGTGAGGCGCTTGCCTTGCTCGGCGAGCGGCCGTGGCGGCTGTTGGCCGGCGGGACGGATTTCTATCCCGCGCTCGGCAACCGGCCGTTGAAGGAAGACGTGCTCGACATCAACGGACTGGTCGAACTGCGCGGCATCGCCGACACCGACGATCAGTGGATCATCGGCGCGCGCACGACCTGGACCGATATCGCCCGCCACGGCCTGCCGGCCGCATTCGATGCGCTGCGGCAGGCTGCGCGCGAAGTCGGCTCGCCGCAGATCCAGAACGTCGCCACCGTCGCCGGCAATCTCTGCAACGCATCGCCGGCAGCCGACGGCGTGCCGGCGCTGCTGACCCTCGATGCCGAGGTGGAACTGCGCTCGGCGGTCGGCACGCGCTGCCTGCCGCTGGCAGCCTTCATCCTCGGCAATCGCCGCACCGCACTGGGGGCTGGCGAGATGGTCACGGCAATCCGCGTGCCGAAGTCTTCGGCCGCCGGCCATTCCGCTTTCGTCAAGCTGGGCGCGCGTCGCTATCTGGTGATTTCCATCGGAATGGCGGCCGCTCGCCTGGTGGTGGAGGAGGGTCTTGTTCGCGAGGCGACCGTAGCGGTCGGCGCCTGCTCGGCGGTGGCGCGAAGGCTGGTCGGCGTCGAGGCCGCGCTACGCGGCATTCCGGTTCATGCCTTGCGCGACGCGGTTCTGGCCGCGCCCATGGACGAGCTTTCACCGATCGACGACGTGCGCGGCAGCGCCGCCTATCGCATTGAAGCCGCGCGCGAGATCGTCGCCCGCGCGGTCATGGCTGCTGCCGGGCCGGGCGAGGGGAGACGGGCGGCATGAGCGAAGCACGCATCGACATAGCCTTCCATGTCAACGGCGCGCCGGTTTCGCTCGCCGTGCCGCCGGTTCGGCGGTTGTCGGCGGTGCTGCGCGAAGAATTGCGCCTTACCGGCACCAAAGTCGGCTGCGACGCCGGCGACTGCGGCGCCTGCACCGTGCTGCTCGACGGTGAGCCGGTCTGCGCCTGCCTGACGCCCGCCGCGTCGGTGAACGGCGCGGCGGTGACGACTGTGGAAGGGTTGGCTAACGGCGCGTTGTCGGCCTTGCAGGCGTCCTTTCTCGCGCACGGCGCGGCGCAATGCGGCATCTGTACGCCCGGCCTGCTGGTCGCCGGCACGGCGCTCCTGGAAAAGGTGTCGCATCCGAGCGAGGCGCAAGTGCAGGATGCGCTGGGCGGCGTGCTCTGCCGCTGCACCGGCTATCGCAAGATCGTCGCGGCAGTGATGGATGCGGCGGACTACGGTTCAAACGCCGGCGGTATCGATCGTCAGCTCCCAGCCTCCGGCCACGCGGTCGGAGCGCGTATCGCCAGACTGGACGGCGTGCCCAAGATCAACGGTACCGAAGCTTTTGGCGGCGATTCCTTCCCCGCCGATGCGCTCGCCGTGCTGGTCGTGCGCTCGCCGCATCACCATGCCCGCTTTGCCTTCGGCGATCTCGACGGCTGGGCAAAGGCCAAACCCGGCGTCGTCGGCACCTTCACCGCCGCCGACATTCCGGGTAAAAACTGTTTCGGCGTCATCGCGCCCTTCGCCGATCAGCCGGCGCTGGCCCAAGGCGAGGCGCGTTTCCGCGGCGAGGCGGTGGCGCTTGTCGCCGGCGAGCGCGAAGCGGTGGCTGGCCTCGACCTGTCGGATTTCCCGGTCGAATGGACCGAACTGCCAGTCATGCTGCAACCGGCCGAAGCGCAGGCCGGCGGCGCGTCGCTTATCCACGCCAACCGGCCCGGCAATCTTTTGACGAAAGGTTTCGTCGAGCGTGGCGATCCGGAGGCTGCGCTGGCAAGTGCCGCCATAAGCGCCGCCCAGCGCATCGAAACCTCCTATGTCGAGCACGCCTATATCGAGCCGGAGGCCGGTTACGCGACATGGGATGGTGACACGCTGACCGTCGTCGCCTGCACGCAGGCGCCCTATATGGACCGTGACGACACGGCGAAGGTGCTCGGCCTTGCGCCGGACAAGGTGCGCATCGTGCCGACCGCCACCGGTGGCGGATTCGGTTCCAAGCTCGACGTCTCGCTGCAGCCGTTGATCGGGTTGGTGGCGATGAAGACGGGCCGGCCGGCGGCGCTGGCTTACACGCGCTCGGAATCGATGATGTCGACCACCAAGCGCCATCCCGCCGTCATGCAGGCCAGCATCGGCGCGGATGCGCAAGGCCGCGTCACCGGCATGGTGTTCGAGGGCGACTTCAACACCGGCGCCTATGCGAGCTGGGGGCCGACTGTGGCCAACCGCGTGCCGGTCCACGCTTCCGGCCCTTACCGCACGCCGAACTACCGCGCCGAGGGCCGCGCCATCCACACCAACGGGCCGATCTCCGGCGCCTTCCGCGGTTTCGGCGTGCCGCAGGCGACGATCATGCAGGAAACACTCTATGACGAACTGGCCGAAAGACTCGGCACCGACCGGCTCGCCTTCCGCCTCGCCAACTGCCTGCGCGACCGCGATGAGACCGTCACCGGGCAAGTGCTCGAAGGCGTCGGGATCGCCGCCTGCCTGGAGGCGTTGGAGCCGCATTGGCATCGCGCTTTGGCCGAGGCGGAAGCCTTTAATGCCGCGAACGCGGACCGCAAGCGCGGCGTCGGCGTGGCGTCATGCTGGTATGGCTGTGGCAACACCTCGCTGCCCAATCCTTCGACCATCAAGGTCGGCATCTCAACCGCCGGCGAGGTGATCCTGCATCAAGGCGCGGTCGATATCGGCCAGGGCTCCAACACGGTGATTTCCCAGATCGCCGCCGATGCGCTTGGCCTGCCGCTAGCCATGGTCCGGTTGAAGGGAGCCGACACCGCCATCACGCCCGACGCTGGCAAGACGTCCGCCTCGCGCCAGACCTTTGTCACCGGCAAGGCGGCCGAGAAGGCGGGCAAGGCTCTGCGGGACAAAATCCTGCGCTTCGCCAATGTCTCGGGCGAGGCGCAGCTGGCGCTGGAGGCAGGCGCGCTCGTCATCCGCGAAGGAGAAGCCACCCGTCGCATCGACCTGTCGAAATTGGCTGCCGATGCAGATGGTCTGGCCTTCGTCGCGGAGGAAAGCTATGACCCGCCGACCTTGCCGCTGGATGAGAAAGGACAGGGCAAGCCCTATGCCGTCTACGGCTACGGCGCGCAGGTGGCCGAGCTGGAAGTCGACATGCAACTCGGCACGGTGAAGCTGATAAAGATCACCGCCGCGCATGATGTCGGCAAGGCGATCAATCCGCTTCTGGCGGAAGGCCAGATCGAGGGCGGCATCGCCCAGGGCATCGGGCTGGCGCTGATGGAGGAATACATCCCCGGTCGCACCGAGAACCTGCATGATTATCTCATCCCCACCATCGGCGACGTGCCGCCCATCGAAACCATTCTCATCGAAGTGGCCGATCCGGAAGGGCCGTTCGGTGCCAAGGGGCTGGGCGAGCACGTACTGATCCCGACCGCCCCGGCGATCCTCAACGCCATCCGTCACGCCACGGGTGTTCTGGTGAAGAAGGTGCCGGCGACGCCGTCGCGCGTGCTCGCCGCGATCAGGGAGGCGCAGTCATGAGCGAACTCTCCGAACGCTTCGACACACACGATCCCGGTGAGAAGAAGGTGGCGGAAAAGATCCGCTGCGACGCTTGCCCGGTTATGTGCTACATCGCCGAAG
>JBQCHN010000411.1:0-5207 GCA_051954615.1 Mesorhizobium sp. | reverse complement strand
GCCTTGCGGCCCGCTGGCTCGGTCGAGGCCCGGACTTGGGGGTTCATCACCCAGCCGCCTACCGCAGACGACCAGCCCGGCACCGTCTCCCGCCACAAGCGCCCGGTTCGCGACCCGCGTTCCCGCACAGGAGATGACGGGCAGTATGAGGCGGATGAAAGGGACGGGGATAGATTTCTGGAAGATTCTTCGCAGAAGGAAGTGCAGCGTCGAAGCTGCCCGCTTTAGCCGGCCTGTCGCCAGACAGGCGCCAGCTTTTACGGCCGCCGGAAGCCCGTCGGGCCGCCGTAGAGATAGCCGATGCGCTGAACCGCTTCGCGCAGGCCCTCGCGCGAGACCAGCATGGTGTGGCCGTTGGCGTGGATCATGGTGTCGGCGTCAAGCATGATGGCGACGTGGCCTTTCCAGAAGACGAGGTCGCCGCGCCGCAGACCCGCATGGTCTTCGCCCGGATCGAGCGGGGCGCCCAGTCCGTTCGCCTGCATGTCGGAATCGCGCAGCACGTCGCGGCCCGCCATGCGCATGGCAAGCTGGACGAGGCCCGAACAGTCGATGCCGAAGCCGGAGACGCCGCCCCACAGATAGGGCGTGTTCTCGAACTGCTCGGCCACCGCCACATAGTCGGCCGCATTCTCGCCGAGCGGCGTGAGATGGCCGGCGACGACCGCCTCGCCGGACGGCAACAGCGCATAGGTCGTGCCGCGCGTCTCGGCCGTGCCCGCCACCGTCAGCGCCGAGCCCATGGAAAGGGTCTCCCCGCGAGGGAAGCGCAGGTCCGGGCCGGGATAGAGGAAGGTGCGCGGCACCGAGACCAGATGCGTCGGAGCATAGT
The DNA here is from genome assembly GCA_051954615.1 of Mesorhizobium sp. Classification (GTDB taxonomy): domain Bacteria; phylum Pseudomonadota; class Alphaproteobacteria; order Rhizobiales; family Rhizobiaceae; genus Mesorhizobium. Next base: position 4,375 of record JBQCHN010000411.1, on the reverse strand, counting down.
CTCGGCCGGTGAGTGCCGAGGCCGCGACGTAGCCGACATAGCCGTCGCGCGCGCCCTGCACCCAGGCGAAGCCGGCTGCTTCGTCGAAAACCGTCACGTCATCGCCGAACAGGAACTGGGTGTCGATGCCGCTATCCGGGCGCGGTTCGCGGCGCACGTCGGCGACGGGCACCGCAATGCGCGCCGGTCGCCCGGTGACAAAGCGTGCGGCCTCCACCTCGCCCTCAAGGCGCTTGTCGGCGAGATCGGTACGGAAGGCGTGCAGGCGGCGGTCGCGAACGGTCAAGATTCAATCCAGTAACAGGGCCAGTGGCAACGCCGGCAACGGGGTCGGCTATCGAGACATCATATCGGCAGGTCGAGTGCCTTGGCGACGATAGCATCGCCGAGCCGCTCGACATAGAGCGCGCCTTCCACCGTGCGTTTGACCAGCACGTTGCGACGGTCGAGTTCGTCGCGGTGGCGCGACACCAGCTTGAGCGCCCCCATCGTGTCGAGCGCACGGGTTATGACCGGCTTGGTGACGCCGAGCCGCGCCGCCAGCGCGCGAATCGTGTGAGGCGGCGGGTCGAGGTAGATGGTGAGCAGGATCGCCATCTGGCGCTGCGTCAGATCGGGCGCGTCGTCGCGCACCTCGGCCAGCAGAACCTGCTGCCAGAGCCGCATCGCCTGGGACGGTCGCATGGTGATCGCCATGCCGGCATTGTGGCGGCAAATCGTTTCGGATGCGTTTCAGATCGAGATCAGCCGAACCGGCTCGAAATCACCGCCTCCAGCGCACGGATAGCCTGCGCTTCGCCGCCGGCAAGGCCATGCGGCCGGTCGGCGGGATTCCAGGCGAAGATGTCGAAATGCGCCCAGCTTCTGGCCTTCGCCACGAAGCGGCCGAGGAACAGCGCGGCCGTGACCGAACCGGCGAAGGCGTCCGCGGTAACGTTATTCATGTCGGCCACCTTGGAGGACAGCTTCGCCTCGTATGGCTTCCACAGCGGCATGCGCCAGAGCGGGTCCTCGACCGCGCGCGACGCCGCCGCCAGATCGCCGGCAAGCGCGTCGTCGTGGGTGTAGAAAGGCACGAGATCCGGTCCGAGCGCCACGCGCGCCGCGCCCGTCAGCGTCGCCATGTCGACGAGAAGCTCGGGCGTTTCCTCGTCGGCCAGCGCCAGCGCGTCGGCTAGCACCAGACGCCCCTCGGCGTCGGTGTTGCCGATCTCCACCGTCAGACCTTTTCGGCTCACCAGCACGTCGCCGGGGCGGAAGGCATTGGCGGAGATGGAGTTTTCCACCGCCGGGACCAGCACGCGCAGCCGCACCTTCAGCCCGGCGGCCATGATCATCGAGGCGAGCCCCAGTACGTTGGCCGCGCCGCCCATGTCCTTCTTCATCAAAAGCATGCCGGACGCCGGCTTGATGTCGAGGCCGCCGGTGTCAAAGCACACGCCCTTGCCGACCAGCGTCACCTTCGGCGCGCCTTTCGGCCCCCAGGTCATGTCGATGAGGCGCGGCGCCTGCGCCGCCGCGCGGCCGACGGCGTGGATCATCGGGAAGTTCTTCTTCAGGAGATCGTCGCCCTTGACGACGGCAACCGTCGCCTTGTGGGCGCGCGCGAGACCGCGCACGGCCTTTTCCAGCGCCTCCGGCCCCATGTCGCTGGTCGGCGTGTTGACGAGGTCGCGCGCCAGCATGGTGCCGGCGGCGAGCCGCTCCACCCGCGGGGCGTCGGCGCCTTCCGGCAAGGCGAAGCGCAGCGCCCTGCCCGGCTTCTTGCCGTAACGGGTGAAAACGTAGCCGCCGAGTTGCAGGGCCAGCCCGGCAAGGTCCGGATCGGCCGGCTGTGTTGCGAAATGCCAGTCGCCTTCCGGCAAGGCACGCGCCAGCGCGCCGAGCGCCAGCGTGCCGTCGCCATGCCCGAACAGGGCGCCGGCCAACGCGCCGTTCTCGCCCGGCACCAGCAATGTGCGGCCCGCATCACCGGAAAAGCCCGCGGCCTTCGCCCAGGCTATCGCCGACGGCGGCAGGCCGGCAGCTTCCAGTTCTCCCGGCCGCACCAGATGGACCGGCAGGGACTTTTTCGATCTGCGGGGGACGATCTCGACGGGCATGGGCACTCCGGGACGACGCCGGCAGGCGGCCGACTCGTCGTTTCAAAGAAGGCTCATTGTGAGAATCGAAGGGGAAGGCGCAAGCGAATTCAATCGGATGCCCCTTGGGGAAGGACCGCGCCGGGCATCCGCGACCGGCGCGGCTTCCGGTCAGGTCTGCGGCGCCTTGCCCCCGTTCTTCTTGCACTCGGCGCGGAACTTCTCGCGATCCTTGCCGTGCAGGCCCTTGGCGTCGGCGAGAGACGAACACTGCTTGGAAACGGCCTGCTTCTCGGGAGACATCGTCGACGTCTTCTTCTTGGCCGTCGCGGCAGCGGCGGGAGCCGCCGTCGTCGTCTTCACTCTCGAGGTGGTCGCGGCGAACGCGCCGGTCGACAGAAGGCCGGCAAAGGCGATCGATGCGGCAAGTGTGATGATCTTCATGGGAATTCCTTTCGATCACGGGGCTTGGGCGGGCACGAAACCCGGCCGCATCGTGACCCGGCAGTTTTTCTCCGTTGTGTCCGGACTATTGAATTTTGTTTCCGGATTTTGTTCGACCCGGGCAGGAATTCGGCAAGCCTGTGCCGGTTCCGACCGTGCCGGGTTAACCATCCATTAGGGTTAACAGAATATTTCTCGACTGGGGAAAGTGCCCGTCGAAAGGCAAGCGCCCCGCAACGGAGGCTCAATTCCATGTCGAGACACGGCGGCACGAGGGGCAACGCCCGCTTCGCAGCAACAGCGCTGGCGCTGATCCTGGCGGCCGGGCTGGCGGGCTGCGGCACCGACCGCATGAGCACGGGTTCGATCGGCCCGTCGCGCGGCAAGGCAGTGGAAACGATGTCGGCCGGCGAACTGCAAAGCGCCTCGGTGGCGCTCGGCCGGTCCTATTCGCGCAACCCCAACGACAAGGGGCTGGCGATCAAATACGCCACCGTGCTGCAGATGAACGGCGACGCCGACCAGTCGCTGGCGGTGATGCGCAAGCTCGCCATCGCCTATCCCAAGGATCGCGACGTGCTGGCGGCCTACGGCAAGGCGCTCGCCGCCAACGGCCAGCTCCAGCCGGCGCTGGACGCCGTGCGCCGGGCGCAGACGCCCGAATATCCGGACTGGAAGCTGGTCTCGGCCGAAGGCGCCATCCTCGACCAGCTCGGCCAGAAGGACCAGGCGCGCGACCTCTACCGCAAGGCGCTCGAACTCAAGCCGAACGAACCGTCGGTCCTGTCCAACCTCGGCATGTCCTATCTCCTCGGTGGCGACCTTCGCATGGCCGAAACCTATCTGCGCTCGGCCGCCCAGCAGCCTCACGCCGACAGCCGCGTCCGCCAGAACCTGGCGCTGGTGGTCGGCCTGCAGGGTCGCTTCGACGAGGCCGAGAAGATCGCGTCGCAGGAACTGCCGCCCGACCAGGCCGCCGCCAACGTCGCCTACCTGCGCAAGATGCTGTCGCAGCAGAACGCCTGGAACCAGCTCAAGAAGCAGGACAAGGGCGGCGGCACCGACACCGAAACCAACACCAACTGAGCCGAGCGACCGCCCGCTGGCTCGCTGTCTGCTAGTCGCGGCGTAACCACCGAACAAGAAAAACCCGACCGGGCGGTCGGGTTTTTCTTGTTCGGATGCTCACTTCGCCTTGCGGCGAGGGATGCAAGGCTCCGCCTTATTGCGAGCTCTCTTCCGACGTCCCGTGCGCGGCGCCGAACATGCCGCCTCGTTCGCTGATCTGGATGCCGGCCGGGCCGAGGATGACGGCGAACAGCACCGGCAGGAAGAACAGGATCATCGGGACCGTGAGCTTCGGCGGCAGGGCGGCGGCCTTCTTCTCCGCCTCGTTCATGCGCATGTCGCGGCTTTCGGAAGCAAGCACCCGCAGCGCATGGGCGACCGGCGTACCGTAGCGTTCCGCTTGGATGAGGGCCTGGGTGACGGACTTGACCGTTTCCAGCCCGGTGCGCGAGGCGAGGTTGTCGTAAGCCTGGCGGCGCTCCTGCAGGTAGGACAGTTCGGCATTGGTCAGCACGAACTCCTCGGCCAGCGCCACCGACTGGGAGCCGATCTCGTCCGCCACCTTGCGCAGCGCGGCCTCAGTGGACATGCCCGATTCCACGCAGATTAGCATCAGGTCGAGGGCGTCAGGCCAGGCGCGTTGGATCGACTGCTTGCGCTTGGTCACAAGGTTGGAGACATAGAGCACCGGCGCGTAGAAACCCGCATAGGCGGCCAGGACGCAGATGAAGATCTTCACGAAGGTGGACTGCTCGGGCAGGCTGTTCAGCACGAAGACGTAA
>JBQCHN010000410.1:0-8070 GCA_051954615.1 Mesorhizobium sp. | reverse complement strand
GCGGCCCGCCTATCGCTTCATCGCCGAGGATTCCATCTATGTCGCGCCGGAGGCCAAGGGGCGGGGCGTCGGCCGGCTGCTGCTTGCGGCGCTGATCGAGGCGGTCGAAGCGCTCGGCTTCCGCCAACTGGTCGCGGTCATCGGTGACGGGACTTCAGCCAGTGCTTCGGTCAGGCTGCACGAAAAACTCGGCTTTCGTCATCAGGGACGGCTTGAAGGCTCGGGCTACAAGCACGGGCGCTGGCTCGACACGACCTTCATGCGGCTGGAGATGAATAGCGGCACCGCTGCCCCGCCCGATCCGCAATCGTTGCCCGAGCGAAAATACCGGCAGGAGAAACAGGGCTGAGGCCGGCACCGAAGGCGGGTAGGCGAGGGGAAGCCGCCCCTGCCGTTTCTCAGCCTTCCAGTTCCTCGCGCAGCATTTCCAGTTCCAGCCATTCCTCTTCCAGTGCGGCCAGCGTCTCGCGTTCCTTGTCGAGCGCGGCGATGGTCTTCTGGAAGCCCGTCGGATCGCGCTCGTAGTAGGCCGGATCGGCGATGGCGTCCTCCAGCCGCGAGATGGCGGCGCCGACGGCCTCGATTTTCTTCGGCAGGTTTTCCAGCGCGAACTGCTGCTTGTAGGACAGCTTTTTCGTCGGTGCCTTCGGCGCAGCCGGCTCTGCCTTGGCTGTGGCCGGCGCGGCATCCGCCTTCCTCTGCGTCTTTCGGTCGTCGAGGCGCTTGCCGCCGCGCTGCGCCAGCATGTCGGAATAGCCGCCGGCATAGTCCACCCAGCGCCCGTCGCCCTCGGGCGCGATGACGCTGGTGACGGTGCGGTCGAGGAAGTCGCGGTCGTGGCTGACCAGCAGCACCGTTCCGGCGAAGCCAGCTACCAGCTCCTGCAACAACTCCAGCGTCTCCATGTCGAGATCGTTGGTCGGCTCGTCCAGCACCAAAAGGTTGGCCGGCCGCGCCAGCACCCGCGCCAGCAGGAGCCGTGCCCGCTCGCCGCCGGAAAGCTCGCGCACCGGCGTGCGCGCCTGCTCCGGCTTGAACAGGAAGTCCTTCATGTAGGAGACGACGTGGCGCTGTTCGCCGTTGACGACGAGGTTCTCGCCGCGCCCGTCGGTGAGGTAATGCGCCAGCGTCTCGTCCGGATCGGCAGCATCGCGCTTCTGGTCGAGCGTGGCGATCTCCAGATTGACGCCAAGCCGCACCGTGCCTGCATCGGGCTTGAGTTCGCCGGTCAGCATCTTGAGGAGCGTCGTCTTGCCGGCGCCGTTCGGGCCGACCAAACCGACACGGTCGCCGCGCTGGATGCGCGTGGAGAAATCCTTCACCACGGTGAGATCGCCGAAACTCTTGGCGATGTTCTTCGCCTCGATCACCAGCTTCCCAGATTCGGCGGCATCGCTGGCGGTCAGCGTCGCCGTGCCTTCGGCGCCGCGATGCGTGCGGAAACGCTGGCGCATCTGCTGCAACTCGCCGAGTCGGCGCATGTTGCGCTTGCGCCTTGCAGTCACGCCGTAACGCAGCCAGTGCTCCTCGCGCACGATCTGGCGGCCGAGCTTGTGCTGCTCGCGTTCCTCTTCCTCGAGGATCTGGTCACGCCATTCCTCGAAATGCGCGAAACCGCGGTCGAGCCGGCGCGTCTGCCCGCGGTCGAGCCAGACGGTGGCGCGGCTGACGCGTTCGAGGAAACGACGATCGTGCGAGATCAGGATCAGTGCGGACGAGGTGCGGGCAAGCTCCTCTTCCAGCCATTCGATCACCGACAGGTCGAGGTGGTTGGTCGGCTCGTCGAGCAGAAGGATGTCCGGCTCCGGTGCCATGACGCGGGCGAGCGCCGCCCGGCGCGCCTCGCCGCCGGAGAGATCGGCCGGGTTCTCCTCGCCGGTCAGTCCCAGATGCTCCATCAGGTAGGTGGCGCGATGCGGATCGTCGGCAGGACCGAGGCCCGCCTCTACATAGGCGCGCACGGTGGCAAACCCGTCTATGTCCGGCATCTGCGGCAGGTAGCGCACCGTCGCCGTCGGCTGGCGGAACACCTCGCCGTCCTGCGGCTCGACCAGCCCGGCGGCGATCTTGAGCAGCGTCGACTTGCCCGAGCCGTTGCGGCCGACCAGCGCGATCTTGTCGCCGGCGGACGCGGCAAGGTCTGCACCGTCGAGCAGCGGCGTGCCGCCGAAGGTGAGTTTTATCCCGGCAAGGTTGAGAAGCGGCGGAGCCATGTCAGTCTTCCGGATAAGGATGTGCCAGGAGCATCGCCCGCCCGCCGCCGAGCGCGACTTCCAGTCCGCCGCGCACCTCGTTGGAGATGGTGAGCGACGACCCGAACGGCACCTGCACATTGTCGAGCGGCCATTTCGCGCCGGCGAGGCTGAGGCCCGTGAGATCGGAAAAGCCGAGGACGGAGAACAGCGTGCCGTCTTCGTAATCGAAGTGGGCGCGGCCGCTGCGCAGCGGCACGCCTTCCTGGGTGCCGCTGGTCAGCGTCACGTCGATGCCGGCCTCGGCCAGCCGCATCGCCAGCACCATGTGCAGGAAGGCGTGGTCGGCGCGTGGCCCGCCGAAGGCGCCGGCCAGAACCAGCGCCGTGGCGCCGCGCGCGAACGCCGCCTCCACCGCCAGTTCCCCGTCGGTCTTGTCCTTCTCGGCCGGAAAGGTCATGCGCGGCACCGCCTCCAGGGCGTCCGGCAGGTCGACCGGCACCGAATCGAAATCGCCGACCCACAACTCCGGCACGACGCCGAGCGCCGTCGCATGGCCGATGCCCGCGTCGGCGGCGATGATCCGGCTATCGGCCACCTGCCGGGCAAGCCGTGGCGTGCGCTTCAACTCGCCGCCGAGAAGGATGGTGAAGGTGCTCATCGGGCCAGCGCCATAGCAGGGCGTTCGCCGAAACGGAAGCGGCATGCAGCGCAACCTTTCGCTTGCCTCCGCCGTGTGTCCGCCCTATGTCTCATCCCGCTCTAACGGGGTGCCGGTCCTTGCGATCCGGCTGAGAGGCTTCTCGCCAACCCGCTGAACCTGATCCGGTTTGTACCGGCGGAGGGATTAGACGCTCTAGCCAGGCGCCATTCCCCTGAAACCAATGAAGGAGGCGCCGATGCGCAGGCTTTTTTCTCTCCTGTTGTCCGTGGCGGCTGTTGCCGCTCTGACCGCCCCCGTGGCGGCCGCGGAAAAACTGACCGTCTACACCTATGAGAGCTTCACCGCAGAATGGGGTCCCGGCCCGGTGGTGAAGAAGAACTTCGAGGCCGAATGCGCCTGCGAGGTCGATTTCGTCTCGGTGGCGGATGGCGTCGCGCTGCTCAACCGGCTCAAGCTGGAAGGCGCTTCCACCAAGGCCGACATCGTGCTCGGCCTCGACACCAACCTGACCGCCGAGGCCAAGGAAACCGGCCTGTTCGCGCCGCATGGCGAGGTGTCCGGCGTCACCGTTCCGAGCGGCTGGAGCGACGACACCTTCGTCCCCTACGACTACGGCTATTTCGCCGTCGTCTACGACACAGAAAAGCTGAAACAGCCGCCGGCGAGCCTGAAGAAACTGGTCGAGGGCGACCCGAACCAGAAGATTGCCATCCAGGACCCGCGCACCTCCACGCCCGGCCTCGGCCTGCTTCTGTGGGTGAAATCGGTCTATGGCGATCAGGCGGCTGAGGCCTGGGCGAAGCTGAAGGGCCGCGTGCTCACCGTGACGCCCGGCTGGAGCGAGTCCTACGGCCTTTTCACCAAGGGCGAAGCGCCGATGGTGCTGTCCTACACCACCTCGCCGGCCTACCACATGATTGCCGAGAAGACCGACCGCTACCAGGCGGCAAGCTTCTCGGAAGGCCATTATCTCCAGATCGAGGTTGCCGGCATGACCGCCAACGGCGCGAAGAACCCGCTGTCGCAGAAATTCCTGACCTTCATGACCGGCCCCGGCTTCCAGGACGCCGTTCCGGAGACCAACTGGATGTATCCCGCCGGCAAGACCGACAAGCCGCTCGACCCCGCCTTCGACCGGCTGGTCAAGCCAGCCAGGACGCTGATGTTCAGCCCCGAGGAAGTGGCAAAGAACCGCAAGGCCTGGGTGGACGAATGGCTGGGCGTGATGAGCAAGTGAAGCAACACTTCCTTCCCTCTCGGGCAGGATAATCACACATGGCACGACATACCCCCACTCCGCATCGCTACGCTCGGCATCTCTCCCCCTCAAAAGGGGAGAGGAAGGGCGCCAAGCCTGCGGCCGGCGTTTCCTCTCCCCCGTCGAACGGGGGAGAGGTGGTTTGCGAAGCAAATCGGAGTGGGGGTCGAATTTCATATGCGATACCCCTCCTCTCAAGGGCGAGGAATTCCCGCGTCACCCTCGGCATCCTCGCCCTCGCCTTCATCGCCATCCTCATCGGCGGCGCGCTTGTCGGCCTGCTTGCCGCCGGCGCGGGTGACTTCACGGGCGCCATCTCGGCCTTCGATCCCTATCTCCTGCGCGTCGCCCGTTTCACCCTCTGGCAGGCAGCGCTCTCCACGCTTCTGTCGGTGCTGCCGGCGCTGTTCGTGGCGCGCGCGCTGTCCCGCCATCCGCGCTTTTTCGGCCGCACGCTCATCCTCCAGCTTTTCGCCGTGCCGCTGGCCCTGCCCGCGCTGGTGGCAGCCCTCGGCGTGCTGGCGCTCTACGGCCGCGCCGGCTACTTCGCCGGCATCCTGTCATCGGCCACCGGCAACGACTGGCCGGGCATCTACGGCCTGTCCGGCATCCTCGTCGCCCATGTCTTCTTCAATCTGCCGCTGGCAACCCGGCTTTTCCTCGAAGCCCTGCAGGCCGTCCCCACCGACCAGTGGCGGCTGGCCAGCCAGCTCGGCATGGGACCGGGCGCCACCTTTCGGCTGATCGAAGGGCCGGCGCTGCGGCAGGCCCTGCCGGGCATCGCCGGTCTGGTGTTCATGCTGTGCATCACCTCCTTCACCATCGTGTTGACGCTGGGCGGCGGCCCCGCCGCCTCGACGCTGGAGGTTGCCATCTATCAGGCGCTGCGCTTTGACTTCGATCCGGCGCGGGCGGTCGCGCTGACCGCACTCCAGATCGCGCTGACGGCGGCGGTCGTGACCCTGCTTGCCCGGCTCGGCGCCGACATGACCGGCGAATCGAGCCTCAGCGTCGCGTCGCGCCGCTATACGACGCCGTCCGTGGCGGGAACCGCTTTCGATGCCGCGCTGATCCTTTTCGCCCTTGCCTTCGTCGCCGGGCCGATGCTGGCAACGGTCGCCGCCGGCCTGCAGGCCGACCTCGCACGGCTGGTGGGCGAAGCCTCGGTGCAAAAGGCTGCGCTGACCAGCATCGTGCTCGCCTTCGTCTCCGCCGTGCTCGCGGCGGTGCTGTCGCTGGCCCTCGCCATGGCGCGCCGGGCCCTGGCACTCTCCCGCCGCGACCGCCGCCGGCCGTTTCTGGAATTTCTCACGGACACCGGCGCCGGTTTCGTTCTCGTGGTGCCGCCCATCGTCATCGGTGCCGGCTGGTTCCTGGCGCTGCGCCATCTCGGCACCGTCTTCGGCGCGGCGCCCGTCATGGTCGCGGCGGTGAACGCGGTGATGGCCATGCCGTTCGCCATCCGCGCCGTGCGGCCGGCCTACGACACCGCCAGCGAACGGCACGAACGGCTCGCCGCCCAACTCGGTATTGCCGGCTGGAACCGCTTCCGCCTCATCGACTGGCCGGTCCTGCGGCGGCCGCTCGCCACCGCCTTCGCCTTCGCCATGGCGCTGTCGCTCGGCGACCTCGGCGTCATCGCCCTGTTCGGTTCGGATTCCATGCAGACCCTGCCCTATCTTCTGCTCGCCCGCATGGGCAGCTATCGCACGGCGGACGCCGCCGGCCTGGCGCTTATCCTCGGGCTGGTATGCCTGCTTCTGGTGTTTGCCGCCGACCGGCTCGGAAAGGAACGGACCGCATGAGCACGAACGGGCACAGGGGCGCTGCCGTGCAGCTGGACGATGTCGGCTTCAGCTACGGCGAAGCGACCTTCCGCTTCGATGCCGCCTTTCCCGCCGGCGCGATCACCGCCGTGATGGGGCCGAGCGGCTCGGGAAAGTCCACTTTGCTCAACCTCGTCGCCGGCTTCGAGGCGCCGCAATCAGGCCGCGTGCTGATCGACGGCGTCGATGTCTCGAACGCATCGCCGGCCGCCCGGCCGGTCTCCATGGTCTTCCAGGAGAACAACCTGTTTTCCCATCTCAGCGTCGAGCGCAATGTCGGGCTCGGCCGCTCACCGTCGCTGAAACTGACGGCGGACGACCGCGCGGCGATCTCGGCCGCGCTCGACCGCACGGGACTCGCCGGCAAGGAGAAGCGCCTGCCGCGCGAACTCTCCGGCGGCGAACGCCAGCGCGTCGCGCTGGCGCGCGTCCTGGTGCGCGACCGTCCGGTGCTGCTGCTCGACGAGCCCTTCGCGTCGCTCGGCCCGGCGCTGCGCGCCGACATGCTCGAACTCGTCGCCGCGCTGCACGGTGAAAAGGGCATGACGGTGCTGTTCGTCACTCACCAGCCGCAGGATGCCGAGCGCATTGCCGATCACGTCGTCTTCCTCGAGGACGGCGCGATCGCGGCAACAGGGCCCGCGCGCGATTTCTTCGCCGGCACTGGACCCGAGGCGTTCCAGCGCTATATCGGCAGGGAATACGGCCGATCACGCGATGTTGCCCGCAAGCCGACATAATTGAGGGCCAAGGACGGCGAAGCGGTGGCGACGCGCCGGTCCGGCTAAGGAACGGGCTGGAGCCCGCCCCCAAACTGCGATACGCAAGACGGGCCCGGCTGCCTGATTTGCCGAAACGAACCGGAAAGGAAGCCGACCTGCCGACCGGCCTCGATACGCTCCCGACCCAGACCGCGGGCCGCCTGAAGCGGCTGGCGCGTGCGATCGCGCTCGCCTCGCTGGCGGCCGTGCTGGCCGCCTGCCAGTCGATCATGCCGGACCGGGTGGAGGAATCCGGCTTCCAGCCGTCCGACCGACCGGTCACGGTCGACAACGTCACCGCCAACAGCAAGCTGGCGGAACTCGCCAGGGCGCAGCACCCGCGCATCCTCGCCACCTACGGCGGCGAATATTCCGACCCGAAGCTGGAGCGCATGGTGGCCAAGGTGGTCGGCAGCCTGACCACGGTGTCGGCCAACCCGACGCAGACCTATCGCATCACCATCCTGAATTCGCCCAACGTCAACGCCTTCGCGCTGCCGGGCGGCTATCTCTACATCACCCGCGGCCTGCTCGCGCTGGCCAACGATTCGGCCGAGCTTGCCGCCGTCATCGCCCACGAGATGGGCCACGTCACCGCCAACCATGGGCTGGCGCGGCAGAAGCTGGAAGCCGAGGAAGGCCTCGCCACCAAGGTCGTCTCCGACGTGCTGGGCGACAGCCCGACGGCGCGCGCCGCGCTGATCCGCAACAAGCTCAAGCTGGCGCAGTTCTCGCGCAACCAGGAGCTGGAGGCGGACGCCATCGGCATCAAGTCGGTCGGCGAGGCCGGCTACGATCCCTATGCGGCGAGCCGCTTCCTGCAATCGATGTCGGCCTACACCGATTTCCGCTCGGTCAGCGGCGCCACCGACCCTAGCCTGGATTTCCTCGCCACGCATCCGAACACGCCGCAGCGCATCGAACTGGCGCAGCGCCATGCCCGCGCCTTCGGTCCGCCGGGCGTCGGCACCCGCGACCGCGATTCCTACCTCGCCGGCATCGACGGCATTCTCTACGGCGACACGCCCGAGGAAGGCTATGTGCGCGGCAACACCTTCCTGCATCCGAAGCTGGGCGTCGCCTTCTCGGTGCCGGACGGCTTCATCATCGACAATTCGGCGAGCGCCGTGACCGCAACGGGTCCCGGCAACATGGCGATCCGCTTCGACGGCGTTTCGCTCGACCAGAACCGTGCGCTGACCGACTATGTCCGCAGCGGCTGGGTGGCGGGCCTGGACGACGCCAGCGTGCATCCCGAGACCATCAACGGCAACGAGGCGGTGGTGGCCAAGGCCAGCGCCGACGGCTGGCGCTTCGACATCGCCGTCATCCGTGCCGGCGGCCAGGTCTACCGGCTGCTCACCGCGGC
>JBQCHN010000409.1:0-8222 GCA_051954615.1 Mesorhizobium sp. | reverse complement strand
GGTCTGGCCCGACAGGGTGGTGATGACGTCGCCCGGCTTGTAGGCCTTGCCGGAAGGCAGGTTCTCGGCGATGCCGAGCACGCCCACGACATCGACCTCACTGCCCTGCCGCGCCAGCGCCAGCAGCAGCCCGGCGACGGCCGCCGCACCCGCCATGTCGGCCTTCATCTCGAACATCTGCGGCCCGGTCTTGGTGCAAAGGCCGCCGGAATCGAAACAGACGCCCTTGCCGACGAACGCCAGCGGCGCGCCCGCGCCTTTCTTGCCGTTGTAGCGCAAAACAACGATGCGCGGCGGATGCTGGGAAGCGGACCCGACTGCCAGAAGGGCGTTCATGCCCAGCCGTTTCAGCTCCGCTGCGTCGAGCGCCTCGATCTCGATCCCCGCCTCCCGCAGCGGTTCCAGATGATCGACGAAACTGTCGGGATGCAGGATGTTGGAGGGCAGGTTGACCAGCGTACGGGCGAATTCGACGCCGTCGGCGACGGCGTTCATGCGCGCCAGATGCGCGGCGGCATCCTTGTTCTGCGGGCCGACGAGATGAATGGTCCAGCCGGTTTCGGCTGCCGCGCCGGACCTCTTGTTGCGCAGGTCGAAACGGTATCGCCTCAGGCGCATGCCGAGCATCAGGCGACCGGCAAGCTCCGCCCCCGCAACGACTGCACCCTCGATCGCATCGAGGACGACCGCCGCTGCGTCCTCGCCCTTCCTTTCCAGGAAGGCGGCCAGCTCGGCGCCGGCACGGGTCAGCGACAGCGGCGTCATGGCCTCGGCATCGCCAAGCCCGAGAACAACGACGCGACGCGCGGCAAGGCTGCCGGGAGCCAGAACGTCCAGGCATTCGCCGCTTTTGCCGGAGAAGCCCGGCGCCCCGCAGGCACGCGCCAGCGTTCCGCCAGCCCTGGAATCCAGCGCCTGCGCCTGTCGACCGAAACCCCGGCGGCCCGCCTTCAGGATCACGACGACAGGCGCGCCGTCGGGAATCTCGGCCACGGTCTGGAAAGCAATCGCCGGAGATTGGGGCATGAAAGGCTTCACCCTGTTCGCTGCTTGAGAATCCGGACCGAATGGCCTGCCGAAGCCACCCAGCGAGCTTTCGATATTCAGAAAAGCAAGACGGGTGTTCAAACGTCAATTTCACGTCTTTCAGTTGACAAAAAATCAATCGAAAGATCATGATCCGCGCATGGTTCTGCCTTCACTCAACGGGATGCGGGCCTTTGAAGCTGCCGCCCGCCTCGGCAGCGTCAAGGACGCCGCTGAAGAGCTGCGACTGACGCCGTCGGCGGTCAGCCGGCACATCAGGTTCCTCGAACGCAGCCTCGGGCAGGACCTGTTCGAACGCAGCTTCCGCCAGATCACCCTGACGGCCACCGGCTCCTACTACGCCCACAGCCTGTCGGAAGCGTTCGAGGCGATCAGACGCGCCACCGAAGACGTAAGCCTGGTGACCGGCGCCGGCAAAAGGCACAAGCGCATCCGCTTCATGTGCGAGCCGACATTCCTGAACCTGTGGCTCGTCGATCGCCTTCCGACCTTCCGGCGCCTGCATCCGTCGATCGACCTCGAGATTTCCACGTCCGGCAAGCGGTCCGACTTCGATCTGGCCGTGGTCGACGAATTCAACGAGAAGACCAGTCCGGCGCTGAAGCTGATCCTTCCTCTCATGCTGACGCCGGTCTGTTCGCCGGCCCTGCTGAACGGGCCGGAGCCGCTGCGCACGCCGCAGGACCTGCTGCACCATTGCCTGATCCACGAGCGCGAAAGCAGGCGGTGGGAGCGGTGGCTGGGACAGGAAGGGGTCGTCGGCGAGGCCAGCGGAGCCGCCACCGTGCTGCACGACTGCACGCTGATCATGCGCGAGGTGGCGAACGGCACGGGCATCGCGCTCGCCGACACGATCATGGCGCAGGATCTGCTGCAGGAAGGCAGACTGGTCGCGCCGTTCAACGTCTACCACGACTATCCGGCCGGCTATTATCTTCACCAGCGACCGGGCGTCGGCAGCAAGCCGGAGATAACCCAGTTCCTCGACTGGCTTTTCGCAGAAGTCGACGAGCACAAGAAGTCCGTCGCGCCCGCGTTCGGTTGACGATGGCAAACATCCTGCGACCGATCGATTGAAAGAACCGGTCGCCGCATGGTCATTCCGGTGCGCGATCTGCTACGGAAAAAGGGCATACCCTTCGCCGAACATGATCCATGAACCGTCGTATCGTCATCACCGCGCTGGGCATTGCGCAGATCCTTTCCTGGGGATGTTCGTACTATCTGCCCGCCGTGCTGGCCAGGCCGATCGCCGCCGATACCGGCTGGCCGTTCACCTGGGTCGTGGCGGGGCTCTCGGCAGGGCTGTTGTGCTCGGGACTGGCCTCAGCGTTCACCGGCAGCCTCATCCAGCGCAACGGCGGCCGGCCGGTGTTGATCGCTGGCGCAATCCTGCTGGCGTCCGGCCTCGTCGTCATGGGTCTCGCCCCGAACCTGCCCGTCTACTTCCTCGCCTGGATGCTGATGGGGGTGGGCATGTCGGCGAGCCTGTACGACGCCGGCTTCGGAACGCTTGGCCGCCTGTACGGCAAGGACGCGCGTGGCGCGATCACCTCGCTCACGCTGTTCGGCGGCTTCGCCAGCACCGTTTGCTGGCCGCTGAGCGCTTTTCTGGTCGAGCATGTCGGCTGGCGCGCCACCTGCTTCACCTATGCCGGCATCCAACTCGTGGTCAGCCTGCCCGCCTTCCTGATGCTCGTGCCGGCCGTTCCGGGCATGGCCGGTTCAGGGCTTGCCGCGCCACCGCCGGGCGCCGGATCGACCGTGCATCGGCCGACCTTCGTGCTGCTCGCCTGCATAACCGCGCTGGCGGCGATGATCGCCTCGATGCTGTCGGTGCACCTGCTCACCGTCCTGCAGCTTCGCGGCATCGACCTGGCCGTGGCGGTCGGCCTCGGCACGCTGATCGGCCCTTCGCAAGTCGGCGCGCGGGTGGTCGAGATGGTGATCGGCAAGTATCACCATCCGCTGTGGACCATGCTCGCATCGGTGCTGCTGTTGGCGGCCGGAACCGGGCTCCTGCTCACCGGTCTGCCAGTCACCGCGCTCGCCCTGATCCTCTATGGCGCGGGAAACGGCGTCCATACGATCGCTCGCGGCGCGCTGCCGCTGGTCCTGTTTGACCCGCACCGCTACGCCTCGATCATGGGGCGGCTCGCCGTGCCGAGCCTGATCATGCAGGCCGTCGCGCCGTCGGTCGGCGCGCTCCTGCTCGACCATGGCGGCAGTCCGGCGATGCTCGGCGTGCTGTTCGCGGCCGCCCTGACGGCTCTTTTCCTCGTGCTCTGCCTCGCGAGGGTCCGCACGCGCGTCGGCACCCGTCGATAAACATGGGCGATTGCCGACCGACTCTTCCGCCTGAACAACGCCCCGCCTCGCGCACTTCGTCCTGAACATAAACGAACGCCCGGACGACGCGCGACCAATACTCCTCAGGCCTTTGATTCCACGTCTTTCTTTCATCTCGAAACCGGTCCCGGTCGTGCGAAACCGGCTGCCCCTTTTGTCCGCCACACGTTGAATCGCGAACTGTGTACGACTTGACAATATTATGTTGTACGTATAACCGTATAATGGTCGATGCCACACAGCGCCTCGACCGCAGCCCGCGGATGAGGAGGGGTGATGGGCAGGATCGCCTTGAAAAGCGTCAGGAAGGCTTTCGGCTCGACCGTCATCATCCATGACATCGACCTGGCCGTTGACGAGGGCGAATTCGTCGTCTTCGTCGGGCCGTCCGGCTGCGGCAAGTCCACGCTGCTGCGCCTGATCGCCGGCCTCGAGGACACGACCTCCGGCATGATCGAGATCGACGATCGCGACGTCACGGCCACGGCGCCCGCCAGGCGGGGCCTGGCCATGGTCTTCCAGTCCTACGCCCTCTATCCGCACATGACGGTACGCGACAACATCGCCTTTCCGCTGAAGATGGCGAACATGAAGCCGGCCGACATCGAGGCGAAGGTGGCGGCCGCGGCGCGCGTGCTCAACCTCGCCGCCTATCTCGACCGCCGCCCCAGCCAGCTTTCCGGCGGTCAGCGCCAGCGCGTCGCCATCGGCCGCGCCATCGTGCGCGAGCCGGCGGCCTTCCTCTTCGACGAGCCGCTTTCGAACCTCGATGCCGCGCTGCGCGGCGCCATGCGCATCGAGATCAGCGAACTGCACCAGCAACTCGGCACGACGATGATCTACGTCACGCACGACCAGGTCGAGGCGATGACCATGGCCGACAAGATCGTCGTGCTGAATGCCGGCCGCATCGAGCAGACCGGCACGCCGCTGGACCTCTACAACCACCCCGACAATCTGTTCGTCGCCGGCTTCATCGGCTCGCCGCGCATGAACCTGATCGGCGGCGATGTGGCGCAGGGCCATGGCGCCCACACGCTGGGCCTGCGCCCGGAGCATGTCGACCTGTCGCCTGAGGCGGGCGAATGGGCGGGGAAGGTCGTGCTGGCCGAACATCTCGGCTCCGACACCATCCTGCATATCGAGGCCGACGGGATAGGCAGGTTCGTCGCCCGCGCCGGCGGCGACGTCGGGGCCAAGGCGGGCGAGCGGCTGTTCCTGTCGCCGCAGCCCGGCCGGCTGCACCGGTTCGACCGGAACGGACAGGCCATGCGCTGATGCCGGCTTGAGATTCCGGACATGAAATTTCCGGGCATTCCGGCCCGCGAAACAAAGGAGGAGCACATGAAGATCAAACTGACTGCGGCGATCGCGGCGTTGACGGCATTGCTGTCGCCATCCGCCTTCGCGGAACCGGTGACGCTGTCGATCTGGCATCACACCTATCCGCCGGCCGAGGAATTCATCAAGCAGAAGGCCGCCGAATACACCAAAGCCCATCCGGACGTGACCTTCAAGTTCTCGTCCGACCCGCATGGCGACTACGAGGTCAAGCTGGCCGCGGCCATCGCCGCCGGCGAGGCACCGGACCTCATCAACGTCCTCGACTACCTCTACCCGAAATTCGTCTCCAAAGGGATTCTGAGCGAGGCGGACTACAAGGCGATGGGCGTATCCTCGCTCGACGACATGAAAGCGCTCTATTCGCCCGGCGCGCTGGACGGCCTGATCGAGGATGGCAAGCTCTACGGCCTGCCCGAGGAACTGAACACCTTCGCGCTGTTCATGAACAAGGCGCATTTCGCCGAGGTTGGCATCGACGTCACCGACAAGGCCAACTGGCCGAAGAGCTGGGACGACCTGTTCGCCCTCGCCAAGAAGGTCGAGAAGAAGGATTCCAGCGGCAACTTCGAGCGCATGGGCTTCAACTGGGTCTGGGGCCTCGACGGCTTCTGGTACGCCATGGAGTACTGGCCGATCCTCAACCAGTATGGCTGCAAGGTCATCGACGACGCCGGCAAGGCGGCGATCAACTCGCCGCAATGCGTGGCCGCCTTCACCGACACGTGGAAGCGCGTGGTGACCGACGGCATCGGCGGTCCCGACTACGCCACTGTGAACGCCGTCAACGCCCTGCAGGACTTTTCCGACGGGCGGCAGTCGATGATGATGGCCGGCATCTGGTCGCCGCCGCTGTTCGGCGACGACGTCAAGCAGAACTACGTAGTGGCGCCGATCCCGCAGAAGGACCCGAACGACCCGCACACGCTGCTCTACAACTATTCGATGACCGTCACGGCCGCCTCCAAGCATCCGGCCGAGGCCTGGGCGTTCCTGCGCTTCCTGACCTCGGACGGCGACGGATACCTGCGTCATACCGGTTATGTCACTGGCCTGAAGGACTGGCAGAGCTCGCCGGCCGCCAAGGACACGATCGGCGCTGACATCTTCGCCGAACAGCTCACCCATGGCAGCTATTATTGGCGTTCGCTGACCTGGAACGAGGAAGGCAAGGCCATCAAGGACGCGATCGAGCAGTTCGCCCAGGGTGGCGACGTCAAGGAAGCGCTCGACGGCGCGGCCAAGCAGATCGATTTCATCCGCAACAAATAGCGGCCTGCAGAAAGACCGGGGGCGCCCCAGCGGGGCGCCCCGTATCTTGGCGGCCGAAGGCCCGCGGCGGCAGGCAAAGAGCGCCGCGCCATGTCAGCCGGCCAGCGCGGGGAGGAGACGCAATGCGTGACATGAAGCGACGCTGGGCTCTTTACCTGCTCGCCCCGGCGATCCTGTTCCTGGCTGCCTTCCAGCTCTATCCGGTCCTCTACGCCGTCTACATCAGCTTCCACAGCTACGACATGATGTCGCCGCCGGTCTTCGTCGGGCTGGCCAACTATTCCCGGCTGTTCTCCGACCAGCAGTTCCTGAACTCGCTCTGGGTCACCTTCTTCTACGTGTTCTGGACGATCGTGCCGGTGATCGTGCTCTCGTTCTTCCTCGCGCTGCTGATCAGCCGGGCCGGAGGCATGGCGGGCCTGTGGCGGCTGCTCATCTACCTGCCGTCGATCCTGCCGTTCGTCTCGGTGGCGCTGGTGTGGAAGCTGCTCTACAACCAGCGCGGCCCTATCAACGACATCATCGGCCAGTTCGGCCATCCGGCCATCCCCTGGCTGACCAACGGGACCTGGGCGCCATGGGCGCTGATCGGCATGAGTTGGTGGCACGCGACCAGCTACTACACCATCATCTTCCTGGCCGGCTTCCTTTCGCTGTCGAAGGACCCGTTCGAGGCCGCCATCATGGACGGCGCGACGCGCTGGCGCATGCTGCGCTACATCACCATCCCGCTGATGAAACCCACCATCGCCCTCGTCGTCGTGCTGGCGACCGTCAACGGCCTGAAGACCTTCGTCTTCCATCAGGTGTTGACCGACGGCGGCCCCGCCAACGCGACGCAGATCCTGACCATCCTGATCTACAAGTCCGCCTTCAGCTACCTCGAGATCGGGCGGGCCAGCGCCTATTCCATCGTCCTGTTCACACTGGTCATGCTCATCAGCCTCATCCAGATCTGGCTGATACAGGAGAGGCGCCATGGCTGATTCCCGCAGGATGGTGCTCGTCACCAACGTGCTCCTGGCGCTTTACGCCATCGTCTCCCTGTTGCCGATCGCATGGATGGTCGTCTCGTCCTTCAAGACCGACCGGCAGTTGCTCGACGGCGCCCTGCTGAACATCGGCGACGCCGGTTACGCCAATTACGCCAAGGCCTTCGCGGCGCGCCCGTTCGGGCTCTACCTCGTCAACTCGATCTTCGCCGCGCTGGTTTCGGTCGCCATAACGCTCGTCATCGGCGTCTGCGCCGCCTACGCCTTCTCCAAGCTGCGCAGCCGCTGGACTGAGCTGTTGTGGTACGCCATTCTCGCCTCGATCATGATCCCGCTCGAGGCGATCGTCATCCCGCTCTTCCTCGAAGTGCATTCCTTCGGCTGGCAGGACACCTATGCCGGCATCGTCCTGCCGACGGCGTTGAACGCGGCCGGCATCTTCATCCTGCGCCAGGCGGTCGCGGCGATCCCGGAGGAACTTTTCGAAGCCTCGCGCATGGACGGCGCCTCCGAGCCGGTCATCCTCTATCAGGTGGTCGTGCCGATCATCCGCGCCGACCTGATGGTGGTGGCGATCCTCACCTTCAGCCTGAGCTGGAATTCCTATCTGTGGCCGCTGGTCATCACCACCAGCGACGAGCTGCGCACCCTGCCGCTCGGCATGGCCGCCTTCCAGATGACCCTGAACACCCGCTACAGCGAGATCATGGCCGTCTCCGTGTTCGGCACGGTGCCGATGGCGCTGCTGTTCGCCTTCTTCCAGCGCCACTTCATGCAAAGCTCGATCGGCTCGGCGGTGAAGGGCTAGAGCATTTTTGCAGCCGGACGTCCGGCGTCCGCACAAATGCGACTGAAAATCGGCTGGAGCAACGGGGCTGCGTTCGTCAGAACGCCCGCTTCTCCTGATCAGATCACCGCTTCCTCGAGGAAGGGTTCGTTGCGCTGGATGCGCTCGTAACTGAAGGGCGACAGGTCGAGTGTCTGGAAGGAGCCGTGGACGATCAGTTCCGACACGGCGCGCCCGACAGCCGGCGACTGCTGCAGGCCGTGTCCGGAAAAGCCGTTGGCGAACATGAAGTTGGTCACCTGCGGGTGGAAGCCGACGATGCCGTTGTGGTCGAGCATGTTGTATTCGTAGTGGCCCGTCCAGCAGGTCTGCACCTTCAGCGCGTCGAAGGCCGGAATGCGATGCCACAGCGCCGGCCAGATGTAGTCGTCGAA
>JBQCHN010000408.1:0-7258 GCA_051954615.1 Mesorhizobium sp. | reverse complement strand
GAGGCGGCGGAGTAGCGTCGCGCACCCCTCGGCTGCGGCCTCAGACGCTCGATTCGCCTTCGGCGAAGCCGCCCTTCCCTACCTGCCCTTGGCGATGAAGTGCGGATTGGCGAAATCCGCGTCGTCGGACTGGTTGCGCTTGCCATAGCGAAGCGGCGTGCCGTCCAGCGTGACGGTACCGCCGCCAGCCGCCCGCAGTACCGCGTCACCGGCTGCTGTGTCCCATTCCATGGTTCGGCCGAAACGCGGATAGACGTCTGCCTCCGCGCTCGCCACCAGGCAGAATTTCAGCGAGGAGCCGACCGAGACGATCTCAACCTCGCCGAGGCTCGCTATATAGGCTTCGGTTTCAGGCGTGTTGTGCGAACGGCTGGCTACGACGGCGAGCGGCTTCACGCCCTGGCGCGTGGCGATCGGCCGGCGATCCGCGACACGGAAATCGGCATCGGCCTCGGCTGCCTCAGCCTGGCCCGGCAGGCCGGAATAGAGCTTGCCGGTGCAAGGCGCGAAGACCACGCCCACTTCCGGAACGCCACGGCGAACAAGGGCGATGTTGACGGTGAAGTCGGTGCGGCGATTGATGAATTCCTTCGTGCCGTCGAGCGGATCGATCAGGAAGAATTCCTCGCCGAGGTCGGTCGGCACGATGCCGGCTGAAACCTCTTCCTCGGCGACGCACGGAATGTCTGGACGAGCGGCGCGCAGGCCGGCGAGGATGATTTTTTCCGCCTTCCTGTCGGCTTCGGTGACCGGCGAGGCATCGGCCTTGCGGTCTACTTCGCAGCCTTCGCGGTAGACGCGCATGACCTCGCGGCCGGCTTCCAGTGCCAGCCGCTCGAACAAGGCCACCAAAGCCGCGTCGTCAGATACCGCCGCCATCGTCGTAACTATCCTCCGCAAGGTCGCGCTCGGCCAGCCAGCGGTCGAGGATATCCACCATGTCCTCGGGCGTACGGCCCAGCGTCCTCAGGCGGACTTCGGGGTTTTCAGGAGCCTCGTAGGGCGAATCGACGCCCGTGAAGTTCCTGATCTCGCCCTTCAGCGCGCGGGCGTAAAGGCCCTTGGGGTCGCGCCGGGCGCATTCCTCGAAGGGCGTGTCCACGAAGACCTCGACGAACTCACCGCCGACCATCAGTTCGCGCGCCATGCGTCGCTCGGCCTTGAAGGGCGAAATGAAGGACACGATGACGATCAGCCCCGCATCCGCCATCAGTTTGGCCACCTCCGCGACGCGGCGGATGTTCTCCACACGGTCGGCGTCGGTGAAGCCGAGATCGCGGTTCAGGCCGTGCCGGACATTGTCGCCGTCCAGCAGGTAGGTGTGGCGACCGGTGGCGTGAAGCTTCTTCTCCAGGAGATTGGCGATGGTCGACTTGCCGGAACCCGACAGGCCAGTGAACCAGAGGACGGCCGGACGCTGGTTCTTCATGTCGGCGCGGGCGCGCTTGCCGACGTCCAGCGACTGCCAGTGGATGTTCTCTGCGCGGCGCAGGGGATGCAGGATCATGCCCGCGCCGACAGTGGCATTGGTGATGCGGTCGACGAGGATGAAAGCGCCGGTCGCCCTGTTCTGCGCGAAGGGATCGAAGACGATGGGCACGCGCGTGGCGATGCTTACGACACCGACCTCGTTCATGGCCAGCGATTTTGCCGCCTCATGCGCGAAGTCGTTGACGTTGAGCCGATGCTTCAGCTCGGAAACGGTCGCGCTCGCCTGATCGGTGGCGGTACGCAGGATGTAGGAACGACCGGGCAGCAACGCCTGCTCGTCGAACCATACGATGTTGGCGGCGAACTGGTCGGCAACCTGGGGCCTTGCTGCCGCCGCCACCAGCATGTTGCCGCGCGAAACCTCGATTTCCTCGTCCAGAACCAGCGTAACCGCCTGCCCTGCCACGGCTTCCTTCAGATCGCCGTCCCGCGTGACGATGCGCTTCACGCGCGCCGACGTTCCCGATTTGGCGACGACGATCTCGTCGCCCTCGGCAACGCTTCCCGACGCAACCGTGCCGGCGAAACCGCGGAAGTCGAGATTGGGCCGGTTCACGTATTGAACGGGGAACCGGAACGGCAGCGCAAGTGCCTCGTCCTCGACGGCCACGGTTTCCAGATGCCCAATCAGCGTCGGCCCGGCATACCAGTTCATGCGCGGCGAGCGCGCGGTGACGTTGTCGCCATAGCGGGCAGACAGGGGGATCGGGACGATGGACTTGAAACCGAGGTCGGCCGCGAAGGCGCGATAGTCTTCCGCGATCTTTGCGAACACCGCCTCGTCGAAGCCGACGAGATCGATCTTGTTCACCGCCACCACGATGTGGCGGATGCCGAGCAGCGAAGCGATGATGGAATGGCGCCGTGTCTGGCGCAGGACACCCTGGCGCGCATCGACAAGCACGATGGCGAGATCGGCGGTGGAAGCGCCAGTCGCCATGTTCCGCGTGTATTGCTCGTGGCCGGGCGTGTCGGCGACGATGAACTTGCGTTTCGGCGTGGCGAAGAAGCGGTAGGCGACATCGATGGTGATGCCCTGCTCGCGCTCGGCCTCCAGCCCGTCGACCAGCAGGGCGAAATCGACATCTTCGCCGGTGGTGCCGTGCTTGCGGGAATCGCGCTCCAGCGCGGCGAGCTGGTCCTCGAATATCTGCCGCGTATCGGCCAGGAGCCGACCGATCAGCGTCGACTTGCCGTCGTCGACCGAGCCGCATGTCAAAAAGCGCAGCAGCGACTTCTTCTCCTGCGCAAGCAGGTAGTCACGCACGCCGTCTGTCGCGAGCGCGGTGCCGGTTTCGGAAAGGGTCTCGGCGGTCGAGCGCATCGTCAAAAGTACCCTTCGCGCTTCTTTTTTTCCATGGAGCCGGCTTCGTCGCGATCAATGAGGCGGCCCTGCCGCTCGGAGGTGCGCGCCGTCAGCATCTCGCCGACGATGGCTTCCAGCGTGCCGGCATCGGATTCGATGGCGCCCGTCAGCGGATAGCAACCGAGCGTACGGAACCGCACCATGCGGTTTTCGACGCGCTCGCCGGGCCTCAGCTTCATGCGCTCGTCGTCCTTCATGATCAGCATGCCGTCGCGCTCGACCACCGGCCGCGGTCTGGCGAAATAGAGCGGCACGATGGGGATGTCTTCCTGCAGGATGTACTGCCAGATATCGAGCTCGGTCCAATTGGACAGGGGGAAGACGCGGATCGACTCGCCCGCCGAAATGCGCGTGTTGTAGATGTTCCACATTTCAGGCCGCTGGCTTTTCGGGTCCCAAGCGTGGCTCGCATTGCGGAAGGAGAATATGCGTTCCTTGGCGCGCGATTTCTCCTCGTCGCGCCGCGCCCCGCCGAGCGCGGCGTCGAAACCGTATTTGTCGAGCGCCTGGCGAAGCCCCACCGTCTTCATGATGTGGGTGTGCGTGTTCGAACCATGGTCGAACGGATTGATCCCGTCCCTCACCCCCTCCTCGTTGATGTGGACGAGCAGGTCGAAGCCAAGCTTCTTCGCCATCTCGTCGCGGAAGGCGATCATCTCGCGGAACTTCCAGGTGGTGTCGACATGCAGGAAGGGGAACGGCGGCTTGGCCGGATAGAAGGCCTTCATCGCCAGGTGCATCAGCACCGACGAATCCTTGCCGACCGAATAGAGCATCACCGGCTTGGAGAAGTTCGCCGCCACTTCACGGAAGATGTGTATGGATTCCGCTTCGAGGCGCTGAAGGTGGGTCAACATGGCTTTGGCCTGGAAAGCTCGCTAGGCGGGTACAGACGGTAGCGCCTTCGGCAGTATGCGTCCGGTCGTGACCCGCGTTCTAGCAGGTCGATATGCCCCCTTACAGAAAGGCGCCCGCGGGATCGACCCGGTTTGCGAACATTATATTTGCCATTCGGCGCGAAGACGCAAATTCCTACCATACGCCTGATGCACACGCGGCCCGGTCATCGCCGGGCCGCGTGTCGATCTGAAATCGTCTGCCGCTGCTGTCGCGTCCACGGGCGCGCCAAGCGGGCCTTCAGTCTATTTCCTGATCAGCGACCATACGGCAGGCACCGAAGCCGAAGCCAGCGCCAGCTTGACCAGATCCGGCACGACAAAGGGCAGCACACCGAACTGCCAGGCCTTTTCCGCTCCGATCAGCGTGGCTAGCCAAGCGAAGCCCATGGCCATCATGATGACCTCGGCCACCATGAATGCGCCGAACAGCTTGAAGAGGTTGCGGTCGAAGCCACGGTCGGCCGCCCAGCCGGCGATAGCCGCCATGACAACGAAGCCGGCGAGATAGCCGCCGGTGGTGCCCAGCATATAGGCGATGCCGATGCCCTTCTCCGGGGTGCTCTGGAAGACCGGCAGCCCCATGGCGCCTTCGGCAAGGTAGAGCAGAAGCGTGGCCACGCCGAGGCGCAGGCCGAAAGCCGAGGCGATCAGAAGAACCGCCAGCGTCTGCAAATTCATATCCACCGGCCCAAGCACCACCTTGGTCTTGGCCGACAGGGTCAGAAGCAGGGTCCCGCCCAGCGCCAAACCGAACTGCATGGCGAGGCGCGCCGCCCGATTCTGCGGCAGGGCCAGTGAAACGAGGGGACGCATTGTCGTAGCGAGAGCCATTTGTCTTTCCATTCCCGATTTCAATCCGGCGCCTGACAAGGCGTCGCATTTTCCTATATTGAGTCCGGCGTCCTGCGGCAATCCATTTTGCCTCCCGTCCCCAGCGCGAGCCTGCAATGTCCCTGAAATTCGATGCCAGTTTCGATCCCGCCTACGGCAGCGCCGTCACAGCGGCACCCGGCGTGATGCGGCTTACGGCCCACAATCCGAGCCCGTTCACCTTCCACGGCACCAACAGTTATCTGGTCGGCCAGGATACGCTGGCGGTCATCGATCCAGGCCCCGACGACGACGCCCATCTGGAAACGCTGCTTCGCGCGATCGGCGGACGGCCCGTCAGCCATATCTTCGTCAGCCATACCCACAAGGATCACTCACCGCTGGCCGCACGGCTCCAGCAGGAAACCGGCGCGATGGTGCTGGCCGAAGGTCCGCACCGACCGGCCCGAGCCTTGCGGACAGGCGAGGACATCCGGCTCGACGCCAGCGGCGACCTTGCCTTCCGGCCCGACGTGACGCTGGCGGACGACGCGCTGACATTGGGCGATGGCTGGGCGATCCGCACGGTGCTGACGCCGGGCCACGCCGCCAACCACGCCGCCTTCGCACTGGAGGGCAGCGGAATCCTCTTCTCGGCCGACCATGTCATGGCCTGGTCGACCAGCATTGTGGCGCCGCCGGACGGCGCGATGGCCGACTACATGCGCTCGCTCGACAAGCTGTTGGCGCGCGACGACCGGCTGATGCTGCCGGGGCACGGCGGCCCCGTCACCAAACCGCGCACCTTCATGCGCGGCCTCAAGGCCCACCGGAAGATGCGGGAACAGGCCATACTGGACCGTATCGAAAAGGGTGACCGGACGATTCCCGAGATCGTGGCGGCGATCTACCGCGAAACCGATCCGCGCCTGCACGGCGCCGCCGGCCTTTCCGTGCTCGCCCACCTGGAAGACCTGGTGGCGCGCGGTGCGGTCGAAACGGACGGCGAACCGGCGCTCGACGGGGTCTTCCTGCCGGTGCGCTGAGCCGCTACTGGGCCGCGTCGAGACCGATCTGGCCGTTGATCTGCTGGTCGAGTTCAGCCAGGAATTCGACGATGCGGGCGGCGTTGTCGCCGAGGTCGTGGCGGCCATAGCGGGAAGCGGAGCGCATATCCACCAGCGTGGCGTCGTCTTCGGAAACCACGCGGATCGCCACGTCTGCCGGCAGTTCCAGAACGAAACTCGGCGCCACCGCTGCGATGACCAGTTCGCCGCTCGCCTCGTCTGCCGGCGGGATCGGTGCGGCCAGCCGCCAGCCGCGCCGTTGCAGGACGGCCGACACCGCATCCACCACCGCATCGAACGGCAGGTCGTAGCGGCGCCCCGCCACAAGTGGATAAGTCTCGTCCTGCAATCGCCGCTCGCCGGGAGTCGGCTCCGTCAGGGCGTTCATGTCCGGCGTCCGCTCAGCCGCCGTCGCCAACGGCAGGGGATCGTCCGTATCCGTCGCTATGTCGCGCAGCGGCGGATAAGTCGCAATCCAATAGGCCGCGACGCCATAGGGTGCCAGAACCAGCAAGGCGATCAGCGCACCGACCGTCAGGTCGCGACCGCCGAGATCGCCGTACTGCCACAGCTTCGAAAAGGCGAAGCCGGCGAAGATCAGCGCGACGGCTGCGAGTAGCGCGACGATCGCCAGCACCCACAGGTAGGCCAGATGCTCGACAAGGCCGAAATGGTGGCCGCCCCACACGCAGATCAGCAGGACGGCTGAGAAGGCCGCAGTCCGTCGTGCCCATCCGGCCGCCCTCGTCGTCCGCCGTTCCGGATATTCGGTCATCTGCTGCGCCGCACCACTCACCCCGCGTCGAAGCCATACCGGCTTTTGCGGCGCGATTGAAGCCGAAAGGCGCGCGATCCTTCAATCCGTAGGCAGGCGATAATCGCGGAACTGCTTGCGAAGGGTCGTCTTCTGGATCTTGCCGGTGGCGGTGTGCGGAATCTCGGCGACGAAAGTCACGTCGTCCGGCATCCACCACTTCGCGACCTTGCCCTCCATGAAGCCCAATATATCGTCGCGCGACGGCTCCCGGCCCGGCTTTCGCACGGCCACAAGCAACGGCCGCTCGCCCCATTTGGAATGGGCGACGCCGATGACCGCGGCCTCCGCCACGTCGGGATGGCCGACGGCGAGGTTTTCCAGTTCGATGGTCGAGATCCACTCGCCGCCGGACTTGATGACGTCCTTGGCCCGGTCGGTGATCTGCATGTAGCCGTTGGGATCGATATGGGCGACATCGCCGGTGTCGAACCAGCCCTCCTCGTCGAACTGCTCGGCGCCGGCACCGCCGTAGTAGGCGCGTGCGACAGCAGGCCCCCGAACCTTCAGGCGGCCGAACGTCCTACCGTCCCATGGCAGGTGGTTGTCCTCGTCATCGGTGACTGTCATTTCGACGCCGAACGGCGCGTAGCCTTGCGTCTGCTGGACGTCGAGCCGAGCATCGCCCTCAAGTCCGGCATATTCCGGCTTGAGCGTACACAGCGTGCCCAGCGGCGACATTTCCGTCATGCCCCAGGCGTGGACGACCTCGACGCCGTAGACGTCCTGGAATTTCTTCGTGATCATGCGCGGGCAGGCCGAGCCGCCGATGACGACCTTGTTGAGGTAGGGCAGTTTCCTGCCCGTCTCC
>JBQCHN010000407.1:0-11918 GCA_051954615.1 Mesorhizobium sp. | reverse complement strand
GGTCAGCGCGGCCGGAAAGGCCGGAACCGTGTCGGGAAAATAGCCCCAGTCGAAGCGCGCCGGCAGGCCGGCGATCTCCCAGTGACCGGACGGCGTGTCCTTGCCGACGGAGATTTCCTGCGCCGCGCCGTGGAAGGAGGAGGGGGCAAGCGTGGTCCCTCGGCCGAAGTCGAGGCCGGTTGCAATGCGCGCCGCTTCGCCGAGCCCGAGAGCGAGCATGTTGGGCAAAAGCAGCGGACCGTGGCGCAGGCCGTCCCGGTCACCCTTGCCCGCCGCGCACGCTTTGGCGATGTGGCCGAGCGTATCGGCCCCGTCATCGCCGTACTTGCCGGCGTCTGCGGCTCCGCCGATGCCGAAGGAATCGAGAACGAAAACGAAAGCGCGCGCCATCGGCTGCCCATGCTGGTTGCAACCCAGACATAGGAGCCGGCGCCCGCCTTGGCAATTCGGAAACCAAACGGCAACAGCTTGCCGCGATAATTCCCTTCAGAGCGTTTTGCAGCCGGACAGAATCGTCTGGCGTCGCACAAATGCAGCTGATCGTTTCACCGTTTCCGTGAAACGATCTAGTACATGGGACCGGTGGGGCAGATCGTGAAGAAGGGACGCAGGGCGCATGCGCGTGTCGCGGCGGTTGGACTTGCCGCGCTGGTCGCGCTCGCCTGCAGCCCGGCCCTGGCGGATTGGCGCGGGGACATCGGCACCTTCCGCATCGGCATCGTGGCCGAACCCGGCGCCGGCAATGCGGTTCCCGGCCTCGCCCTGCTGACGGACGCCTATTCCAGGGCGCTCGGCATGAAGGTCGAGGTTCTGGTGGCGCGCGACTACGCCACGCTGATCGAGGCGCAGATCGACCGGCGCGTCGACTATGCGGTCTATTCGGCCACCGCCTATGCGCTGGTTTCGCTGCGCTGCGGCTGCGTCGAGCCGCTGGTGGCGCCGACCGATGCCGATGGGGCCGCCGGCATCCGCTCGGTTCTTGTCACGCGCGACGCCAGGATATCGAAGCCGGCCGACATGGCCTCGCGCCGCATCGCCCTCGGTCCGCCTGACAGCGTCGCCGGCACCTTGATGCCGCTGGCAGACCTGGCCGCCGCCGGTGTGACGGACCTGGAAGGCCAGCCGCTGCTCCAGCGCGCCGCCTCGGCTTCGGCCGCCGAGGCGATGCTGGCAGCCGGCACCGTCGATGCCATGTTCGGCTGGGAACGGGCGGCGGCGACGCACGGCGCGGACCGGTCGCCGGGCGGCGGCACGGTGGCCCGCCTGAAGGCTACGGGTATCCCCGCCTCGGCGCTGCAGGTCGTGTGGACGTCGAGCCTGCTGCGCTATGGGCCGCATGCCGTGCGCAGCGACCTGGACGCCGACGCCAAGCGTCGGCTTGTCGATTTCCTGACCGGCCTGAAAGAACGGGATCCGAAAATCTACCGCCTCATCGAGCGCGGCCATCCCGGCGGTTTCGTCGCCGTCAGTGCGAAGGACTACGAGCCGGCGGTGGCGCTGGTGCGCGCCGTGGCCGGCAAGCCCCGGCCTTAAAGCGTGTCGCGATCTTTCAGATTCGCTCCGGACGCTTTGGATTCTTGATTTTACGCGTGTCTCCCGAAACCGGTTCCCACTTTCGGGAGACATGCCTTAGCTGCCGCCGCAGTCGGAGCAGGGAACGGTCATCGTCACGCGCGGCCTGACATAATAGGTGTCGCTCATGCCGATGCTGCTGAAATCCGATATGAGGCCGGTCGCTTTCACGTTGTTTCCCGACCAGGCGATGATGGGCACGTAGTCGAGACCGCTGGTCACCCGCAGCAGGAAGGAACCCGGGACGTTGAGCGCGGCCGGCACGGCTACGGTGTTGCTGGACGCCCCGCTGGACGCCCCGCCGGACTGATACGTCCACGCGACCGTCGCGCCGCTGGATGCTATGTTGATGGCGGTGATGGTGGTCGTCGGCGTGGAGCGGTTATAGGGTTGCATCGTCGAGTCGGCGATAGCCAGGATGTTCCCAAGCGTCGCCCTGTCGACCGTCGACTGCTGGGCGACGAGGTCCGCCACCGTGAAGCTGAGGCGGGCGACCTTCTTGCTGGTCTCGATCCCCTGCGCCGCTTCCATGGTGATGAAATAGAGCATCAGCAGGATGGGCGCGATGAAGGCGAATTCGACCGCCGCCACGCCGCTCCTGTCGGTGCCAAGGCGCCTGATTCTTGCTGCCAGATTCCTCATTGCCCCATGCGCCCCCGCGCTCGCCATGATCGTCGCTTCCGGCCCCTGCGCCAGCCGGCCTAATCGTTGAAGGGTTCGTTCTGCCAGACCGCCGAAGCGAAATGCAGCGTATCGCTGCCGTTGAGGTTGGACATCCACAGAGCCATGTAGTCCGTCAGCACCGGCCATTTGTAGAAGACCCGAAGCATGTTCTTGGTCATCGACGCGCCGGGGTTGAATTGGAACGGATCGTTACTGACCGTGCCGTTGGTAAGCTTGATGACGTCCGGGCCCTGCTTGGCCGGGTCCGTCTGGGTCTCGTCTTGCTTGCCGATCCGGAAGCTCATGGCGGCGGCTTCCGCGAACGTGTTGAAATTGCGCAGGTCCACCTCGATGCGGCCGAGGCAGTTGTTTGCGGCGAGCAGGCTGAGCTGGTCGCAGATCTGCTGCTTCACCCAGTCTTCGGTGGCGTCGGCCTTTTTTTTCTGGCCGGTGCGCAACTGGCGGGCCACGTTGTCGGTGGCGTTGGCCATGACTTCTTGGGACGCGAAGGAAATGCAGCTTTCCAGGATGGCGAAGACCAACGCGAAAAACGCCCCGCCCAGCAGTCCGAATTCGATGGCTGTCACGCCGCGGCGATCTCGCGCGAAGCGGGCGAGCAGGCCCTTGCCTTGCGTCTTGCGGCTGTTCGTTCGGCCAGATGTGTCGTCCATGTCGTGCGGCCCGTAAACTCTATCGCAGGGCACCGTAGACGAAACCCGTTGAGGTCCGGTTTGACGGAAACTTAAATTCGCACGGTTCGCCTTAACGCGCCGCTAACCGAACCTCGGCCGGTCGGGCGTGAGCACCGGTCAGTTGCCGGTGTTCATCTCCATTTCCGAGGTGCGCTCGGCTTCGCTCTTGAAGGAGCTCTCGCAATAGGGTGTGCACGACATCGTCTGCACCTGCGAGCGCCGGTAGATGCGCACGGTCGAGGCGTTCTGGCGCGTCACGGTCACCTGTTCGTCGATGATCGGGCTGCCGTCCTTGTCGAGCACCACCAGGTTGGTGACGCCGAAGCCCTTGCCGGTGAGCACGATGGTGGAGGCGTCCTGCACGGCGGCGTCGGCGATCAGCGGGTTGCCGACGACGATGGTGTCGGCCGCGCGCGCCAGCTTGACGATCCGGGCCTGGTTCATCGTCACCTCGAGGCCCGCGTCCGCCAGCGCCGGCGAGGCGAAGGCCGTTGCCGAAAGCAGCGCGGCGGCGATCAGGAACGATCTCGACAAGGCCATTTCAATCTCCGGACAGCGCGGATTTCGCGAATGTGTTCAACGGATCATGAACGGGATTGGTGAACCAACGGTTAAGTGGCCGCGCCTCCGGCATCGCGGACATGCGGGAATCGCGCAAATCCGGCATTCCGGGCTCATCGATCCTTAACGGAAATCGCCTAGGGTGGTTGTAGCGGCGCATTCGCCGCCCCAGGACCGTGGTGGACCCGATGCTTGAAGCCCTGATCTTCGTCGTCTTTCCTTTCTGCATGCTGTTCGCGGCGATCTCCGACATGCTGTCGATGACGATCGCCAACCGGGTCTCGCTCATTCTCGTTGGCGTCTTCATGGTCGTGGCTCCGCTCACGGGCATGGAGTGGACGCAGTACGGCCTGCATCTGGGCGCTGGCGTGCTGGTGCTGGCATGCACGTTCGGCCTGTTCGCCATCGGCGCCATGGGCGGCGGCGACGCCAAGCTGATGGCGGCGACCTCGGTGTGGATGGGCTTCGGCGTCTGCCTCGTGCATTATCTTCTTATCGCTTCCGTCATCGGCGGGCTGCTGACCATGGCCCTGCTCGTCTATCGCAGTTCGACGCTGGCGACGCTGACGCGCAATAACCTGTTCCTGCGCCACTTCGCCGACGACAAGAGCGGCATTCCCTACGGCATCGCGCTGGGCCTGGGCGGGCTTCTGGCCTTTCCGGCGTCGCCGCTGATGCAGTGGGCGCTGGAGCACACCGCCTCGTAAGCGGCTACCGGCCCTGTTTCCTTGCAAAGGCGGCTCGGGCCGCCTTTTTCATGCATGCGCACGGGTGTGGCGGGCGATGCCGCGCATTTGCATAAACGTTAAATTAATCACGATCGTAAGCATTGCATTAACCCTAATTTGACGATTGCCGCTGCAAAGTCCGGCCTGGCTAGAGGTTTGCTAGGGCGAGGGTTGGGCATATGCCGGCATCCCGATTGATTATCTTAAGCGTCGCGGTGGCCGCGGCCGGGGGGGCCGGCTACGTCGCCAAGAACATGGCGGTCAAGCCGCCTGCCGAAGTCGTCGTCAACGCGCCGCAGCAACCGGCTATCGCGCTCCAGGACGTGCTGGTGCTGTCCGGCGACGTGCCGATGGGCGCGACGCTGGACAACAACATCTCGTGGGAGAAGTGGCCGGCCGACGGCATCAACGCCAACTTCATCACCCGCGCCAGCGAGCCCGACGCGGTGGAAAAGCTGAAGGACTCGGTCGCTCGCATGGCCATGTACACCGGCGAGCCACTGCGCCGTTCCAAGCTGATCGGCGAGGGGCAGAGCTTCATGTCCTCCATCCTGCCGTCGGGCACCCGCGCCGTCGCCACCTCGATCGCCGCCGACACATCCGCCGGCGGTTTCATCCTGCCGAACGACTTCGTCGACGTCATCATGACCCGCCGGGCCGACAAGGACGTCACCGGCACGACCGGCTTCATCACCGAAACCATCCTCAAGAACATCCGCGTGCTGGCCATCGACCAGACGATCCAGGAAGACGAGGAAGGCAAGAAGACCCGCGTCGGCCAGACGGCGACGTTGGAGCTGACGCCGCAGCAGGCCGAGATCATCACCGTCGCGCAGCAGATGGCGGACCGGCTGACGCTGGCGCTCAGGCCCATCACCGACATCAACGAAAAGGGGCTTGGCGAAGCCGACTATCTCGTTTCCGGCAACGGCCGGCGGGGAACGGTGCGCCTGATCAAGTCGGGCGAGGTTTCCGAAGTGGGAGCTAGGAAATGAGGACACTTACGGGAGTGCGCATCGCCCTGGCCGCCATGCTCGGGCTCGGTCTGTTCGCCGCCGACAGCTTTACGCCGGTCGAGGCACAGGCCGGCAAAGCGCGCGTCGGAACCAGTTCGGCAAACCAGCGCGTCAAGCTTGGCCTGAACAAGTCGGTGGTCATCGACCTGCCCAGCGATGCCTATGACATCCTGGTGGCCAACCCGGCAGTCGCCGACGCGGTCACCCGCACCTCGCGGCGGATCTACCTGTTCGGCAAGTCGGTCGGCGAGACGAACATCTTCGTCTTCGGCGCCAACGGCGAGCAGATCGTCAGCCTCGACCTCGACGTGGAACGCGACGTCGCCGGTCTGGAGGAATATCTCAAGCGCTTCATTCCCGGCTCCGACATCAAGGTCGAACTGCTCAACGACAACGTGGTGTTGACCGGCACCGTCGACACGCCGCTGGATTCCAAGCGCGCCGCCGATCTCGCCACCGCCTTCGTCACCGGCGGCGAGGCGACGACCGGCCAGTATTCGCAGACCGCGGCGGGCGGCAACGCAGCCGGCGGCGTCGATATCAACAACCCGGACTCCGAGCGCCAGAAAAGCGCCATCATCAATCTTTTGCAGATCATCGGCGACGACCAGGTGACGCTGAAGGTCACGGTCGCCGAGGTCAGCCGTTCGGTGATGAAGCAGCTCGGCGTCAACATGATCGGCAACGGATCGAGCAACGGCATCACCTGGGGCGCCGTCTCCGACAACCTGACGGGTCTCGGCCAGCGTCTGTCCGATTCCGGGCTCAACCTCGCTACGTCGAACCTGAAATCCTACATCAACGCCATGGAGCAGTCCGGCGTCATGAAGACGCTGGCAGAGCCGACGCTGACCGCCGTTTCCGGCGAGAAGGCAACCTTCAAGGTGGGCGGCGAGTTCAACGTCATCACCGGCTCCAAGTACGATGCCCCCACCAGGCAGGCCCAGACCAACATCGAGCAGATCGAATACGGCATCGGCCTGGAGTTCCAGCCCGTCGTGCTGTCGCCGGGGCGCATCAGCCTGAAGGTTCGCACCAGCGTTTCGGAGCCGACGACGGAAGGGGCGTTGTCGATCGCGGCCGGCGACAACCGGGCCCTGAACCTGCTTTCCATCCGTAAGCGGCTTGCCGACACGACGATCGAGCTGCCGTCCGGCGGTTCCATGATGATCGCCGGCCTTGTGCGCGACGACGTCCGGCAGTCGATCAACGGATTGCCCGGCCTCGCCAAGATCCCGGTGCTCGGCGCGCTGTTCCGTTCGCGTGACTTCGTCCGCAACGAGAGCGAGCTCGTCATCATCATCACGCCCTATCTGTCGCGACCGGTGGCGCGCAACGACCTTGCCAAGCCCGACGACAATTTCAACGCCGCCAGCGATGGCGCCGGCATGTTCCTTGGCCGCGTCAACCGCGTCTACGGCACCATGCAGACGGACAGGCCGGCCGGCCGGTATCACGGCGTCGTCGGCTTCATCTACAAGTAAGCGGGGAACGGACATGTCTGGTTCAAACTTCGGGGCAGGGGTCATGGTGACGGCACCGCATTCCGTTCGCCGGTTCCGCGCAGGCATTTCCCTTCCGCTCGTGGCGATTGCCGCGGCGGCATTGCTGGCCGGCTGCGCCAACCGCGATTCCATCACCGTCGGTTCGGTGCCGGACGACTACCGCACCAATCATCCGATCGTCATTTCCCAGCAGGATCTCAAGATCGACCTGCCGGTCGGCGCGGGTGACCGCGGCATGACGAGGTCGCAGCGCCAGACGCTGCTCGGCTTCCTCGACGGCTACGACAGGAGCGCCGCGCCCCTGCTGACCATTGCGGTGCCGTCCGGTTCGGCCAACGAGGTCGCCGCCCGTGCGGCCGCCCGCGATTTCGCCCGGCTGGCGGCGGCCAGCGGCATCAGCCGCAAGCGCATCTCGACACTGCCCTACCAGGCAGGCGGTTCCGACGTCTCGGCGCCGATCCGGGTCTCCTACACCGCCGTCAAGGCGCATACCGACCGGTGCGGCCGCTGGCCGGACGATCTCTTGAACAACGCCGACAACAAGCACTACGCCAATTTCGGCTGTTCCTATCAGAACAACCTCGCCGCGCAGATCGCCAATCCGGCGGACCTGATCGGGCCGCGCAAGCAGACCCCGATCGACGCCGAAAGGCGCGGCCAGATCATCGATGACTACCGGAAGGTTCCGCTGGCGATCCCGCCGGTCAACCAAGAAGTCGACTACTAGTCATGACGGCGAAGTCTGAGGGCCGGCAACCATGAGCAATCTCGCCTACGACACGGATATCGAAGGCAGCGACGACGCCCGCGACGTCGCCGCCATGCAGACCCTGCGGCCGATCCCGCGCATCTCCATCCAGGCTTTCTGCGAGACGGAAGGGGTGGCCGGGCCGATCGAGCGCGCCGGTAGCGACCGCCGTATGGCCAAGGCGCACCTCAAGGTGCACATGGGCGGTATCCCCACGGCCATCGAATTCTACCAGTCGGCGCCGACGCCCAACCTGATCCTGCTGGAATCGCGCGCCGAGCCGAAGGAACTGATGGCGCAGCTCGGCCAGCTTTCCGAACATTGCGATCCCACCTCCAAGGTGGTGGTGGTCGGCCATTACAACGACGTCGGCCTCTATCGCGAGCTGATCCGCTCCGGCATTTCCGAATACGTCATCGCGCCGATCTCGATGGCCGACATCGTCAGCGTCATCTCATCGATCTTCGTCGATCCCGAGGCCGAGCCGATCGGCCGCGCCATCGCCTTCGTCGGCGCCAAGGGCGGTGTGGGGTCTTCCACCATCGCCCACAACGTCGCCTGGGCGATGTCGTCGCTGTTCAAGTCCGAGGTGATGGTGGCCGACCTCGACCTGGCTTTCGGCACCGCCAACATCAATTTCGACCAGGATCCGGCGCAGGGCATCGCCGAGGCGGTGTTCTCGCCCGAACGCATCGACGAGGTCTACCTGGATCGCCTTCTGGCGCAGTGCGCTGAGCACCTGTCGCTGCTCGCCGCGCCCTCGACGCTCGACCGCGTCTGCGATTTCGACGCCGACGCCTTCGCCCATATCATCGACACTGCCCAGCGCAGCGCGCCGCTCCTGGTGCTCGACGTGCCGCATGTCTGGAGCGGCTGGTCGAAGAATACGCTGGCGAGGGCCGACGACGTGGTCATCACCGCGACGCCCGAGCTGGCCAACCTGCGCAACACCAAGAACCTGGTGGATATGCTGAAGAAGCTGAGGCCCAACGATCCGCCGCCGAAGCTGGTCCTCAACCAGGCCGGCGTGCCCAAGCGCCCCGAGATCACTGCACAGGATTTCGCCGAACCGCTCGGCGTCACGCCGATGGCGGTCATCCCCTTCGATCCGCTGCTGTTCGGCAATGCCGCCAACAACGGCCGCATGCTGGGCGAAATGGATGCCAAGAGCCCGATCGTGGCCACCGTCAACGAGATCGCCCATGTGCTGACCGGCCGCAGCGAACTCAAGGCAAGGAAGAAGGCCGCGCTCGGCGGCATCCTCGAAAAGCTGAAGCGCGGCAAGAAGTGATGGCAGTTCGGCGGAATCGGTAGCGATCATGTTTGGCAAAAGAGGCAACGACGACGGCAGCCGGGGTGTTCCCGAGTTCCGCCCGACCGCGCCGGCGGCGACGCCGGCCGAGGCTGTTCCGCGCTCCGCCGTGGCGGAGGCGCCCGCACGTCCCGCCGCGGCCCCTCCCAGCGCACCCTTGGCTCCGCCGGCACCGCCGCCGGTCACGCGCCGCAACGTCGAGGCCCCGCCGCTGGCCGCCGAGCCGAGGCGCGGTTCGCGCGAACGCTCCGAGGCCTATTACGACACCAAAAGCCAGGTCTTTTCGGCGCTGATCGACACCATAGACCTGTCCCAGCTCGCCAAGCTCGATCCCGATAGCGCGCGCGAGGAAATCTGCGACATCGTCAACGACATCATCGCGATCAAGAATTTCGCCATGTCGATCGCCGAGCAGGAGGAGCTGCTCGACGACATCTGCAATGACGTCCTGGGCTACGGCCCGCTCGAGCCGCTGCTGGCGCGCGACGACATCGCCGACATCATGGTGAACGGCTCCAAGAACGTCTACATCGAGGTCAACGGCAAGGTCGAGACGACCGGCATCCGCTTCCGCGACAACCAGCAGCTCCTCAACATCTGCCAGCGAATCGTCAGCCAGGTCGGCAGGCGCGTCGATGAGTCTTCGCCGATCTGCGACGCGCGCCTGCCCGACGGCTCGCGCGTCAACGTCATCGCGCCGCCGCTGGCCATCGACGGCACCGCTCTCACCATCCGCAAGTTCAAGAAGGACAAGCTCACCCTCGACCAGCTCGTCCGCTTCGGCGCCATCTCGCCGGAAGGCGCGGAGGTGCTCAAGATCATCGGCCGGGTGCGCTGCAACGTCATCATCTCGGGCGGCACGGGCTCCGGCAAGACGACGCTGCTCAACTGCCTCACCAACTACATCGACCGCGACGAGCGCATCATCACCTGCGAGGACTCGGCCGAACTGCAACTGCAGCAGCCGCATGTCGTGCGTCTGGAAACCCGCCCCAAGAACCTCGAAGGCGAGGGCGAGGTGACCATGCGCGACTTGGTCAAGAACTGCCTGCGCATGCGGCCCGAGCGCATCATCGTCGGCGAGGTGCGTGGCCCCGAGGTGTTCGACCTGCTTCAGGCGATGAACACCGGCCACGACGGCTCGATGGGCACCATCCACTCCAACAGCCCGCGCGAATGCCTCAACCGCATGGAATCGATGATCGCCATGGGCGGCTATTCGCTGCCGCAGAAGACCGTGCGCGAGATCATCGTCGGCTCGGTCGACGTCATCATCCAGGCCGCGCGCCTGCGCGACGGCTCGCGCCGCATCACCCACATCACCGAAGTGGTGGGCATGGAAGGCGATGTCGTCATCACCCAGGATATCGTCGTCTACAACATCAAGGGCGAGGACCAGAACGGCCGCCTGCTGGGCGAACACGTCTCCACCGGCATCGGCCGGCCGCATTTCTGGGAACGCGCGCGCTATTTCGGCGAGGAACTGCGTCTGGCGACCGCGCTCGAGGCAATGGAGAAACGGGCCGACTGACGCCGCCGCGGGAAAGGCAGGGGCTTTGCATCATGTTTGGAATTGATCCCACGATCCCGGCCTTCGTGGTGCTGGCCGGCTTTGCCGCCGGTGCGGTCGCCTATGCCTTCCTGTTCAATGACATCAGCCGGGAAAAGCAGGTCGGCCGCCGGCTCCAGACCGTCAAGGCGGCCGAGACCGACCGTGCCGCCGCCAAGGCCTCGCGCGACCGCGTCGCCGAGGTGGCCAAGCGCCGCAAATCGGTGCAGGATTCGCTGAAGGATCTGGAGGAAAAGCAGAAGCGCAAGGACGTCAACGTCAAGAAGCCGCCCCTCAAGGTGCAGTTGCGCCAGGCCGGCATGACGGTGACGATCGAACGTTTCTATCTCTATTCCGTCATTTTCGGCCTGGTTCTGGCCCTGCTCGTCTTCGTGATCGGGGCGCCGCTGTTCGCCGTGCCGGCGGCCCTGCTAGTCGGTGCCGTCGGCGTGCCGCGCTGGATCGTCTCGTTCCGCCGCAAGCGCCGCGTCAAGAAGTTCCTCGACGAGTTCCCCAACGCGCTGGACGTCATCGTGCGCGCCGTCAAGTCCGGCCTGCCGCTCAACGACGGCATTCGCCTGATCGCCAACGAAGCGCAGGAGCCGGTCAAAACAGAGTTCCGCCGCATCGTTGATGCCCAGCAACTCGGCCTGTCGATCCCCGATGCGGTCACGCGCATGCCCGAGACGATGCCGTGTCCCGAGGCGGGCTTCTTCGGCATCGTCATCCAGATCCAGTCTCAGGCCGGCGGCAATCTTTCGGAGGCGCTGGGCAACCTCTCGCGCGTACTGCGCGACCGTAAGAAGATGAAGGCCAGGGTGCAGGCGCTGTCGATGGAAGCCAAGGCTTCGGCGGCCATCATCGGCGCGCTGCCTTTCATCGTCGCGGTCATGACCTTCATTACCAGCCCCAAATACATCATGCCGCTGTTCATCACCGATACCGGTCATCTCATCCTCGGCCTTTCCGGCATCTGGATGGCGGTCGGCATCTTCGTGATGCGCAAGATGATCAATTTCGACGTGTAGGTGCAGCGATGGACGTGGTTAAGACCCTTACCGATCCCGCCATCCTGATCGCACTGCTGGTCGGCATCGCCGTCTTCGCCACCATCTTCACGCTGGCTCCCGCTTTCGGCGGCAACCAGCTCAAGTCACGCATGAAGTCGGTCGCGCTGGAGCGCGAGGAACTGCGCGCCAAGCAGCGCGCCCGTCTGGCGGCCGAGGCCGACCGGCGTCGCAAGGGCCTGCGCGAGGAGCAGTCCATGGGCATGCGCGCCATCGTCGAGCGGTTGGATCTGAAGCGCGCGCTGGCAGACGAAGGGACCATGCAGAAGCTGAAGATGGCCGGCTTCCGCGGCCAGAACCCACTGACGAAGTTCCTGTTCTTCCGCCTGGTCCTGCCGTTCGCCGGACTGGCGCTGGCGGTTTTTTACGTCTTCGTGCTGAACAGCCTGCCCGAGCAGTCCACCTTCGTGAAGATCTTCATCTGCGTCCTGGCCGCCTATGCGGGTTTCTACGCGCCGGTGCTCTATGTCTCCAACCTTGTGACCAAGCGCAAGCAGTCGATCCA
>JBQCHN010000406.1:0-8412 GCA_051954615.1 Mesorhizobium sp. | reverse complement strand
TGTCGCCTTCGCTGGTCTTTTGCCGCAGCCATGGAACCGAGGCCGCGGACACCTCATTGGAGTGGCCCGAGCGCAGGTCGCTTTCGATCACCTCCGAGCGCGACAGGCCATAGGCCGCGAGCGGGTTCATGACGCCGACCGCCAGGACGCCGAAGGCCAGCGCGCCAACGCAGGCGGGCAGCAGGAATTGCCAGGCGGATATGCCGGCCGAGCGGGCGATCACCAGCTCGTATTTGCGGTTGAGCGACACCAGCATCGCCATTGCGGAGAAGAGGCCGACGAAGGGCACCATCTGCAATGTCAGCATCGGCGCCCGGAGCGCCGATATCGTCAGTGCGATCGGATAGGTGAAGCCGGGCAGGCGCGCCGTGCGGCCCGCCAGTTCAGTGAAATCGATGAGGAAGATAAGCGCCGCGATGCCGAGGAAGAACCATGCGGTGATCGCCACGTAGCGGAAGAAGAAATATCGTCCCAGCGTCCAGCCCATCACGCGGCTCCTCCGCGCGAGCGGGCAAGGCTGGCCCGCAGCGCCGTGAGCCGCCGGTTGGCGCTTCGGCCGAACTCCATCAGCGCGTCGGTCCAGCCGACCGGCAACTCCATCGCCTTCTGGCGGTAGATGAACCAGGCGCTTACCAGCGACATCGCGACCGGCATTGCCGCCATGGCATAGTTGAACGCCGGGTTTGTCTTGGCCTTGCCTTCGAAGAAGAAGGTCAGCCAGAAGGTTATCAGCGCGATGCTGATGGAGGTCACCAGCGGATGCAGGCGCGCCTCGCGGTGCGAGCGCGCGTCGCCGGCCACCGCCAGCGCGATCAGCGCGAAAGTGACGGGGAAAAGCCAGTCGGAGAAGCGCTTGAACAGTTCGGTCCTGTAGAGGCCGGGCTCATGCTGGAAGATGGGATCGTTCGGGTCCGGATTGAGCAGATACGCGGTCGTCTGGTCCTTGGGCAGCAGGGTCTGGCGCTCCGCGTCGGCCGAGAATGCCGAGAGATCGAACGCGTAAGAGGTGAAGTGGATGACCGAGACCTCGCCGGATGGCGTCTTGCGGTGAACGACGCCGTCGCTCATCAGCAGCACCTTTTCGTCCTTCCGGTCGACGATGGCGCCCCGCTTGGCATAGTAGACGAGATCGACGCCTTCCTCGCGAGAATCGGCCACGAAGATGCCGCCGAGCTGGTTGTCGGGCAGGCGTTCGCCGACCTGCAGGAACAATCCGTCCTCGACCTTGCGGAACGTGCCTTCCTGGATGACGAGTGACAGAAGGTCGGCGCGGGCGGAAGCGACGAGTTCGCGATTCTTCTGCCTTGCGTAGGGATCGACACCGTTGTGCACGACGAAGCAGAGGACACTGGCGCAGAGCGCCAGAAGCAGGATCGGTCGCGCCACCATCAGGCGTGATGCGCCGGCGGCGTTGATGACGACCAGTTCCGAATCGGTGTTCATCACGCTCAGCGTCTGGGCCACCGCCACCACCACCGAGAACGGCACGACGATCGGCACCACCGACGGAATGATGAGCGTGGCGACCTTGAAGAAGGTCAGCGCCGATTGCCCGCTGTCCGTGACGAGATCGATGCGGGCAAGCACCTGCGTCGTCCAGACGATCGCCAACGTCCACGCCAGCGCGCCCAGGAAGAGCACGAGCGCGCGCTGCAGGATGTAGCGTTCAACGACCTTCATTCAGGATTGTTCTTCTCGAGCGATCCGACCGGTAGCCTCTTGGCGGAAAATAGCTTTCCGGCGATGCGCGCACAACCGGAGCCAGCTGGTTCCTGTTTCAACGATGATGTCCCCGGCAGGATAAGTCTCGGCAATATTGGCTAAGAAAGGGCCAATATCCTTGGTTAACAGAGGGTTGCGGCCGAAATACGCACCGGAACGCAATCGAATGAGGTAAGGATCGAACGCGCCGTCACGTTTGTTGACGCCTTGCAAAACGCCGCAAAACCGCCAAAGGTCGCGCCTCGACCCCGACCATCGCAGCAGGTTATCCATGAGCGCCCAGCCTTCCGTGTCCTTCGCCAGATTCGCCGTGCCGCGCAAGGGGACGGTCTTCGTCCTCTCCGCCGAAGGCGGCGGTTTGGGGGAACATGCCAAGGCATGCGACCCGTCCGGCGTGCTGGCTCGGGCGGCATCGGTAGCGGAATTCTCCGGCAAGCCGGGCAGCAGCCTCGATGTGCTGGCGCCTGAGGGCAGCGGGCTGGACAGGCTGGTGGCGATCGGCACCGGTAAGGCAACGGCGCTCGGTGAGCACGACTGGCTGAAACTCGGTGGTGCGATCGCCGCCAACTTGCGCAAGGCAAGTGAGGCGACCGTGGTGCTGGACGTGCCGGGAACCGACGTTGGACCCGGGGAGGCGGCAAACCTAGCCGCCGGCATCCTCCTGCGCAGCTATGCCTTCGACAAGTACAAGACCCGCAAGGACGACGCGGAAGGCAAGCCGGCGAAAAAGCCGGCCCGCATCACCATCCAGACCGGCAATCCGGCCGGCGCGAAGAAGGCTTTCGCAGAGGTCGAGGCGGTGGTCGGCGGCGTGCTGCTCGCGCGCGACCTTGTCAACGAGCCGGCCAACGCGCTGGGCCCGCTCGAATTCGCCGCGCGGATCAAGGAACTGGAAGCGCTCGGTGTCACCGTCGAGATCCTGACCGAGAAGGAGATGAAGAAGCTCGGCATGGGTTCCCTCCTTGGCGTCGCGCAAGGGTCGCCGCGCGGCGCCCGCCTGGCCGTCATGCAATGGAAGGGCGGCAAGGCGAAGGACAAGCCGGTCGCTTTCGTCGGCAAGGGCGTCACCTTCGACACCGGCGGCAACTCGATGAAGCCGGCCTCCGGCATGGAGGACATGAAGGGCGACATGGGTGGCGCTGCAGCCGTCACCGGCCTCATCCACGCCCTTGCCAGCCGCAAGGCCAAGGTCAACGCGGTCGGATTGGTCGGCCTTGTCGAGAACGCCGTCGACGGCCACGCCCAGCGGCCGGGCGACATCGTCACCTCGATGTCGGGCCAGACCATCGAGGTGCTGAACACCGACGCCGAGGGCCGTCTGGTCCTCGCCGACGTGCTCTGGTACTGCCGCGACCGCTTCCAGCCGAAGTTCATGGTGAACCTGGCGACGTTGACGGGCGCCATCATGGTGGCGCTCGGGCAGCACTATGCCGGCCTGTTCTCCAACGACGACGAACTGGCGGGGCGGCTGACCGAAGCCGGGCAGGCGACGCAGGAGCGCGT
The DNA here is from genome assembly GCA_051954615.1 of Mesorhizobium sp. Classification (GTDB taxonomy): domain Bacteria; phylum Pseudomonadota; class Alphaproteobacteria; order Rhizobiales; family Rhizobiaceae; genus Mesorhizobium. Next base: position 5,187 of record JBQCHN010000406.1, on the reverse strand, counting down.
GTGGCGCATGCCGCTTGGCCCGGAATACGACAAGCTGATCGATTCGCGGAACGCCGACATGAAGAACATAGGCGGCCGCTACGGCGGCGCCATCATCGCCGCCCAGTTCCTGCAGCGCTTCGTCAAGGATACGCCATGGGCGCACCTCGACATCGCCGGCACCGCGATGGGCGCGGTGGCCAGCGAAATCAACCAGTCATGGGGTTCGGGCTTCGGCGTGCGGCTGCTCGACCGCCTCGTGCGCGACCACTACGAGGGCTAGGCAGCATTCCGTCATGGCCGACGTGCTGTTCTATCATCTGACCGAATCGACGCTGGAGGAAGCGCTGCCCGGCCTGCTGGAGCGCTCCGTTGCGCGCGGCTGGCGCGTAGCGGTGCAGACCGGCACGGAGGAGCGGCGCGACGCGTTGGACACGCATCTGTGGACGTTCCGCGACGATTCCTTTCTCGCTCACGCGACCGATCGCGAACCTTATGCGGCCGAGCAGCCGATCCTGTTGACCACCGGCGAGGACAACGCCAACGAGGCCCGCATCCGCTTTCTGGTCGACGGCGCCTTGCCGCCGGCGCTCGACGGCTACGAGCGTGCCGTGTTCATGTTCGACGGCCACGACGCGGCGCAGGTCGAGGCGGCGCGCGGTCACTGGAAGGCGATGAAGGCCGCCGGCCATGCGGTGACCTACTGGCAGCAAGGGCCGGATCGCCGCTGGGAGCGTAAGGCCTAGCCATGGCGCAAATGCCGAAACCCGATTGTCAGGCGGCCATATGCGTCTCGTATTCCTGATCGTCTTCCTTGGCGGCATCGCGCTGGCCGGCTCAAACTGGCTGGCCGGCCACGTGCTCAGCCGCGATATCGGCCGCTGGCGCCTCTATGACGCCGGGACCGGCCCGCTGCCGGCGCAGCTGACCCTGGCTGATAAGGATGCGCCGCTGCGTGCCGTCGTCGATCTCGGCGTGGCCGGCCTTCAGGCCATGCGGGCGGGCAGGGCCGTCGTCACGCTGACGGCGGCGACGGACGGCAAGACCGTTCTCGCCAAGGCGATGGATTTTGCCGGGACGCAGCCGCGCGACACCAACATCCAGATGCAGGAGCGGGCTTTCGTGGAGACGGCCGGCATCATCGATCCCATTGTTTCCGGCACTTACGTCTTCACCGCCGGGCTGGGCGATGCCGAGGGCGTGTCGATCCGCTATGCCGATCTCGTGCTGCGTCACGAGTGGGGCGGAACGGACCCGCGTTACCAGCCCATCGGCTATGCGTTGATGGCGGTCGGTTTCATCGGGCTGGTGCTGGCGTTCCGGCGCAGCGGCGGCCGTCCGCAGAATCCCAATTCGCAGCCGCCGCCACCCCGTTGGGGCCGGGGCGGCGCTTCGGCGTGATCCGATGAACTATCGCCACGCTTATCATGCCGGAAACTTCGCCGATGTCGTCAAGCACGCCGTGCTTGCGCGGCTGGTCGAGTATCTGAAGCGGAAGGACAAGGCTTTCCGGGTCATCGACACCCATGCCGGCATCGGGCTCTACGATCTGGCTTCCGTCGAGGCGCAAAAGACGGGGGAGTGGCACGACGGCATCGGACGCTTGCTGGACGCTGCGATCGAGCCGAAGGCATTGGCGCTGCTTTCGCCCTATCTGGACGCGGTGCGCGCCTGCAATCCGGAAGACGGGTTGCTACGCTATCCGGGCTCGCCGCTCATCGTGCGCCATCTACTGCGCAGGCAGGACAGGCTGTCTGCGATCGAATTGCATCCCGACGACGCGGAACGGCTGAAATCCCGCTTCGACGGCGATTTCCAGGTCCGCGTCATGCAACTCGACGGTTGGCTGGCGCTGGGCGCGCATCTACCGCCCAAGGAAAAGCGCGGTCTGGTGCTGGTCGATCCGCCGTTCGAGGAGCAGGGCGAGTTCGCCCGAATCGTCGACGGTCTCGTGAAGGCGCACAGGCGCTGGCCGGGCGGGCTTTATGCGCTCTGGTATCCGATCAAGGATGGTGATGCGGTCGCGGCATTCCGGCGCGACCTTGCCGCGAGCGGAGTTGCGAAAATTCTCGATATCCGTTTCGAGGTGAGGGCGCCGTCGCCGGAGCCGCGCCTGTATGGCTCGGGAATGGTCGTGGTCAATCCGCCTTTCACGCTGGAGGGCGAACTGTGTGACCTGCTGCCGACCTTGCATCGGCTCCTGGCCGAGGAGGGCAAGGCGCAATGGGCGCTGCACTGGCTGGTCGGCGAGAAAATCCATACCGCTTGACCGCGGGGCACTTGCTGCGCACAGTGCGCGAATATCGCAAGAGGCCGTCATGACTCGCTTCGCCCGCACCCTTCTCGCCGCGCTGATCGGCGCCGTCGCACCGCTCTCCATCGCGCCGCCCATCCATGCGGCCGACCTTCCCGCCTATGTCGACGAAGGCGACACGGGCGTGTGCTCCGAACCGTGGGTTCTCAACCGCATCACCAGTCGCTTCCGCTACCAGGTGCAGCATGTACCGCACCTGCCGGATGTCGAGATCGTCGATTTCCGCCGTATCCACCAGCACCGCTATCTACCGGCGCTGGGCGAGAAGCGGCCGATCGCGCGGCGCTATTGCGGCGCCAAGGTCGCCCTGTCGGATGGGCGTGAGCGTGCCGTCTGGTATCTGGTCGAGGAAGGCCAAGGTTATGCGGGCATGGGCGACAATGTCGAGTTCTGCGTATCGGGCTTCGACCGCTGGATGGTCTATAACGGCCATTGCCGCGTCCTGCGCTGACCGCAGATCCTGACCTCTAGCGCGCACTGCTGGCTCCGGGCAATTCGTCTGGCGGGGCATTTTCACTGCGCTGGCCTTTGTCGGTTGCGGCAAGGCGGCCGATGAATGCGCGCCCGCAGAATCCCGGAGATCCCGATGCAACTTTTCTACGCTTCCGCTTCGCCCTACAGCGCCAAGGTCCGCATGGCGGCCGTTTATGCCGGTGTCGTCATTGAGGCCGTGCCGACCAAGACCGACGACGAGCCGCCGGCGCTGTTGTCGGCCAACCCGCTCGGCAAGATTCCGGTCCTGCTGCTCGATGACGGCCAGGCGGTCTTCGACAGCTGCGCCATCACCCAGTATCTCAATCGGCTGTCGAAGAATGCGCTGTTCCCGCGCAACCCGGCCAAGCGCACGGAAGCCGAAGTGCTGGAGGCGCTTGCCGACGGCATTTGCGACAGCGCGCTCGCCATGGTCTACGAACGCCGCTACCGGCCCGAGGAAAAGGTTTCGCAGCCCTGGCTGGACAAGCAGTGGAGCAAGATCGGCCGCGCACTCGACATGCTCAACGCCAATCCGCCCAAGCTGCCGAAGAAGATCACCGCCGGTCACATGGCGCTGCGCGCGGCGCTGGGCTATCTCGCCCTACGCTTTGCGGGAAAATGGGAAAAGGGCCGGGGTCGGCTGGTGCGCTGGGCCGCCCGCTTCGACGAGAAGTTCCCCGAGCTGAAAGCCTGCATTCCCACCTGAAGCGCAATAGGCATCACGCAAAGAAAAAGCCGGGCACAAGGCCCGGCTTTTCCACTCGTATACTTCTACGCACTCAGAACTTCATACCGACGCCGAACATGATCCGGTTGTCGGTGTCCTTGACCTTGCCGACATTGTCGAAGGTCGCCGAACCGAAGTCCGTGTAGCGGTACTCGACACGACCGAACACGTTGTCGGTGAACTTGATGTCCGCGCCGGCACCGGCGGTCCAGCCGAACATGCCTTTGCTGGAGCTGGTGCCGAGCACTTCGTCGGTCACCTTCAGGTCCTCGCCTGCGCCACCGGCCGTGCCGTAGAGCAGGATGTCGGGGCTGACGGCGTAACCGAGACGGGCACGGATCGAGCCCTCGAACCCGGACTCGGACTTGTAGCCGTCGGCTCTTCCGTCCTTGCCGTTGTAGCCGAGGTCACCTTCGATACCGTAGACGAAGTTGTCCATCTGCCAGTTGTAGCCAGCGAAAGCGCCGCCCACGAAACCGTCCGTCTTGATATGCGTGTCGGTGACGGTGTCGGGAAGCTTGGTCTTGCCCGAGAAGTCGTAACCGATCTGAAGACCGGCGTACGGACCGGCCCACGACGCCACGGGGAGTTCGGCGATCGGGGCGGGCGCCGGCGGTTCTTCCGTCGCAATGGCATCGGCGGCATAGGCGGGGATCACGCCCACGAGAGCCGTCAGGCCCAGTGCCGCAGCGAACGGCCGCGCGAATTTGAGGTTGGCTTGCATTGTCATACTCCTTAGCCGCACACAGGGCTTTGTTGTCATGAACGCCCCCGAAACCGTCCGGGGGGAGAAACGGTCGCGGCGTTCATCGGTTCCGGAATGTGGGCAGGAAATGCGGCTGAAGCGAACCTGAACTTGGGTCATTCCCCGGCACGAATGAGGCTGAAGCTTGACGTTGCGATTCCGCAACAGCCGTGTCAGGAGACTGTCGCCCGGTGGGCTCGACCCCGCTTGGAGCAAGGGGTTGCGGCGCCTATATGGCTTTCAGGGCGGTCACGCGTCGCCCGGGCCCGCAGGCCTGAAAGGCAGTTTCGCCACATTCTTGCCCCAGGAAATAACGGAAGTTTGCACCGGCACGTCATATTTCCCGTGCGCGGGGTGCAGAAAGGAGCTTGACCGATGAACGACGCGACCGCCACGGCACTGGTGACGGGCGGGGCCAGGCGCATCGGCCGGGCGATCGTCGAGGACCTTGCCGCGCATGGTTTCGCCGTGGCCATTCATTCCAATGCATCGGCGGTCGAGGCCGAACGATTGACCGATTCGATCAACCGCGCCGGCGGTAGAGCCGCGGCACTTGTCGCCAATCTGACCGACATGGCCGCGACGGACGGGCTGGTCGCCGCGGCGCAGACGGCGCTTGGCCCGGTGGCGCTGCTGGTCAACAACGCCTCGGTGTTCACCGACGACACCGTGCAGGATTTCGACTGGAGCGGGTGGGACCGGCACTTTGCCCTGCATGTGAAGGCTCCGGCGCTGCTGGCGCGACGCTTCGCCGAGGCTTTGCCTGCCGATCGTGAAGGATTGATCGTCAACATCATCGACCAGCGCGTCTGGCGCCTGACCCCGCGCTATTTTTCGTACACGCTGTCGAAGGCAGCACTTTGGACGGCGACGCAGACGATGGCGCAGGCACTGGCGCCGCGAATCCGCGTCAACGCCATCGGGCCGGGGCCGACGCTGAAGAACACG
>JBQCHN010000405.1:0-2669 GCA_051954615.1 Mesorhizobium sp. | reverse complement strand
GCGGCCGCCTCGTCGGGGGCGTGTTTGAAGGCAAGCCGCATCAGATCCATCCAGTTCTTGTTGTTCTTGCGCCTGACCGCCTCGATCTGGTCGATGATCGCGTTGTAGTCCTTCATTTCCTGGATTCCCATTCCGCCTTGGTTATGCCCAGCAGGACGGCGCCGTACTTCCTGCCGTCCCGGATGACATGGTCTCGCCGAAAACCTTCGCGCCGAAAGCCGAAGCGTTCGTGCATGGCGATGACTTTTTCATTGAACTCGATGACTTCGCAATTCAGTTTCTCGATGTCGAAAGTGGAAAACACCAGATCGAGGAACTGCTGTTCCAGGGCGGAGCCGATGCCGCGACCGTGGACGGCCTCCGATATGTAGAATGCCCAGTCGGCTCTTTTGTGCGCGAGATTTATCGCGCTGAGCCCGGCCGCACCCACGATGTTTCCCTCGTGTTCGACGGAAAAGAATTTCCTGTCCGGCGAGGAGCGAAGGCCATTTACCCATAACCTATGCTCTTCGGCTCCAATCTGGTGGCTGGTGTACATATTGTTTCTTACAGGCGGCTCATTCCTGATCGAGAGGATTTTGGAGAGATCGGCCTCGGGAAGCTCCGTCACGTTCCGAAAATGCAAGACGACGCCATCGGGCTTGTTCATTTCACCCCTCCATCGGGCGCGCGATTTTCGGACCGGAGGTCTTTCGATCGGGTCAGCATAGCCGAAGAAAACACCGCATCCAGAGGTTTTGGCCTGAAGCCCACAAGCCCTGTCGGCTTCGTTTTTCAGGTGCTAAGAAACGGCTGGACTGCGGCCGCGTGATCTGCGACTGGCGCGCTCCCGCTCAGGAAAGGGATGATGTCTTGAAGATCGGCAATCGTGAAATCGGGCTCGGTCATCGGCCCTATCTGATCGCGGAAATGTCGGGCAACCACAATCAGTCGCTCGAGCGGGCGCTGGAGATCGTCGATGCCGCCGCCCGCTCAGGCGCGGACGCCATCAAGCTCCAGACCTATACCGCCGACACGATGACGCTCGACATCCGCGCCCCCGGCTTCGTCATCGAGGACGAGGGCAGCCTCTGGGCCGGACGCCAGCTCTACGAGCTCTACCAGGAAGCGCATACTCCCTGGGAATGGCACAAGCCGATCATGGAACGCGCGGCGAGCCGCGGCCTGCATTGCTTTTCGACGCCGTTCGACGACACCGCCACCGACTTCCTCATGTCGCTCGACGTGCCCGCCTTCAAGATCGCCTCGTTCGAATGCACGGACCTGCCGTTGATCCGCAAGGTGGCCTCGACCGGCAGGCCGATGATCGTTTCGACGGGGATGGCGACCCTGGCCGAGATCGACGACGCCGTGCGGACGGCGAGGGCGGCCGGCTGCAGGGATATCGTGCTGCTCAAATGCACGAGCACCTATCCGGCGACGCCCGAAAACACCAATGTGCGCACGATACCGCATCTGCGCGAGGCTTTTCCCGGCTGCGAAGTCGGCCTTTCCGACCATACGATGGGCTGCGGCGCGGCAGCGGCAGCCGTCGCGCACGGCGCGGTGCTGATCGAAAAGCATTTTACGCTCAGCCGCGCCGACGGCGGCGTCGACTCGGCCTTCTCGCTGGAGCCCGATGAGTTCAGGCAACTGCGCGTCGAAACCGAACGGGCCTGGCAGGCGCTTGGAACCGTCAGCTATGGCGTGCGGCCGGCGGAAGAAAAGTCCACGGCCTATCGGCGCTCCCTTTACATCTCACGCGACGTCAAGGCCGGCGACGTGCTTTCGGCGGAAAACGTCCGCATCATCCGGCCGGGCTTCGGCCTGCCGCCCAAATTCTACGACATCGTGCTCGGCAAGCGGGTGCGCAAGGACGCACCGGTGGGGACGCCGGTGAGTTGGGACCTTATCGGCTGACGCTGTTTGCCGCCTGAGCCCGCCGCTCAGGAAATCCCCAGGGCTTGCAGGTCCTTCCCCAGACGATCCGCGCCGGTGAACAGCACCGCCTGCCAACCGGCGGCTTTGGCGCCGTCGACATTCTTCTGGCTGTCGTCGATGAAGATTGTCGCCAAGGGTTCCAGCCCGAAGGTTGCGGCGTGGCGGTCGTAGATGGCGCGGTCGGGCTTGATGAGGCCGACCTCGCCGGAAACCGTCACCCCGCGCGGCTTCTTCAGGAAGGGAAAACGCTCACGCGCTTCGCCGAATGTGTCGGCGGCGAAGTTGGTCAGCATCGTCACGTCGTGGCCGCCGTCGATCAGCCGTTCCATGACGGCGACGCTGTCGTCATAGGCGTGCGGCACCATCTCGTGCCATGTCAGGCGGAAATTGCGGATGTTCTCCTCGTGGCCGGGATGTTCGGCGATCAGCAGCGCCTCGGCGTCTTCCCAGGTGCGGCCGCGATCCTGCTCGATATTCCAGTCGTGGGTGCAGACATTGTCGAAGAACCATTTGCGTTTCGCCGCGTCCGGGATCAGCCGGCTGAACGGCAATTCCGGGTCGTAATGGATCAGCACCTTGCCGATGTCGAAGACGATATGGCGGATCTCGGTCATGCTTTGGGGACTCGCTTCGGTTTGGTCGCACCGGGAATGGCGGCCTCGATGGCCTTTTTCATGACGGTCGGCAGCGCCTCGCCCGAAATTCCGGCCGGGCCGGACCAGAAATGGCCGGGCGGCGCGGCGCGGTCC
>JBQCHN010000404.1:0-4050 GCA_051954615.1 Mesorhizobium sp. | reverse complement strand
GAAAGCGGTGCGCCGCTTCTTCGAGGAAGGCGACAAGGTCAAGCTCACCCTGCGCTTCCGCGGGCGCGAGATGGCGCATATGGAACTCGGCATGCAGCTCCTGAACAAGGTGCGCGAGGAAGTCGCGACCATCGCCAAGGTGGAGGCCGAGCCGAAACTCGAAGGCCGCCAGATGATGATGGTGCTGGCACCGCGCGGCTGAGCGACGACCGACGGCGAAATCCGGGCGTCCCGGGCGGGGCGCCCGTTTCATGCAGCAGGGCGTATCTTTGGGGGCAGCCGTTTCATGACTACCGATACCTCTTTGGACAACAAGATGGTCGACAGGCGGGAGCGCGGCGCACTCAGCCGATATCAATCCCTGCGGCGGCTGATGCTGGCGGCGCTGCTGGTCGGCCTGTTCGCCATACTCCTGTTCGGCCAGTCGCTGTTTCCGCCCGAGACGACCGTGCACGAGGCCATCGAGATGTTCGGCGTGCTGCTGATCTTTCTCGGCATAGCCGGGCGCCTGTGGTCGACGCTCTACATCGGCGGTCGCAAGTCGGAGGAAGTGGTCGCCGACGGCCCCTATTCGATCACCCGTAATCCACTCTACCTGTTTTCCAGCGTGGCGGCGGCCGGCGTCGGGGCCCAGATCGGGTCGTTCACGGCGATGATCGGCTTCGGCCTGATCTGCGCCGCGGCCTTTCATATCGTCATCCTGCGCGAGGAGCGTTTCCTGAAAAAGGCGATGGGCGCGCCCTACGAGGCCTATCTGAAGCGCGTTCCGCGCTTCTTCCCCGATCTGTCGCTCTATCAGGAAGGCAATACCGGCTCCTTCAAGCCGAGGCTTCTGCTCACCACCCTGCTCGACGGGCTCGTCTTCCTGGTCGCCCTGCCCTTCTTCGAGATGATCGACGCCGCACAGGTTTCGGGCTGGCTGCCGGTGCTGTTCCGCTTGCCCTGAACCCGCGCTGGCGGCGACGCCGCGCCGCAGGGCTGGGTGTTGCGCGCCGGCCCGCTTTGCAGTATACGGCCGCGTTCCTACAGAAAAGCCGCCCGGCAGGGCATGCCGTGGCGGTCTTTCATGCTTTCCGGACTTTGGTCGTCCGGAGCGAAACAAGGGCAATGGTGCCCACCAAGAAGGAAAAGCAAAATGCCCAAGATGAAGACCAAATCGGCCGCCAAGAAGCGGTTCAAGATCACGGCGACCGGCAAGGTTCTGTCCGCCGCCGCCGGCAAGCGCCATGGCATGATCAAGCGCACCAACAAGTTCATCCGCGATGCCCGCGGCACGATGGTCCTGGCCGAACCCGACGGCAAGAAGGTCATCAAGAACTTCCTGCCGAACGGCCTCTGAGCCCGGCTGCGCACCGAATCTAAGGAGATCACGACATGGCACGCGTCAAGAGAGGCGTTACCGCCCACGCCAAGCACAAGAAGGTCCTGAAAGCCGCCAAGGGCTTCTACGGCCGCCGCAAGAACACCATCCGCATCGCCAAGCAGGCGGTGGAGAAGTCGCTGCAGTACGCCTACCGCGACCGCAAGGCGCGCAAGCGCAACTTCCGCGCGCTGTGGGTGCAGCGCATCAACGCCGCCGTGCGCGAGCACGGCCTGACCTATGCCCGCTTCATCGACGGCCTCAACAAGGCCGGCATCGAGATCGACCGCAAGGTCCTGTCGGATATGGCCATCCACGAGCCGCAGGCCTTCGCCGCGCTGGTCGCCAAGGCCAAGACCGCGCTCGAATACCTGAAGGACACCACGCCGAACGCTTTTGAAAGCGCAGTCGCCTAAGGCCGCCGCGCTTCCCAAGCATTCGAAAATCTGATTTGGGAAACCCGCGCCGGCTGGGCTGGCGCGGGTTTTTCTTTGGTCCCGACGTAACCAACTTGGCACCGCTTTCACCGGATCGGTGCCGACAGAAGAAAGTCTGATCGTGAACGCCGCTGCTGGAAACCTCGAAGTCCTTGAAAGCTCCATCCTCGCCGACATCGCCGCGAGCGGCGACGAGGCGGCGATCGAGGTGGTGCGCGTCGCAGCCCTCGGCAAGAAGGGTTCCGTCTCCGAGCTCCTGAAGACGCTGGGCGCGATGACGCCGGAGCAGCGCCAGACGCAGGGGCCGGCCATCAACGGCCTGAAGACGCGCGTCACCGAGGCGCTTGCGGCCCGCAAGACCGAACTGAAGGACGCGGCCATAACCGCAAGGCTGGCGGCCGAGACCGTGGACGTCACGCTGCCGGTGCGCGCCTCGCCGGCGGAGCGCGGGCGCATCCATCCCATCAGCCAGGTGATCGACGAGATCACCGCCATCTTCGGCGACCTCGGCTTCGCCATCGCCGAGGGGCCGGACATCGAGACGGACTACTACAACTTCACCGCGCTGAATTTCCCGGAAGGGCATCCGGCGCGCGAGATGCATGACACCTTCTTCTTCCAGCCAGATGAGGCGGGCGAGCGCAAGGTGCTGCGTACGCACACCTCGCCGGTGCAGATCCGCACCATGGAAGCCTCGAGCCCGCCGATCCGCATCGTCATCCCCGGCAAGACCTACCGGCAGGATTCGGACGCCACCCATTCGCCGATGTTCCATCAGGTCGAGGGGCTGGTGGTGGACCGGACCGCCAACGTCGCCAACATGAAGTGGGTGCTGGAGGAATTCTGCAAGGCCTTCTTCGAGGTCAGCCAGGTCAAGATGCGCTTCCGGCCGTCCTTCTTCCCGTTCACGGAGCCCAGCCTCGAGGTCGACATCCAGTGCGACCGCTCGCGGCCGGGCGAAGTGCGTTTCGGCGAGGGCAACGACTGGATGGAAATCCTCGGCTGCGGCATGGTGCATCCCAACGTGCTGCGTGCCGGCGGCCTCGATCCGGACGAATACCAGGGCTTTGCCTGGGGTATGGGCATCGATCGCATCGCCATGCTGAAATACGGCATGCCCGATCTCAGGCCGTTCTTCGACGCCGACGTGCGCTGGCTGGCGCATTATGGCTTCCGTCCGCTCGACATGCCGACGCTGTTCGGAGGACTGAGTTCGTAGGAACAGGGCAGCGTGGGGCGCAACGAGAAAGCTTAGGATATGAACGGACCCACTCTCCACGCCGGCGGCTGCCGCTGCGGCGCCGTGCGCTTCGAGGCGAGCGCCGAGCCGCATCACATCAGCTATTGCCACTGCGGCGACTGCCGCAAGGCGAGCGGAGCGCCCGTCTCGGCCTTCGTCGGCTTCAAGACTGGTGAAGTGGCGCTCGACGGCAAGACGCTGAAGAGCTTCGAGAACGGCCCGGTGGCGCGCTCCTTCTGCGGCACCTGCGGCTCGCCGATCGCCTATGTCGACAGCCGGCTGCCGGACGACGTCTGGTTCATGCTCGGCGCCTTCGACCAGCCGGCCTATTTCAAGCCCACGCACCACGCCCATGTGCGCGAGCAGCTTCCCTTTGTCCACATGCCGGACGGCCTGCCCCGACACCTGAAAGGCAGCGTCCCCAGACCCGACGGAACAGAAGAATGAAATTCACCCTTTCCTGGCTCAAGGACCACCTTGAAACCGACGCCACGCTCGCCGAGATCGTCGAGCGGCTGACGTCGATCGGGCTCGAGGTCGAGCATGTCGACGACAAGGCGGCGCTGAAACCCTTCGTCATCGCCAAGGTGCTGACGGCCGATAAGCACCCCGACGCCGACAAGCTGCGCGTGCTGACGGTGGACATCGGCAATGGCGGCGCACCGGTGCAGGTGGTGTGCGGGGCTCCGAATGCCCGCGCTGGCCTGGTCGGCGCCTTCGCCGCGCCCGGCACCTACGTGCCCGGCATCGACGTCACGCTTTCTGTCGGCAAGATCAGGGGCGTGGAAAGCCACGGCATGATGTGCTCGGAGCGCGAGCTCGAAATCTCCGACGAGCATAACGGTATCATCGACCTTGCCGAAGACGCGCCGGTCGGCACCTCCTTCGCTGCCTATGCCCATCTCGACGATCCGGTGATCGAGATAAACTTGACGCCGAACCGACCGGACGCCACCGGCGTGCACGGCATCGCCCGCGACCTCGCCGCCTCCGGCCTCGGCACGCTGAAGACC
>JBQCHN010000403.1:0-21225 GCA_051954615.1 Mesorhizobium sp. | reverse complement strand
TCCCAGCCCTTGTGGCCGCGCATGGCCTCGCGGGCGATGGCGAATACCGAATATTTCTTCACGTTGTGGCCTCGAATGACTACCGGCGCGAGGTGTATCACTATCGAAACGCCATCTCCATCCTTGCGCTGTTTGCGACGGCGATTGCCGCTTTGCGCGGGGCGTCATCGGTTGGCCACTCATTCACTTCGCAAGTATCGGGTGGAGAGGAGAGGGCTCGATTTGCCACCTGTGGATCACGCTGGAAACAGCATCTCCCACAGGAAGGAAGCACGATGTTCATTCTTGCCAACAAGGTTGCAATCGTCACCGGCGCGAGTTCCGGCATCGGCCGCGCCACAGCTAGGCTTTTCGCCGCGCAGGGCGCAAAGGTCATCGTTGCCGCAAGGCGACAAGCCGAACTCGATGAATTGGTGGACGAAATCGCCTCCAACGGAGGCGAAGCCGCTGCACTGGCCGGCGACGTGAAGGACGCGGCCTATGCGAAGGCATTGACGGACATGGCGACCGGCAGGTTCGGCGGGCTGGACATCGCCTTCAACAATGCCGGCATTGTCGGCACGATGGGAACAGTCTCCGACCTGCCGCAGAACGCATGGCACGAGGTCATCGATACCAACCTGACGAGCGCCTTCCTTGCGTCCAAATACCAGATCCCCGCCATGCTGGAACGCGGCGGCGGCTCACTGATCTTCACCTCGAGCTTTGTCGGCCACACCGTCGGCATGCCGGGAATGGCACCTTACGCCGCCAGCAAGGCTGGACTTATCGGGTTGACGCAGGCGCTGGCTGCCGAGTTCGGCCCGAAGGGTATCCGGGTCAACGCGCTGCTGCCGGGCGGCACCGACACACCCGCCGCAACCTTCAAGGCGCCGGAAGCGCGCGCCTTCGTCGAAAGCCTCCACGCGCTGAAACGGGTGGCACAACCCGACGAAATTGCCCGCTCGGCGCTGTTCCTGGCATCCGAAGCTTCCAGTTTCACCACCGGCACGGCATTGTTCGCCGACGGCGGTGTTTCCATCAACCGAACCTGAGCCTTTGAAAATCACGCCTGTGGGTATTGCATCCGGGGCGGTTCGCATCCGGCGGACACGATGTTAGAGCGTGTGCCAGGGTGATGCGATGAAAGTGGACATTGAGATGGGCGCGGCCGCTCCCGGAAAGCCGGCCGCGCTCGACCTTGAGGAATTGCTGGCGACCCGGTTGCTCGTGCAGGGCAATTCGGGCTCCGGCAAGTCGCACCTGTTGCGCCGCCTGCTGGAGCAGAGCGCGCCGTGGGTGCAGCAATGCGTGATCGACCCCGAAGGCGATTTCGTCACGCTGGCAGACAAGTTCGGCCATGTCGTCGTCGATGCTCAGCGCACCGAGGCGGAACTGACCCGCATCGCCGGCCGCATCCGCCAGCACCGCGTCTCCGTCGTGCTCAACCTCGAAGGATTGGACGTCGAGCAGCAGATGCGCGCCGCGGCCGCCTTTCTCGGCGGCCTTTTCGACGCCGATCGCGACCACTGGCATCCGATGCTGGTGGTGGTGGACGAGGCGCAGCTTTTCGCGCCTGCGGCCGCCGGCGAGGTGGCCGACGAGGCGCGCAAGGTGTCGCTGGGCGCCATGACCAACCTGATGTGCCGCGGCCGCAAGCGCGGACTGGCCGGCGTCATCGCCACGCAGCGCCTTGCCAAGCTCGCCAAGAACGTAGCCGCCGAAGCCTCCAACTTCCTGATGGGGCGTACCTTCCTCGACATCGACATGGCCCGGGCCGCCGATCTTCTCGGCATGGACCGTAGGCAGGCCGAGATGTTCCGAGACCTCGCGCGCGGCCATTTCGTAGCCCTCGGCCCTGCCCTGTCGCGCCGGCCGCTGCCGGTCACCATCGGACCGGTGGAAACGTCCGCCCGTTCGTCCAGCCCGAAGCTGACGCCGCTGCCCGAAGCGCCGGAAGACGCCCGCGAGCTGATCTTCACGCCAGGCCCGGGTGAGGAGATGCTTCGCCCGCCGCGCCGCACGGCACCGCCCCCGCCGATGCCGACGGCCGAGCTTCTGGCGCAGCTTTCCAAGCCGAAGCTCGCGCTCGAACCGGCCCCCGAGCCGGTTTTCCCGCTGATCGACGAGGCCGAGCGCGAGGCCGGCATCGATGCGGTGCTCGGCGAAATCCTCGAAGACCCGGATGCCGGCTTCCGCACCGACGCCGTGCTTTACCAGGATTTCCTCGTCCGCTGCCGCATCCGCCGCGTGCCCGGCGAACCACTGCATTTGTCAGCCTTCCGCCGCCGGCTGGCGGTGGCGCGCGCCGGCGTCGACGCCCGCGTCGCCAGCGGCGATGCCTGGACGAAAGCGCTGGAATTGTCCGAAACCCTGCCGGACGACCTGCAAGGCATCTTCCTGCTGGTCTCCCGCGCCGCCGTCACGCAAGGTCCCTCGCCATCCAACGCCGCACTTGCCCGCGCCTACGGCACCCATTCGGAACGCCGCGCCCAGCGCCTGCTCGACTATTTCGAGGAACGCGGCCTGCTTGTTGTGCGCACCGACTTTCAAGGCAAGCGAATCCTCGCCTTCCCCGATCTCGGCTGCGAAACAGCCCCCGGCGATCCCAACGCGCCGGAGCCGGCGAGCCTCGGCGACGCGGCGGAATAGGCCGGCCGCGGTTCGGCCCGGATTTCAGCTTGCCGCGGAAAGCGGAAGAGCCGCTTCTGCCGAAACTCTCCAAAGAATCAGGAATTGGTTCTACGGGCGAAATGTTCGTAGGTGATCTTCCAAGGATCGCTGTCGGAAGATCGTTCTTCGCCGATCCAGTGAAAGCTGTCTGCGGCGATCTCGGTGAAACGCCATCGAGCTTTCAGCCCGCGCGAATCCTCGCCGATCTGGACTATGTCCTTCCCCTCGGCCCGTCCGACCTGGCGCGAGTAATCCTGATTGAGGGGATCGCTCCAGATGATATGCCAGCCATCAATACCAGGATCGAAGATGCGCAGGGTCGTCCCATACATGGCAGAATGTGCGGGGCGCCTCGGCCTGATCCAGACATCCTGAATGGCGCGGCCTTCCAGCACCCAGCCGAAATGGATTTCTCCAGTCGATCTCTCCGTCGCACCGTCGGGGAGATGACGGATGGTATCCATTTCCCAGCTTCCGATCAGCCATCCGTAGAGATCCATGTCTTTCGCCCGGTCGGCCGGCGGAGCTTCCGATCCGAGGGCGGCGAGAAACGGGAACATCATCATGGTTCAAAGGCTTTCATTCTTCGGCGGGTGCAGGAAGACAAGTCTAGCAAGGCCTTCCTGACAGCGGCCCTTCAGCAGACTAACAGTCTTCCCCACCGTCCGTTCCGCCTTCAGGAAGGCCATTACGCCATGATTGACGCACCGGCCTTCGAACCGTGGCACGGCACGGTCGAGCGACACGTCCCGCTTTGGGTCGAAAACGGAAACTCCGCTTGGGCGGCCGCCATTGCAGCTAGCCTGTGGACAACGCGCGCTGATTCTGCTAAAGCGCGCCACAATTCGCGGTGGAGTCCGCCGCGGAGGCAGATGGGTGTGGCCGTTTGCCTTGTGAATCCGAACCCGAAAGACAGGATCGCCCGTGCAGGTACTCGTCCGCGACAACAATGTTGACCAGGCGCTCCGCGCGCTCAAGAAGAAGATGCAGCGCGAAGGTATCTTCCGCGAAATGAAGATGCGCGGACACTACGAGAAGCCGTCGGAAAAGCGCGCCCGCGAGAAGGCTGAGGCCGTTCGCCGCGCCCGCAAGCTGGCCCGTAAGCGCGCCCAGCGGGAAGGCCTGCTGCCGTCGACGCCGCGCCCGGCTCCTGCCGCCGGCGCCCCGGCCCGCGCGCCGCGCTGATAGCGCCTATTTTTCGTCCCTTTCGGGGGATAGTCGAGGTGGCGCGATGCGCAATCGCCGCCACCTTTTTCGTTTGGTCGATCAGCAATTGTTTGGTGAAATGACCGTGGCCGGTGAGGGGTCGGCGGGGTCAAGGTAAGTGAGGACAGGACAGCTATGATTGTTTCGACCGCAGAACGCCGCACGGCCATGCGCGGCTTTGCAGTGACGGCTGCCCTCCTCTCCGGTCTTGCGCTCGCCGCCTGCCAGACCACGCCGGCCGGCCAACTCGCCAACATCGACAAGGCGCAGGGGTCGAGCGAGAACATCTCCTCGCTCAGTTCCGTCATCAGCAGCAATCCGCGCGATCCCGAAGCCTACAACGTGCGCGGCTCGGCCTATGGCCGCAGCGGCCAGTACCAGGCGGCGCTGAAGGATTTCAACACCGCTATCCAGCTCAAGTCGGATTTCTACCAGGCCTATTCCAACCGCGCGCTGATCTATCGCTTCCTCGGCGACCAGCAGACGGCACTGGCCGACTACAACCGCGCCGTCCAGATCAATCCGAGCTACGACGCCGCCTATATCGGCCGCGGCAACCTCTATCGGAAGGCCGGCCAGACGCAGCTCGCCTTCAACGATTTCCAGAAGGCCATCCAGCTCGACACCACCGATGCGCGCGCCTACAACAATCGTGGCCTGATCTACCAGCAGCAGGGCCAGCACAAGTTCGCCATCGAGGATTTCTCGACCGCAATCTCGCTCGCGCCGGACGCATCCGAACCCTACAACGGCCGCGGCCTTTCCTATCTCGCCACCGGCGACGAGCAGAACGCCTTCTCCGATTTCAACATGGCCATCAAGCTGGACGGCAAGAACGCCGAGGCGTGGGCCAATCAGGCGCTGATCTACGAACGGCGCGGAGACAAGCAGCGGGCGGCGAAGTCCTACCGCGAGGCGATCCACCTCAACCCGAACTACCAGCCGGCCAAGGATGGCCTGGCCCGGGTGAGCTGACCCGGCGCAAGCCCGCGTCCCATTGTCGAAATATCGTGGCCGACGATTGCCGTGCCACAGTCTTGCCGACAGCCGCCGTTACCGATTTTCGTAGCCGGCACGTGCGCCGATACGGAACGGCCGGACGGGTTTGCCCGTTGTCCCGGTTCAGCAGAAGGACTTCCCATCATGAAAAAATTTGCTCTCGCCGCCATCTCCGCCGCGACCTTCCTCGGACTTGCCGGCTTCACCGCCCAGGCTGAGGCAGGACAGGTCAAGCTCGGCGTGTTGCGCTGCTCGGTCGAAGGCGGTGTCGGCTATGTCATCACCTCCAACAAGGGCCTCGATTGCACCTTCCGCTCATCGCGCGACGGCAGCAGGGAGCGCTACACCGGCGTCGTCACCAAGCTCGGCCTCGATGTTGGTCAAACGAACCAGGGCGAAATGGTATGGGCGGTCTTCGCTCCGTCCTACAACTACGAGGACGGTGCGCTGCAAGGCACCTATTATGGCGTCAACGCCGAGGCAAGCGTGGTGACCGGCGGCGGCCTCAACCTTCTCGTCGGCGGCTGGCACAGGTCCATCAACCTCGAACCGCTGAGCGCGCAGGCGCAGACGGGCCTCAATCTCGCCGTCGCCGTAGCGTCCATCGACCTGATCCACTCGCTGAAATAGCGCACGCGCCTGTCGGCGCCTGTTGCCTCCCGCCCGTTTGCCGCTACCATCATGGCGGTGCGGCAGGGGGAGGTATCATTGCGCAGGATCATCGCGGCGGCCATTCTGGCCGCCACTTCAGTCGCCCTGATATCGGGCTCGATGACGGCCGCCGCACAGGACGGCGGCGTCGAACTCGGCGTGCTCGACTGTGCCATCGAAGGCGGCACCGGTTTCATCTTCGGCTCGACCAAGGACCTTTCCTGCACCTTCAACCCGGCGAGCGCCACCTTCGCGGCGGAAACCTACACCGGCAGCGTCAGCAAATACGGCCTCGACATCGGCATAACCGGCAAGACGGTCATGCAGTGGATCGTGCTGGCGCCGATGGCCAACATCTATGCACCGGGCGCGCTGGCCGGCGACTATGTCGGCGCCAGCGCCGAGGTGACGGCGGCCGTCGGCGCTGGCGCCAACCTGCTGGTCGGCGGCTCCGGTCATGCCTTCACCTTGCAGCCGCTCAGCCTGCAGGCACAGACCGGCGTCAACATCGCCATCGGCGTCAGCCGCTTCCAGTTGCGCAGCACCGGCGACTAGTCTGCCGGGCTGGCCCAAGCCGTCGCGGCGCCGAGGCCCAAAAACCCGCTTGAGCTCAACCGCGCTTGAGGTTCTACCAAGCATTCCGCAGTCGCCGACTGGCGCAATGAGCATGGGAAGACGATGAGCGGCACTTCGCATCGACGCGCCAATACGGCGACCAATACTGTGGATTGGGCTTCCCTCTGGGCAAGCGGCGACCTCGGCCGTTTCTGCTTCGTCAGCCTCGGCATTCTCCTGCATGCCACTAACGAGACGATGGTGGCGACGATCATGCCGGCCATGGTCGGCACCCTTTCGGGCGTGCAACTCGTCGGCTGGTCGCTGGCGATCTACGAACTCGGCGCCATCGTCGCCGGCGCCGCCGCCGGCCGCCTGGTCAGCTACCTGCCGCTGCGCACCAACATGACGGTGGCGGCCCTGCTCTACGGGCTGGGCGCACTGATCTGCGCCGCTTCGCCCTCCATGCCCGTCTTCCTGGCCGGCCGCCTCGTCGAGGGGCTGGGTGGCGGCGCGCTCGTCTCGCTGGCCTTCGTCTCCGTGCAGCGCCTGTTCGACCGCTCCATCTGGCCGCAGCTCTTCGGCATCCTGTCGGCCGTGTGGGGCGTCGCCGCCTTCGGCGGACCGATGCTGGGCGCCATCATGTCGGAATACCTCACCTGGCGCTGGGCCTTCGGCGTCTTCGTCGCCGGCGGCCTCGTCATGGCGCTGGCCAGCATGACCGTGCTCGATACGTCGCAAGGTCGCGCCACCGACGCGCGCGACACGGCTTTGCCGCCCTTCCCGTTCGCCGCGCTGGCCTGTCTCGCAGTTGGAGTGGTGCTGATCGCTGCCGCCGGCATCGACGTCAGGCTTGCGCGCTCTTCGCTGCTGCTCCTTCTCGGCCTCGTCGGTCTGGCGCTGTTCTTCCGCATCGACGCCATGCGGCCGCTGTCCCGATTGTTTCCTTCGAACCTGTTTTCATGGCGCACGCCGGTCGGCACAGGCATCACAATAGTAGCGGCCTTTTCCGTAGCGACCTGCTCGTTCGGTCTCTACGGCCCGCTGATCCTGACCAGCCTGCACGGCATCCCGATCCTGACGACGGGTTATATCATCGCCGCCGAGTCGATCTCGTGGTCGGTCCTGTCGATCATGGTGGCGGCGGTGACGCCACAGCGCGAAAGGCTGGTCATCGTGGCAGGCGCGATCATGATCGCCGCCGGCTCAGCCGGATTCGCCTGGACCGTGCCGCAAGGCTCCATTCCGCTGATCCTGTTCTGCGCCCTGTTGCAGGGCGGCGGTTTCGGCATCACCTGGCCGTTCCTGACGCGCGTCATCGTCGGCGCCGCCCCGCCAGAGGAGCAGACCATCGCGTCGGCTGCCGTGCCGACCATGCAGCGTATCGGCTACGCCGTCGGCGCGGCCCTTGCCGGCATCATCGCCAATGCCAGCGGCTTCTCGTCCGGCCTGAATCGGGACGCCGCCGCCGGCGTCGCCCATTTCCTGTTTCTCGCCTTCATCCCGCTGGCGTTGCTCGGCGTGATCGCCGCCCTTTGGATCGCACGCGAGCCGGCAAGAGTGCGGCAAGCGGCGGTTGGCGAACCGGCTACGCCTGATTGACCTCGCTCACGGCGATGTTGGTCAGCTTGTTGTTGGCCGCCTTCTCCTGGTCGAGGATTTCGCTGAGCAGCGTGTGCGCTTCCTGATGGCCAAGTTCCTTGGCCCATTCGCGCAGCGACCCGTAGCGCGCGATCTCATAGTGTTCGACCGCCTGGCAGGCCGCCAAGAGGCCAGCGTCGAGCGCGGTGCCGGAACCTTCCTCCATCAACCCGTCGGCTTCCTTGATCAGCCCCTCGATAGCGTCGCACTTCTCGCCCTTGGCCTTCTTGCCGAGGCTGGAAAAGACCTTGTCGAGCTTGACGATCTGGCCCTTGGTCTCTTTCAGGTGACCTTCGAGCGCGTCCTTCAGCTTGGTGTCCTTGACCGCCTTGGCGACCTTCGGCAGCGCCTTGGTTATGGCGTTCTCGGCATAATAGACGTCCTGCAGCGTATGCTCGAAAATGTCGGCCAATGTCTTCATGTTCGTTCTCCTCGCCGGAATTGGCGGGAAGGAACGGATCGGCGGCCTTCCGGTTCCGATCAGACGGCTATCGACTTCAGCTTTTCGGAGATCAGCGCCGCCAGCCGCGCCGCCACCTCGTCCTTGCCCATTTCGGGCCATTCCTCGACGCCGGATTTCGAGACGATGCGCACGCGGTTGCGGTCGCCACCCATGACGCCGGCCTCCCCGATGCCGCTGCCCTGCGAGACATCGTTGGCGACGATGAAGTCGGCCCCCTTCTTCTTCAGCTTGGCCTCGGCATTCTTCAAGATGGCCTGGGTTTCCGCCGCGAATCCGACGACCAGCGCCGGCCGCTTCGCATGATGGCCAACGCCGGCGAGGATGTCCGGGTTCTCCACCATCTGCAGCGCCGGAGGCCCCTCGCCCGCCACTTTCTTGATCTTCTCGCCCGACTCCGCAGCCATACGCCAGTCGGCGACGGCGGCTACGAAGACTGCCGCATCGGCCGGCAGCTGCGCTTCCACCGCCGCCTGCATCTGCCTCGCCGTCTCGACATGCGTGGTCGCCACGCCAGCCGGATCGGCGATCGTCACCGGGCCGGAGACCAGCCGCACATCCGCCCCGAGTTTCGCAAGCGCCGCCGCGATGGCATGGCCTTGCTTGCCGGACGACCGATTGGCGATGTAGCGCACCGGGTCTATCGGCTCATGCGTAGGCCCCGACGTAACAATGATGCGCCGCCCTGCGAGCGGCTTGTCGCCACCGTCGAGCAGCGCCTCGACGGCGGCAACAATCTCCAGCGGCTCGGCCATGCGTCCCTCGCCCGCCTCGCCGCGCTCGGCCATCTCGCCCTTGCCCGGCCCGACGAAATGCACACCGTCTTTCTCCAAGGTGGCGCGGTTGCGCCGCGTCGCCGGATGCGTCCACATCCTCGGATTCATCGCCGGCGCCATCAGCACCAGCTTGTCGGTGGCAAGCAACACCGCCGAAGCAAGATCGTTGGCGTGACCGTTGGCGAGCTTCGCCATCAGGTCGGCGGTCGCCGGTGTCACCACGATCGCGTCGGTATCGCGCGCCAGTCTTATATGCCCGACATCCTGCTCGTCCTGCCGGTCGAAAAGGTCGGTGAAAACGTGGTCGGCCGTCAGCGCCCCGACCGACAGCGGCGTGACAAACTCCTGTGCCGCAGCCGTCATGACAGCACGCACCGACGCTCCGCGCTCGCGAAGCCGTCGGATCAGGTCGAGCGCCTTGTAGGCGGCTATGCCGCCGCCGACGATGAGCAGAATGCGCTTGGCCGTAAGGGTCATGTCGTCTGTATTCACACCGTTTCGATAAGTTATGGATTAAACGACAGTTTTTGCAAATCCTGGGTTATCCAGGCACTTCACACCAGCTTCCACGCGATCCACACCAGCGCCAGCGCGATCACCCACAGCGCCAGCCGGCCGGATCTCGAGTGGCGCGCCTCGGCCTTGCCGATCGCCTCGGCGGTGGCGGCATCGAAGCGCAAGCCGTTCTCGGCCATGGCGTCGACCTCGCGCGACAGCCGCTCGGCGCGGGCGGCGAGCTCGGGCGCCTGTCGCGCCAGCGACACCAGCGCGTGTACGCCGTCACGCGCATCGGTGAGCAGCCCCTTCGGCCCGAGATTGCCGCGGATCCAGTCGCCCACGACAGGCTCGGCCGTCTTCCACATGTTGAAGGCAGGATCGAGCGTGCGCGCCACGCCCTCCACCACCACCATGGTCTTTTGCAGCAGGATCAGTTCCGGTCGCGTCTGCATGTCGAACAGCTCCGTCACCTCGAACAGCAGCGTCAGTAGCCGCGCCATCGAGATCGTCTCGGCCGGCTGGCCGTGGATCGGCTCGCCGATGGCGCGGATCGCCTGGGCGAAGGCGGCGACGTCGTGCTTCGCCGGCACATAGCCTGCCTCGAAATGCACCTCGGCGACGCGCAGGTAATCGCGGGTGATGAAGCCGTAGAGGATTTCAGCAAGGAACCGCCGCTCCTTCTTGCCCAGCCGGCCGGCAATGCCGAGATCGACGGCGACGATGGTGCCGTCCGCCTCGACGAACAAGTT
This sequence comes from Mesorhizobium sp., assembly GCA_051954615.1. Classification (GTDB taxonomy): domain Bacteria; phylum Pseudomonadota; class Alphaproteobacteria; order Rhizobiales; family Rhizobiaceae; genus Mesorhizobium. The sequence goes on along the minus strand of JBQCHN010000403.1, from coordinate 11,038 downwards.
GCCGGGGTGCATGTCGGCGTGGAAGAAGCCGTCGCGCAGCGTGTGGCGCAGGAAGGATTGAATCAGGTTCGCGGCTATCGCCTTGAGGTCGTGCCCGGCCGCAGCAAGGGCGGCGACGTCGTTCATCTTGATGCCGTCGACCCATTCCAGCGTCAGCACGTCGCGGCCCGTGCGCTCCCAGTCGACGGAGGGTACGCGAAAGCCCGGATCGTCTTTCGTATTCTCGCCGAGTTCGGAAAGCGCCGCTCCTTCTAGTCTGAGATCCATCTCCACCTTGGTGGTCTGGGCCAGCGTCTCGGTCACCTCGACCGGCCTCAGCCGGCGCGCCGACGGGATGTACTTTTCCTGCATGCGTGCGGCGAGGAAGAAGCTTTCGAGGTCGTGCTGGAAGCGCCGCCGTACGCCGGGCCGAATGACCTTCACCGCAACCTTCTTCGGCATGCCGTCATAGACGACCTCTGCCGGGTGCACCTGGGCGATGGAGGCGGCGGCCACCGCTTCGCCGAAGCTAGCGTAGAGATCGCCCACCGGCCGGCCGAGCGAAGCCTCCGCCTCGGCGGTCGCCTCCGCCTTGGGAAAGGTCGGCATCTTGTCCTGTAACATGGCGAGGTCGACGGCGATGTCGTTGCCGACGACGTCCGGCCGGGTCGCCAGGAACTGGCCGAGCTTGACGTAGGACGGGCCAAGCCGTGCCACTGCGCGCGCCAGCCGGTCGCCGCGCCCGTGCCGCAAGGCCCGGCGCCGCGCCAGCAGCCGGGCGACGCGCCATCCGAATTTCGGCGCGCCGGAAAGTTCATCGCCCGGCAAGGCGGCAACGACGCCCTCGCGCACCAGCACCCAGCCGGCCCGGACGAGCCGGAAAGCAGCGCCGATGGAACTCATGCAGCCATTCCTGCCAAGACAAGACCCGTCAAAGCTTCCAGCCCGAATGGGCGGCCGCGATGCCGCCGGAGTAGTTGCGGAAGGTGACGCGGCCGAAGCCGGCGCGCTCGATCATGGAAGCGAAATTCTGCTGGTTCGGGAACTTGGCGATCGACTCGACCAGATAGGAATAAGGCTCGCCGTCGCCCGTCACCGCCTTGCCGATCTTCGGGATGGCGTTGAACGACCAGGCCTCGTAAGCCTTGTCGAGCAGCGGCATCTCCACATCCGAGAATTCGAGGCACAGGAAGCGCCCGCCCACCTTCAGAACGCGAAAGGCTTCCGCCAGCGCCACCTCGATGCGGGGCACGTTGCGGATGCCGAAGGCGATGGTGTAGGCGTCGAACGTCCCGTCCTCGAAGGGCAGTTCCTCGGCATTCGCCTCGACGAAATCGACCTGCGCGGCAAGCCCGTTCTTCCCGGCCCTGTCACGCCCGACCGCCAACATCGAGCCGTTGATGTCGAGCACCGTCGCGTGCGCGTTGTTGCCGCTCGCCTTGACGATGCGGAAGGCGATGTCGCCGGTGCCACCGGCCACGTCCAGCACCTTCCAGCCCTTTCGTTTCGGAGGATTGAGCCAGGCGACCATGGCGTCCTTCCACAACCGGTGCATGCCGGCCGACATCAGGTCGTTCATCAGGTCGTAGCGGTCGGCGACCTTGTGGAACACCTCGTTCACCAGCGGCTGCTTCTCGCCCTGGCCGACGGTGCGAAAGCCGTAGGAGGTTTCCATGCCGCCTGCGGCGGTGGTGCGTTCGACTGACATAATTTCGATCCGTCACAAAATCGGCGGGACCATAGCCGATCGGAATACCGGGCGCTATTGTTTAAGGCGCGGCGGTCGGCCGCGCGACCACAGGATGCTTGCATGCCCCTGAAAGCCGAGTTGCACTGCCACATCGAAGGGGCGGCGCACCCCGATCTCGTCCTGCGTCAGGCGCGCAAATACGATGCCGATCCAAGCCCCTTCATCCGCGACGGCGCCTTCGTCTGGCACGATTTCACCTCTTTCCTCGCCGCCTACGACTTTTCCGCCGGCCTGTTCCGCTCCGAGGAGGACTATGCTCTGCTGGCCGACCATTACCTGACCAGCCTGGCACGCGACGGCGCCATCTATTCGGAAATCTTCATCTCACCCGACCATGCCGCCAGCGCAGGCCTGTCGGCCAAGGCCTATACCGACGCGCTGGGCGAAGGGATCGCCCGCGCCACGGCAAGAACCGGCATCGAGGGCCGCATGATCGTCGTCGGCCTGCGCCATGCCGGTGTCGAGGCGGTGGAGAAGGCCGCGCGCTTCGCGGCGAGATGCGGCAACGCGCTGGTGATCGGCTTCGGCATGGCCGGCGACGAACGCATCGGCGACCTCGAGGACTACGTGCGTGCCTTCGAGATCGCCCGCGAGGCGGGGCTGGGCATCACCGTGCATGCCGGCGAACTGATGGGCTGGGAAAGCGTGGCGGCGGCCCTCGACCACATCCGTCCTTCCCGCATCGGCCATGGCGTGCGCGCCGTCGAGAACCCCGACCTAGTGCGCCGCATCGCCGAAAGGGGCGTGGTGCTGGAATGCTGCCCCGGCTCCAACATCGCCCTCGGCGTCTTCCCCGACTTCGCCGGCCATCCCCTTCCAGAGTTGAAGCGCGCCGGCTGCAAGGTGACGCTGAACTCCGACGACCCGCCCTATTTCCGCACCACGCTGAAACGCGAATACGATATCGGCCGCGATCATTTCGGCATGGACGACAAGGCGCTCACGGCCCTCACCCGCACGGCGATCGAAGCGGCTTTCGTCGACCGGAAGACGAAGGCGGCGCTGCTCGCACGGCTTGGCCGGTGAGTGGTCGGATCGGCGTCACGGCAGCTGTGGAACCAGCCACGTCGAATTCGACAAAGACTCGCCAAACCATTCACCATTCACTATTCACAATTCACCCTTTTCGTTGCCGGAGCACATCATGCAGGGCGTCACCGTCGTCGATCACCCACTTGTGCAGCACAAGCTTTCCATCATGCGCAACAAGGACACGTCGACGGCGGGGTTTCGCCGGCTGCTGCGCGAGATTTCCCTGCTGCTCGGCTACGAAGTCACCCGCAACCTCGAATTGACGACGACGAAGATCGAGACGCCGATGGAGGTGATGGACGCGCCGATCCTCGAGGGCAAGAAACTGGTCTTCGCCTCGGTGCTGCGCGCCGGCAACGGCCTGCTTGAAGGCCTGCTCGACCTCGTGCCGGCCGCCCGCGTCGCCCATATCGGCCTCTACCGCGATCACGAGACGCTGGAGGCGGTGGAATATTTCTTCAAGGCGCCGAGCGATCTCGCCGACCGCCTAGTCATCGTCGTCGATCCGATGCTGGCGACCGCCAATTCCGCCATCGCGGCCATCGACAAATTGAAGGGCCGCGGCGCCACCAACATCCGCTTCCTGTGCCTGCTGGCCGCACCGGAGGGCATCGAGCGCTTCACCAAGGCGCATCCCGACGTCCCCGTCTTCACCGCCTCCATCGACCGGCAATTGAACGAGAAAGGCTACATCCTGCCCGGTCTCGGCGACGCCGGCGACCGTATGTACGGCACGAAGTAGAGCCGCAGGACCGTCGACGGCAGGCGTTAAGCTGCGGTTTACCCAACGGTACATCGTCTTCCATCCGGCCGCCTTCATTAAACCGCCGCACACCAAGACCTGCGAGGATGACGCTCTCACGGGGCTCGGCCATGCTGCGCAAGCTTCTCATTCTCGGTATATGCGCCGGCTCCTCGGCTTCGGTGCCGATGCTGTACCGGGCGCATCCACAGGCATTCGAGCGGCTGTTCGATCTCGCCATGAGCAGGCCCGCCGCCCGCGAAGTTGCTCCGCCGATGCCTGTGAACGTCGTCCGCGAGGCCACGCCGCAGCAGCCGCTCGGCCGCAAGGTGCTGCTGCAGGCCGACGCGCGCGGGCACTTCGTGGCGTCCTTCAAGGTCAACGGCAGGCCGGTGGAGGCGATGGTCGATACCGGCGCCACCGTGGTCGCGCTCAACCGCTCGACCGCCCGCAGGGCCGGCATTTCCTTGAGCCCCTCGGATTTCGACCGCGAGGTCGACACCGCCAACGGCAAGGTCAAGGCAGCTGTCGTCGAGATCGCCTCGCTGCAGATCGGCAGGATCGCCGTCGATAACGTTCCCGCCGTCGTGCTGGATGACAAGGCGCTCGCAACGACCCTCATCGGCATGAGCTTCCTGCAACGGCTCGACAAATTCCAGGTAGAGGACGGACAGCTGCTTCTGGCGCAATAAGCGCCTTACGACACAGCGATGCGCCGGATGATCGCCTTTTCCGCCGGCGGCTTCGACGGCCCGATCGCGTAGGCGTCGGTGACGGCGACGATCGCCGCATCGGCCTGCCCGTCGCTGCGGGCATGCACCAGCGCCAGCGCATCGCCGGCACGCACTTCCGCTCCTACCGGCATCAGTTCGCTCAGGCCGACCGCCGGATCGACCGTATCGTCCGGCCGCCTGCGTCCGCCGCCCAGTTCGACGACGGCAAGCCCGATCGCCCGCGTCGCGATGCCGGTGACGAAGCCCGCCCGCCGTGCCTCGACCTTGCGGACGACCGGTGCTGCAGGGAGATAGGCAGCGGCCCGCTCGACGAAGTCCGCCGGCCCGCCGAGGGCTGCCACCATGCGCCCGAACACGGCGGCGGCACGGCCGCCTTCCAGCGCTTCGGCAGCGCGGCGCTGGCCGTCCTGGTTGGAAGCCGCCAGCCCCGTCGAATGCAGCATCTCGGCGGCAAGCGCCAACGTCACCTGTTCCAGCCGCCGGTCGCGCCGACGCCCGGTGAGGAAATCGACGGCGTTCATCACCTCGACCGCATTGCCGGCGCAGGACGCCAGCGGCTCGTTCATGCCGGTGACCAGCGCAGTCGCCGCCAGCCCGGCGCCGTTCGCCACTTCGACCAGGCTGGACGCCAGCTTCGCCGCCTCGCGCGGGCGTTCCATGAAGGCGCCGTTGCCGACCTTGACGTCGAGCACCAGCGAACCGAGGCCAGCCGCGAGTTTCTTCGACAGGATGGAGGCGGTGATCAGCGGCACCGATTCCACCGTGCCGCTGACGTCGCGGATGGCATAGAGCCGCTTGTCGGCCGGGGCGAGGTCGCCGGTCTGCCCGATGATGGCGCAGCCGGTCTCGCGTACCGCCTTGCGGAACAGGGCGATGTCCGGCTGGCTGGCATAGCCGGGAATGGCGTCCATCTTGTCGAGCGTGCCGCCGGTATGGCCAAGCCCCCTCCCCGAGATCATCGGAACGAAGGCGCCGCAGGCCGCCACGATGGGCGCCAGCATAAGCGAGACGTTGTCTCCGACGCCGCCGGTGGAATGCTTGTCGGTGACGGGGCCGGGCAGGTCCGACCACTCGAGCACGTCGCCGGAAGAGCGCATGGCCATCGTCAGCGCCACCGCCTCCTCGCGGCTCATGCCGCGCAGCAGCACCGCCATGGCGAAGGCGCCCGCCTGCGCATCGGCGACCGAACCGTCCGTCAGCCCGGCGACGAAGGCGGCGATCTCCTCAGCCGACAGCTTCAGGCCATCGCGTTTCCTGCGGATGATTTCCTGGGGAAGCATGGCTTGCCTAACTATCCTTCCAGCATGCCATCCTCGAACACCTTCCTCAGCACCGAGGCGAGCCGCGCACCGCCGAGCGGCGCCATGTCCTTAGTTTCCTGGTGCGACAGTTCCGCCCCCGTCATGCCGGCGGCCAGGTTGGTGATGACCGAGCAGGCCGCGACCTTGAGGCCGTAAAAGCGGGCGAGGATAACTTCGGGCACCGTCGACATGCCGACAGCGTCGGCGCCCATGATGCGCGCCATGCGGATTTCAGCCGGCGTCTCGAAGGACGGGCCGGAGAACCACATGTAGACACCCTTGTTGAGGTGGATGTCCACCGCCTCGGCCGCCTGCTCGATGGCCGCGCGCAGGCCGGCGTCGTAGGCTTCCGTCAGGCCGACGAAGCGCCGGTCGGTCGGCTCGCCGAACAGCGGGTTGGAACCGGAGAAATTGATGTGGTCAGTGACCAGCATCACCGAACCCGGCAGCATCTCGGGGTCCAGTGAGCCGGCGGCATTGGTGAGGATGAGCCGGGTCACGCCGATGCCGGCCAGCGTCTCGATGACCGGGCGCATGACGGCGGCGTCGCCATGCTCGTAATAGTGGGCCCGGCCGGCCAGCATGAGCACCGGCTTGCCGCCGAAGCGGCCGGCTACCACCTCGCCGGCATGGCCGGTGACGCCGCTCGCCGGAAAGCCCTGCAGGTCGGCGTAGGGAATGCGCACGGCATCTTCGACCTCGCCGGCGAGGACGCCGAGCCCGGAACCCAGCACCAAAGCCGCCTGCGGCACCAGCCCGTCCAGCCTTTCCACCAGAAGATCGATCGCTTCCTTCATGCCCTCTGCTTCATGTTGCTATCGCTCATGTCCATGTATCGCCGCGGAAACCGTAGGGCAGCATATCGCCCATCGTCACGGTTTCGGCCACGCCGGTTTCGTCGCATAGATAGAGCTTCGCCTCGGGGCCCGCGAACTCCGCCAGCCTCTGGCGGCACCCGCCGCAGGGCGTGCATTTCGCCATCCGCTCGGCGATCACGGCGATCTCGACGATCCTGCCGCCGCCACCCATGATGTAGTGACCGAGCGCCGTCGTCTCGGCGCACCAGCCTTCCGGGAAGGAAGCCACCTCGATGTTGGCGCCGGCGAAGACGCGGCCGTCCTCGGTGCGGATCGCCGCGCCGACGGGGAACTTGGAATAGGGCGCATAGGCTTTCGCCATGGCGGTCTTCGCGGCGAGGTAGAGATCGTGTGACATGGACTTTTCCAAGCGAACAGCGAGTGGCGGACAGGAAGCAGAAGCGATGGGCAGTTTCCTAGCCGCTACTCCCCCATTCTACCTTTCCTTGACATAGGGCACGCCGCCGGCTCTCGGCGGGATGGCCTTGCCGATGAAGCCGGCGAGCAGCACCACGGTCAGCACATAGGGCAGCGCCTGCATGAACTGCACCGGTACCCTGCCGATAACCGGCAGCGGCGAGCCTTGCAGGCGGATGGCGATCGCATCGAGGAAACCGAACAGAAGGCAGGCGAACATGGCATTGACCGGCTTCCATTTGGCGAAGATCAGCGCGGCCAGCGCGATGAAGCCCTTGCCGGCGGTCATGTCCTTGACGAAGCCGGCGTTCTGCACCATCGCCAGATAGGCGCCGGCGATGCCGGTCAGGATGCCGGTGCAGATGACGGCGCGGTAGCGCAGCCATTCCACCGAGATGCCGGCCGTATCGACCGCCGCCGGATTCTCGCCGACGGCGCGCAGCCTCAGCCCGAAGCGGGTGCGGAACAGCACCCACCAGGTGAACGGCACCGCCAGGAAAGCGATGTAGACCAGCAGCGAATGACCCGAGATCAGCTCGGAATAGATCGGCCCTATGATCGGCACATCCCGCATGGCGTCGGCGCCCGGGAAGACGATCGCCTCGAAGCGCTCGCCTGGCGCCAGCGCCGGCGTTCGCCCGCCCTGTTGGAACCAGGCCTGGCCGAGGATGATCGTGGAACCGGCGGCGACGAAGTTGATCGCCACGCCCGAGACGATCTGGTTGCCGCGGTGGGTGATCGAGGCGAAGCCGTGCACCAGCGCCAGCGCCACCGAGATCAGGATGCCCATGCCGAGCCCGATCCAGGCGGAATGGAACACCGAGGCGGCCGCCGCGGCGGCGAAGGCGCCGGCCAGCATCTTGCCTTCCAACCCGATGTCGAAAATACCCGACCGCTCCGAATAGAGCCCGGCAAGGCAGGCGAGCAGCAGCGGCACCGACAGGCGAATGGTGGAATCCAGCGTCTGGACGGCGACGTTAAAGAAATCCATCTCAGACCCCCTTGCCGGCTTGCGCCATGCCGACCGATTTCGGACTGAGCGAGGCGAACAGGGCCTGTATGGCTGGGCGGAACATGTGCTCCAGCGCGCCGGCGAACAGGATCACCAGTCCCTGGATGATCACGATCATGTCGCGACTGATGTTGGGCATCTCGAAGGAGAGTTCGGCGCCGCCCTGGTAGAGCATGCCGAACAGGATGGAGGCGAGCACGATGCCGACGGGATGCGAGCGCCCCATCAGCGCCACGGCGATGCCGACGAACCCGGCGCCGGAAACGAAATCCAGTGCCACGTTGTGCTGGTCGCCCATGGTCGGGTTGAGCGCCATCATGCCCGACAGCGCGCCCGAGATCATCATGGTGACGAGGATGATGCGCGTTTCCGAAATGCCGGCATAGCGCGCCGCCTTGGGCGAGAAGCCGTAGGTGCGCATCTCGTAGCCGAGCCTGGTGCGCCAGATCAGAAGCCACACCAGCCAGGCCATCACCAGCGCCAGGATGAAGGAGATGTTGAACGGCGCCGAGCGGATTTTTGCGAAGCCGAACAGTTCGATCAGCCAGTTCAGCTTCGGCAACTGCCCGCCTTCGAGGAAGTTGCGCGTCTGCGGCGCCATCGCGCCGACCGGCTTGATGACGTCCACCAGCATGTAGACCATGATCGAGGCGGCGATGAAGTTGAACATGATTGTGGTGATGACGATATGCGAGCCGCGCTTGGCCTGCAGCCAGGCCGGGATCAGCGCCCACAACGCACCGAACAGCGCCGCCGCCGCAATGGCGATGGGAAACAGGAGATACCACGGCAAAACGCTGTCGAGGCTCAGGCAGGCAATGGCGATGCCGAGGCCGGCTATATAGCCCTGTCCCTCGCCCCCAATGTTGAACAGCCCGCAATGGAAGGCCACCGCCACCGACAGGCCGGAGAAGATGAAGGTGGTGGCATAGAACAACGTAAACGCAATGCCCTGTCCGCGCCCGAAGGCGCCCTCGACCAGGATGACCGCGGCCCGGAACGGGTTTTCGCCGACCAGAAGAACCACCAGCCCGGCGACGATGAAGGCGACGGCGAGATTGATGAGCGGGATCAGCCCGTAATCGGCCCAGGCGGGCAGCTTGGCGTAGGGAACGCTCATTCCGCCGCTTCCTTCTGCTCGACGCCGGCCATCAGCAGGCCAAGCTCGCCTTCGCCCGCTTCCGGACCGCGCTCGCCGACGATGCGGCCGGCGAACATCACCAGGATGCGGTCGGACAGCGAGCGGATCTCGTCCAGTTCGACCGACACCAGAAGCACCGCCTTGCCGGCGTCGCGCATGGCGATCAGCCGCTTGTGGATGAACTCGATGGCGCCGACGTCGACGCCGCGCGTCGGCTGGCCGACGATGAGGACGCCGGGGTCCTGCTCGATTTCCCGCGCCAGCACGATCTTCTGCTGGTTGCCGCCGGAGAAGTTGGCCGTCTTCAGCCGCGGATTGGACGGCCTTATGTCGTATTTCTCGATCTTGTCCCTGGCGTCGGCGACGATCGCGTCGACGTTGAGCAGCGGCCCCCTCAGGTAGCGCGGATCGTCGTGATAGCCGAGGATGGAATTCTCGTTCTCCTCGAAGGCCAGCACCAGCCCGACATGGTGGCGATCCTCCGGCACATGCGCCAGCCCGCGCTCGCGCAACTCGCCGGGATCGGCGGCACCCGTCAGGTCGATCGGCTTGCCGTCCAGCGTCGCGCTGCCGGAAACCGCGTTGCGGATTCCCGAAATCGCCTCCAGGAGTTCCGACTGGCCGTTGCCGGCGACGCCGGCTATGCCGACGATCTCGCCGGCGCGCACATCGAACGACACGTCGTCGACCATGGTGACGCCGCGCGAATCCCGAACGACGAGGTTCTTCACCGAGAGCTTGACGGCGCCGGGCTTCGCCTCGCCCTTGTCGACCCTCAAGAGCACGCGCCGCCCGACCATCAGTTCGGCCAGTTCCTCCACCGTGGTCTTGGCCGTCTCGCGGGTGGCGACCATCGTGCCCTGCCGCATCACCGAGACCGTGTCGGTGATCGCCATGATCTCGCGCAGCTTGTGGGTGATAAGGACAACCGTCTTCCCCTGTTCCTTCAACTGCTTGAGGATGCGGAACAGGTGGTCTGCCTCTGCCGGCGTGAGCACACCGGTCGGCTCGTCGAGGATTAGGATTTCGGCGCCGCGATAGAGCGCCTTGAGGATTTCCACGCGCTGCTGCAAGCCGACGGGCAATTCCTCGATCAGCGCGTCGGGATTGACCTGCAACCCGTATTCGCGCTCCAGCCTGACCAGCTCCGAGCGCGCCTTGGCGATCGACGAATTGAGCAGCGCGTTGCTTTCGGCGCCGAGGATGACGTTCTCCAGAACGGTGAAGTTGTCGACCAGCATGAAATGCTGGTGCACCATGCCGATGCCGGCGGCGATGGCGTCATTGGAGGTCTTGATCGAGGCCGGCTTGCCGTTGACTTTGATCTCCCCGCTGTCGGCCTGGTAGAATCCGTAGAGGATCGACATCAGCGTCGACTTGCCGGCACCGTTCTCGCCGACGATGCCGTGAATGGTGCCGCGCGCGACCTCGAGGTTGATGTCGCGGTTGGCATGCACCGGCCCGAAACTCTTGTTGATGCCGATCAGCTCGATCGCGGCCTCAGCCATGCAGTCGTTCCCGTCGTGTTTTTATCGTTTGGTCAAAACGCCTAGCACGCCGCCACTCCCCTGCCAACGGCGCCGCTGCCATCCCACTCTCGACAAATCGCGGCGCAATTGTCAATTTCCAAGGCGGTCACGATCGCCGTATTCGCCGCCACTTGGAAGCGACGATGCGCAACGGATACGGCAGGCGCAGGGAGACGTCCATGGACAGCGCAGACGAACGGCTCACCGCGCTTGAAATCCGCGCCGCCGAGCAGGATCATACGATTGAGGAACTGTCGGGCCAGATCGCCGAGCAGTGGAAAGTCATGGACAGGATGCAGCGCAAGCTGGACGCACTGACGGAGCGTTTCCTGGCGCTGGAGGAGCAGGCGACGCCGGACGTGCCGGTGACGAAGCCGCCGCACTGGTAGGAGGATCGCATGGCGGATCGCGCCACAAGCGGCGAGAGCGAGCAGCGCAGGCGCGCAGGCGACTATATCCTCGGCCGCATGAGCGAGACCGAGCGCGAGCGGGCGGAACGCGACCTGGAAATCGACGCGGCTTTCCGCGACGCGGTCATCGCCCT
>JBQCHN010000402.1:0-9345 GCA_051954615.1 Mesorhizobium sp. | reverse complement strand
CGCCGTTGCGGCTGTCTGTCGCGCCGCTTGTCCTCGTTTGGTCCTATAGGCAGCCTCGCCGCCCTGCTAGCATGCGGGCTCGCATCCGGACGGCGGTGAACCACCCCGGCCGGATTTGAAGAAATCTCTTTTGCTTCGCCGCAGAGGCGCTGGCCACTATTCCGGTCTGCGCCTCGCGGCGGCGCGAACGGGTGTCAAACGACAGGGGTATCGAACATGACGAACATCAAGATGCTGTTGGCTGCGGCCATGGGCGTTTCGTTCGCCGCGATCACGGCGGCGCAGGCAGACATCACCATCGGCGTCGTGGCGCCGCTGACCGGTCCGGTCGCCGCCTATGGCGACCAGGTCAAGAACGGCGCCGAGGCGGCCGCCGAAGCCATCAACAAGGCTGGCGGCATCGCCGGCGAGAAGGTGGTGCTGAAGCTGGTCGACGATGCCGGCGATCCCAAGCAGGGCGTCTCCGCCGCCAATAACCTGGTTGGCGAAGGCGTCCATTTCGTCGTCGGTCCGGTCACCTCGGGCGTCGCCATGGCGGCCTCCGACGTGTTCGCCGAGAACGGCGTCCTGATGGTGACGCCGACGGCGACGGCGCCGGACCTGACCAACCGTGGACTGGAGAACGTGCTGCGCACCTGCGGCCGCGACGACCAGCAGGCCGAAGTCGCCGCCAAATACGTGCTGGATCACTTCAAGGACAAGCGCGTGGCTGTCGTTCACGACAACGGCACCTATGGCAAGGGCCTCGCCGATTCCTTCAAGAAGGTCATCAACGAGGGCGGCATCACCGAGGTCGCCTATACCGCGCTGACCCCCGGCGAGAAGGATTTCTCCGCGCTGGTCACCAAGCTCAAGGCCGACAATGCCGAGGTGATCTATTTCGGCGGCTATCACCCCGAGGGCGGCCTGCTCGCCCGCCAGCTCCGTGACGTGCAGGTCAACGCCCAGATAATCGGCGGCGAGGGCCTGTCGAACACCGAATACTGGGCGATCGGCAACGATGCCTCGCAGGGCACGATGTTCACCAACGCCACCGACGCGCTGAAGAACCCGGACTCGGCCGAGGCCGTCGCCATGCTGAAGGACAAGGGCGTGCCGCCGGAAGCCTTCACGCTAAACGCGTATGCCGCCATGCAGGTGTTGAAGTTCGGCATCGAGAAGGCCGGCAAGACCGACGATTCGGCCGCCGTCGCCGCCGCGATCAAGTCGGGCGACGCCATCCCGACCGCCATCGGCAAGCTGACCTATGGCGCGACCGGCGACCTGAGCTCGCCGAGCTTCAGCCTGTTCAAGTGGGACAACGGCAAGATCGTCGCCGCCGAATAAGGGCAAGCCCCGATGAAATGGAAAAGGCCGGCGCGATGCCGGCCTTTTTCGTCGTGCTTTGGTCGACGATGCCGCGCGGCGCGGCCGGATCGCGCCGAAAGCGGACAACATCGGGCTTGATAAACAAGGCATAAGTTCAATAGTGGTCATGCGACAAGCCACGGAGTAGCCGACATGAGCATCAACATCGCGCCGACGGGGCTGGCGCGCGACCTCAGCGAACGTGGCAAATCCGGCAAGCCGATCCGCATCGGCCTGATCGGCTGCGGCGAGATGGGCACCGACATCGTCACCCGTGTCGCCCACATGCAGGGCATCGTCGTCGGCGCCGTCGCCGAGCGCAAGATCCCGGCGGCGCTGAAGGCGGCCGAGATCGCCTATGGCGAAGGCGGCCATGCGCGTGAAGTCTCGACCGCCTCGGCGATGACCGAGGCCATGGAAGCCGGCAGGATCGCCGTCACCGGCGACGCCGACCTCGTCATCGGCAACGACCTGATCGACGTGGTGATCGACGCCACCGGCGTGCCTGCGGTCGGCGCCGAGATCGGCCTGGACGCCATGGAGCACGGCAAGCATCTCGTCATGATGAACGTCGAGGCCGACGTCACCATCGGCGCCTACCTGAAAAGCGAGGCCGAGCGCCTCGGCGTCACCTATTCGCTCGGCGCCGGCGACGAGCCGTCGTCCTGCATGGAACTGATCGAGTTCGTCTCGGCCATGGGCCACACCATCGTCGCCGCCGGCAAGGGCAAGAACAATCCGCTCAACGTCGACGCCACGCCGCCCGCCTACGAGGAGGAGGCGGCACGCCGCAACATGAACGTGCGCATGCTGGTCGAGTTCGTCGACGGCTCCAAGACCATGGTCGAGATGACGGCCATAGCCAACGCAACCGGCCTGGTGCCGGACAAGCCCGGCATGCACGGCCCCTCCGCCACGCTCGGTGAACTTGCGACTACGCTGGTGCCTCAAAAGGACGGCGGCGTGCTGTCGAAGGTCGGCGTCGTCGATTACTCCATCGGCAAGGGCGTGGCGCCCGGCGTCTTCGTCATTGCCGACATGGGCCATCCGCGCATTTCGGAGCGCATGGAGGACCTCAAGCTCGGCCACGGACCCTACTTCACTTTCCACCGGCCCTATCACCTGACCTCGCTGGAAGTGCCGCTGACCTGCGCCCGCGTCGTCCTTTACGGCAAGGCCGACATGGTGCCGCTGTCGAAGCCGGTGGCCGAGGTCTGCGCCGTCGCCAAGAAGGACCTGAAGCCCGGCGACCGCCTCGATGCCATCGGCGAATACTGCTACCGCGCCTGGATCATGACCGCGCCGGAAGCGCGCGCGGCTAAGGCCGTTCCCTGCGGCCTGCTGCAGGGCGGTTCGGTGACGGCGTCGATCAGGAAAGGCGAACTCATCACCTATGCCAACGCGGTTCCGCCGAGCTCGAAGCTGACCGGGCTGCGTGCCAGACAGGACAGGCTGGTCTATGGCGAGGCAGGCTGATCGGGCGGCTGCGGCCGCCGATCGAGGTTGAATCGGGAAGGCCGTTGATTCGGGAAGGACAAGGGCGATGATCGTCGATACCCATCTGCACCTGATCGACCGCAAGGTGCTGCGCTACCCGTGGCTGACGGGCGCGCCGGCGCTCGATCGCGATTTCTCTCACGACGAATACGCCACCGAGGCGCGGCGCGCCGGCATCGAAGCCGCCCTGCACATGGAGGTGGATGTCGACCCGGCCGACATCAGCGCCGAAACCGCCCATGTCGAGGCGCTGTCGAAGCGTCCCGGCAGCCTGATCGCCGGCGCCATCGTCTCGTGCCGCCCGGAAGAGCCCGGCTTTCCGGCGTGGCTGGACGCGGTGAAGGCGACTCCCTTCGTCAAGGGCTTCCGCCGCGTCCTGCATGTGGTGCCGGACGATCTCTCCGAAGGCGCGCTGTTCCGGGAGAATGTGAAGCGCATCGCCGGCAGCGGCCTGACCTTCGACCTGTGCGTGCTGCCGCACCAGATGAAGCAGGCCATGGCGCTGGTCGATCTGGCGCCCGACGTACAGTTCGTGCTCGACCATTGCGGCGTGCCCGACATCAAGGCCGGCGCCGAGCATCCCTGGCGCAAGCAGATCGCCGAGATGGCGCGCCGGCCCAATGTCGTGGGCAAGGTTTCCGGCGTCGTCGCCTATGCCGACGCCGGGACGTGGACGGCCGAGACGCTGCGCCCCTATGTCGAGCACACGATCCGCGCTTTCGGCTGGGATCGCGTCGTGTGGGGCGGCGACTGGCCGGTCTGCACGCTGGGCGGCGGCCTGCTCGCCTGGGTCGCGGCCACCCATGCGCTGCTGTCCGGCGCGAGCGAGGAGGAGCGTCGGAAGCTGTTGTCCGCCAACGCCCGCAGGCTGTGGCGCCTCGGCTGAAGCTGCGTCGCGCCTAGAGCATTTTGCAGCCAGACGGAATCGTCTGGCGTCGCATAAATGCGGCAAAAACAAAGGGATGGATCGTTTCACCGTTTCCGTGAAACGATGAAACGATCTACTCCCCGTAGCCGATGATGCCCTTGATCTCGAGGAAGTCGTGGATGGCCCAGTCGGCGTATTCGCGGCCGTTGCCGGACTGCTTGTAGCCGCCGAACGGCGCGAACGTATCCCACTCCGGATAGTTGATCGACACCTGGCCGGCGCGCATGCGGGCCGCGACTTGGCGGGCATGTTCGATGTCCTTCGACTGCACGTAGGCGGCCAGTCCGTAGACCGTGTCGTTGGCGATCTCGACCGCCTCGTCCTCGTCCTCATAGGAAATGATCGACAGCACCGGTCCGAAGATCTCTTCCTTCTCGATGGTCATGCCGGGCTTCACGTGGCCGAACACGGTCGGCCTGACATAGTAGCCGCGGTTCAGGTGCTCCGGCCGGCCGGGACCGCCGGTCACCAGCACAGCACCTTCCTTGATGCCGGCCTCGATCAGCCGCTGGATCTTGTCGAACTGCAACTGGCTGACCACCGGGCCGAGTTTCGTGTCCTCGTTGCGCGGATCGCCGACCTTGTGGGCGTCCGCTGCCTTCCTGGCCACCGCCAGCGCCTCGTCGTGGCGGGCGGCCGGCACCAGCATGCGCGTCGGCGCGTCGCAGGACTGGCCGCTGTTGCCGAAGCAGGCGTTGACGCCCTTCCTCACCGCCCGCTCGAAGTCGGCGTCGGGCAGGATGATGTTGGCCGACTTGCCGCCGAGTTCCTGCGCCACGCGCTTGACGGTTCTCGCCGCGGTCTCTGCGACGATGATGCCGGCCCGCGTCGAACCGGTGAAGGACACCATGTCGACGTCCGGATGCCCTGCCATGACCTGGCCGACGTCCGGCCCGGTGCCGTTGACCATGTTGTAGACGCCCTTCGGCGTGCCGGCCGCCTCCATCACCTCGGAAAAGACGATACCGCTGATCGGCGCGATCTCGGAGGGCTTCAACACCACCGTGCAGCCGGCCGCGATCGCCGGCGCCACCTTGCAGACGATCTGGTTGAGCGGCCAGTTCCATGGCGTGATCAGCGCGCACACGCCGATCGGCTCCTTGACCACCATCGTCGTGCTGCGCTTCTCAAAAAATTCGTAATCCTCCAGTGCCTTGATGGCGGCTTCCAGATGCGCCCGGCCGGCCCAGGCCTGCGCCTCGCGCGCCCAGGTGATGGGCGAGCCGTTCTCCTGACTGACGGCCTGCGCGATGTCCTCGTAGCGCTCGTTGTAGACTTCCAGGATGTTGCGCAGCAGCTTCAGCCGCTCTTCCTTGGTCGTCTGCGAGAAGGCGGGAAAGGCCGCCTTGGCCGCCGCCACGGCGCGGTCGACGTCGACCTTCGAGCCGACCGAGATTTTCGTGTAGGCCTCCTCCGTCGACGGATCGATGACGTCGAGGGTCGCCGGCACGGCCGGCGCCACCCACTTGCCGTCGATGAAGAAATCCAGGTGATGGTTGCTCATTTGACTATCCGCTTCGGCTGGAGATCAGTGTCGGCACGACCATAGAGCATTCGGCGAGATGCCGCCAAGAAAGGCCGACATCGAAGATCGCTGGAGCGCCACTGTCGGGCGATGGATTGCGGCGGCCTTGGCGGCGCGAATCGGCTACTGCGGACAGAATGATCTGAGGAGCGCACATGCCCGCCACCATTTACGGCATCCCCAACTGCGACACGATGAAGAAGGCCCGCACCTGGCTGGACAGCCATGGCGTCGCCTACGCCTTCCACGATTACCGGGCTTCCGGCCTCGATGCACGGACGCTGGACGGCTGGGTGGACAAGCTCGGTTGGGAGGTGCTGCTCAACAAGGCCAGCACCAGTTTTCGCGCCCTGCCGGACGCCGACAGGCAGGGCCTCGACGCCAAGAAAGCCAGGGCCTTGATGCTGGCCAATCCGACGATGATCAAGCGGCCGGTGCTCGATCTCGGCGACCGCCTGCTTGTCGGCTTCAAGCCGGATATCTACGAGCGGGAAGTGGTGCGGAAGTAGTAGGAAGCGCGGCCTATTCCTTTCCCTTCAGGTATTCCGCCAGCGCCACGGCGTTGTTGAGGCGTTCTTCCTGCGAGCTGAAGAGCAGCGTCACCCTGCCGTGCTCCAGAAGGGCGCCGAGTTCCCTGAGCGGCTCGGGATTGCCGTCCAACTCCTTCGCATAGCGTTTGCGGAACTCGTCCCAGCGCTCGGGCACGTGGTTGTACCAGTGGCGCAGGTCGTTGCTCGGCGCGATCTCCTTCAGCCATAGAGTGAGTTCCGCCTTCTCCTTCGACACGCCACGCGGCCACAGCCGGTCGACCAGCACGCGCTGGCCGTCGGAGGTCTCCGCCGGCTCGTAGACGCGCTTTACTTCGATGTCGAAAGCCATGGCTGCCTTCCCGCGCCGAAGCGCCGCCTCATGCCGCCCATTCGCCCTTGCGCATCACCGGCACGGCGCGGCCGTCCTTGTCGAGGCCGTCGATGTTGACCTCGCCGGAGCCGATCATCCAGTCGATATGGATGAAGCTCTTGTTGCCGCCGCGCGCCGCGACTTCCTCCGGCGTCAGCCTGGCACCGTCGACGAAGCACTTGGAATAGCACTGGCCGAGCGCGATGTGACACGACGCGTTCTCGTCGAACAGCGTATTGTAGAACAGGATGCCGCTGGCCGAGATCGGCGAGGAATGCGGCACCAGCGCCACTTCGCCGAGCCGCCGCGAGCCCTCGTCGGTGTCGAGCACCTTGTTCAGCACGTCCTCGCCCTTCGACGCCCTGGCCTCGACGATGCGGCCTTCCTCGAAGCGCACCTGGATGTTGTCGATCAGCGTGCCCTGGTAGGAGAGCGGCTTGGTGCTGGACACATGGCCCGACACGCGCCGCGCATGCGGCGTGGTGAACACCTCCTCGGTCGGGATGTTGGGATTGCAGGTGATGCCGTTCTTGGCCGTCGAGGCGCCGCCCATCCATTCGTGGCCGTCCGCCAGCCCGATGGTCACGTCCGTGCCCGGCCCGGTGAAGCGGAGCGCGTGGAAATTATGGCCGTTCAGCCATGTGCTGCGCTTCTTGAGCTCCGCATTGTGCGCCTTCCAGGCGCCGACCGGATCGTCGCCGTTGACGCGGCTGGCGGAAAAGATGGCGCTGGCGAGCTTGGCCACCGCCACGTCGTCGGTGTCGTCAGGGAACACCTGCTTGGCCCAGGCGAGTTCGGGATAGGCCAAAATGGTCCAGTTGGTGTCGAAGTTGGTGATCTTCTCCATCGCCGGCTTCGAGGCGATGGACGCCGCCTTGTTGGCCCGCGACACCTTTTCCGGGTCCTGCCCCGACAGCAGCGACGGGTCGTCGCCGCGCACGGCAAGCCGCGCCGCGCCCGCGCCATAGGCCTTGGCCATGCCTTCGTAGAGCCAGCCGGCGGCGCGGTCGAAGCCGCCGTCCTTGCCGTAGCGGAAACGCGCCAGCGTGATCTCGTCGTCGGAGAAGATCGGCGTCACCAGCCCGGCGCCGGCCTTGTAGGCCTGCTCGATGATGCGCCGCGTCAGCGGCAGCGCGGCGATCGACGAGGTCAGCACGAGGTCCTGCCCTTCCTTGAGTTGCAGGCCGACCTTGATGGCCACTTCGGCCATCCGGTCCAGCTTCACCGGGTCGATCGAGGCGGAAAAGTCGCGCGCATGGGTGGTCATCTATGCCTGTCCGTAATCAAGGGAACGATAGGACCAACATAGTCCGGCGTCTCGGCGGTTTCCATCCTTTGGCCCAATGGTATGCCGCTTGTCTGGGGCGGTTGGGCGATTATTGTGCACTGCAATGAAGATCGCAGCCACCAACCCCTTGCGCTTCGCTCTCGCCGGCATGGTCGGCATGGCGGCCGCCATGGGCATAGGCCGCTTCGTCTACACGCCGATCCTGCCCGGCATGATGGAGGGGCTGCATCTCACGGCCGCCGATGCCGGACTGATCGCGTCGGCCAATTTCCTCGGCTACCTCGTCGGCGCATACGCTGCCGCCGGCGGCTGGGCGCATGGGCGCGAGCGGGCGACCATGCTGGCCGGGCTGGCGGCAAGCACCTTGCTGGCGGCCGGCATGGGCCTGACCGGCGATCTGGCCGCCTTCCTCGTCATCCGCTTCCTGGCCGGTGTCGCCAGCGCCTTCGTGATGGTGTTTTTGACGGCCATCGTTTCCAGCCACCTCGATTCGACCGGACGCGGCGGCATGCAGGCATTGCATTTCGGCGGCGTCGGCCTCGGCATCGCCCTCTCGTCGCTGCTGATGGTGATCCTGGTGGACTACCATGCCGACTGGCAGGCCGGATGGTTCTGGTCGGCCGGGCTTTCGGCCGTCGCCTTCGCGGTCGTCGCGCTGACGGTCGATAGCGGTCCGCTGGGCAACGGCACGACGGGCCGGGAGCCGCGCCTGCCGAAAAGCCCGGCGCTGGCGCGGATGATCCTCTCCTACGGCCTGTTCGGCTTCGGCTATGTGGTGACCGCCACGTTCCTCGTCGCCATCGTGCGCGCCGGCGGCGCTGGCCGCGTGTTCGAGGCGGTGGTGTGGATGGTCGCCGGTCTCGTCGCCTTCCCGTCGATCTGGTTGTGGCAGGTGGTTGCGGCGCGCGCCGGGATTTACGCCGCCTATGCCGGCGCCTGTTTTGTCGAGGTCGTCGGCGTCGTCGCCAGCGTGGCGCTCGGCGGCTATTTCGGCCCGCTGCTGGCCAGCGTCCTGCTCGGCGCCACCTTCATGGCCGTCAGCGCGCTGGGGCTTCAGGCGGGCCGCCTTCTGGCGCCGCAGGCACCGCGCCGCGTGGTGGCCCTGATGACGACGTCCTTCGGCATCGGCCAGATCGTCGGGCCTGTCGTCGCCGGCGTGCTGGCCGAACGCTCGGGCAGCTTCGTGCTGCCTTCCCTGCTGGCGGCGCTGGTGCTCGTCGCGTCCGGTCTTTGCGCCTGGGATGCCCGCCGCCACGCCTGAGCAAGGCCGCATGACCATCCAGATGACGACATTGTAATGCGCGCCCGGCCGCGCACACCATTTCTTTGCCGCAAAATCTGTGACTTTATGCGCGCCAGCCGAAGCATCCGCCGAAAGGAACTTCCTGAGTGTTCGTATCCTTCTTTCCCCGGCCCAAGCTGTTCTTCCTCAGCGCCGCCGGCTGGAGCCTCGCCCTCATTCTTTTCTGGTTCTTTGGCGGCGCCGAGCTCGGCGCGCTGGTCGGCCTGCCGCCGGCCGATCCGGCGACCCCGCCGATCATCGGCATCACCGTGCTGTGGTCGAAGCCGTTCCTGTGGTTCTACATCTACTATGTCGTCGGCGTGGCGCTGTTCTATGCTTTCTGGCGCTGGTTCTCGCCGCATCCATGGCAGGAATGGTCGATCGTCGTCTCCTCGATCATCTTCTTCCTGATCTATTTCAACGTCCAGGTCTCCGTCGCCGTCAACAACTGGTACGGACCCTTCATGGACTACGTGCAGGGCCTGATGGGCGGCACCACCAATTCGACGCCGGGCGAATTCTACCGCGGCTCGGCCAGCTTCGCCTGGCTGGCGCTGGTCGGCATGAACGTCTCGGTC
>JBQCHN010000401.1:0-28286 GCA_051954615.1 Mesorhizobium sp. | reverse complement strand
GATAGGTGTTAAGCATCGATCTTGGCTGTTAGCTTGTTTCAGCGCTTCGGCGCCTATCCGATCTTCCTTCTCAATTTCGAATGACTACGACGTTTGGCATGCAGCCAAGCGGCGACGATCTATGTCGATTTGAAAGGAAATCGCCATGAACACTGGAACCGTAAAGTTCTTCAACGCGACCAAGGGCTTCGGCTTCATCGAGCAGGGCAATGGGCAGCCGGACGTGTTCGTCCACATCTCTGCCGTCGAGCGCGCCGGCATGCGCTCCCTCGTTGAGGGCCAGAAGCTCAGCTTCGACGTCGTGAAGGACGATCGCAACGGCAAGAGCGCAGCCGAGAACCTTCAGGCCGCGTAACATAAGAATACCGCTTCTGGTCTTTGACCACGGATGTACTGGCACTGATCATCGAGGCGGATAGGGGAAGGTCGGGGAAACCCGGCCTTTTTCGTTTTCAAGGAGCGCCACAATGGACCACGAACGCATCAACGCCATTTTCCAGCCGAAGCCGTCCAAGCAGGAGGCGAAGGCGGATGCGACAACGCAGCTGGCGCGTAAGATAATGGATGGCGAAACGGCGGCTCGCGAGGCCAAGACCGAGCGTTTGCGTCAAGCTCGGCTTGCGAAACAGAAGTCAGAGCCTGCTGCTCCAGCCAAGCCTAAGGCCCGGCAGCGCAAGAAGGCCTGAAACGAAAACCCCGGCCGGAGCCGGGGCAGATTAGGAGCAAGGCGCCGGACTATTTTTTCCCGGCTATCGCCTTAGGCTTGAAGGCTTCAATAGCCTTGGTCGCAACAGCAGGCTTAACTTTCCCTAGCCTTGCTTGGTTCTTCAAGTAGTCGGGCAAGTGAGCATCAAGATAGGTCTCTCGGAACCACTTGCGGAATTCGCTAAGTGCATCGTCTGGATAACACCAGGGACTCTGAGGATTGGAAGCAGCCTGTGGGAAATACACTGGATAGTCATGCGAATAGGGCTTTCGTTCGCCGAACAGCACTTCCAGGTTATTCGAGGTCCAGTGCTTCCCCCAGCGCTGCCCGACACTGATGTCAGGCACAATGTGCGGTCCCACATCGATCCCGGCGTTGATCATGGGAACGATCATGCCAGCGATTTCCTGATACACGCTGAAATAGCCGGGCGGGACTGCATTAGCTACCAAACTGACCCGATCATGGAATTGCTGCCATGCGAGAGTGACTTTGCCATCCGGGTTGTAGCCAACCTGGGCATAGACAAAGTCGGTAAAGCCCTTCTTTGCTAAAGTGCGGTAGCTGTTGAGAGCGTGAGCATTTCCGGCGCTTGCCTCGAAAGCGTAGTATTCCAGCGCGGCCATGCAGACGTGAGCGGGGATTGCGTGGTGGATGGTCCCGTTCTTCATGACGGCATGGAAGAACACGGTGTCATCGAAGCCTTGAGCCTTAATAAGATCGCGGATTTTTTGTTCCCGCGCCTTCGTCCCTGGAGTTCCCCAATCGTTGGTGAGCTTTACCAAGGTTGTGTGGTCAATTCCGCACATGCGAGCCAAACCCCGCAGAGTGAGGAATGGCGTCCCGTCTCCAAGAACACCCATGCCGACGCCATCGATCTCGGCCTCGACGACGATTTCAAGGTCGAATGACATCTGTTGTGGGGCGGTGGTCAAATCAGTGGAAGAAGACATTTTTTCCAGCCTTATCAATGAGTTGAGGTGGTGCCCAACTTGGCTAGAAATCTCCACCAAAGAGACTATCTTTGGGGTGTCCGGAGCGGTCTTGCCAAGTTGGTGATTCGCTCACAAAAAGCCGCTTTCCTTCGCCGGGGGCGGCTTTTTGCTGCGTATCGATTCCAATATAGCGCAGAAGGCCGAAATTCTCCAGCAGCGGCCCGGTGAACAACGCATCGTTTTGATGCAGCCCGCTACCTCTCGAACCGCTTCCCCTTCAGCCCTTCGGCTTTATCGGTTCGGCCGCTTCCATGTGCATGGCGACCGTCTCGATCCATGCCGCTCCGGGTCATGCGTTCCCGCTACTTCGCCATCCCCACTGACCAAAATCGCTTTATCGTCATCCCTTCCGCATACGGAAGATGACGGAGCCAACCGCGGCGCCAATCAGGAAAGCCGGCACCCAGCGATACCATTCGAAGCGCATTAGCCCCAGAGCGCTGCCGGCTTCATGTGGCGTCACCTGGAACAACAGCAAGGCGAACACCGCCACCAGCATCACAACGGCGCCGCCGATGGTGCCGCGATTTGGCCCGAAAGCGAGCGCGGCCACCAGCCCGATAGCCGCCGGCACGATCAAAACGACAAAATCGAGATACCCCATACCCAAGCCCCAGAGCTGCCAGTCCGTTTAAACGCCTGGGTGGACGCCCATCTTCGCAAGTTGTGCGCCAACCGTGTTGCGAGCTTGGCAGGCTGATTTTTTTCCCGCCACGCACTGATTATTCCACGACGCCCATTGGTTAAGAAGACTGGAAATGTTCGTTTTGTGTGAAGCCGTCGTGGCTTTTACCTGTTGTGGCGCGTTGGGCATCCGTTTCCAGCCCTGCATAGTCATGCAGTTTTTCATGAACTCGGCTTCACGGATCGCGTTGCCGATGGCATTGCCAAGCTGTGCACCGGCCACATATCCAGGTGATCCCCATGCGATGACGCCTTGCTGAGTGCCCATCGCCATGATGCGACATTGCGCTTCCGCATAGTCGAGTGTCGGGCCGTATCCGATCTTTTCCCAATGAGTGTTTGTCGTCGACTCGCAGCCGACAAGCACCGCCACGCTCGCAAGCGCGGCCAAAGTCCGAAGTCTCATTCCCCAAGCCCTCCCCAGAGCAGGACCTACGATTCCACTTTTCTTCGCTCGTCACAACGGTGGGCGGTGGAAAACGTCGTACTTCGATATTCCGTGGCGTCGTAGGTCTGGGTCGGTAGGGCCGAAGCCCGTCAATCCGATCTGTCACCTTGTCCCCTTCAATCCTCTCAATCCTTTGCACAGCCGTGTACGTTGGGGACTGCTAGGCTTTTTGCGTGGCGAAGAAAGCGACCTGCTTCATAGTCCATGGCCGATGAAATGGGAGCAGGCGAAATGGCTGCTCGAAAAGACTTCGATCCCTCCCGCCACGGCCTAACGATGGAGGAGTGGAAGGCCCTCACTCCGAATGAACGCAGACGCTACACCTGCCGCGCATTATATCGGCACGATCGCCTGGTGAACCCGGAGAAGCTTACCGCCAAATGGCGGAAACGCCACGGCACGCAAAGATCCCGAGAGCGCGACCGTGCCCGCTATTGGGCAGACCCCGAAAAGCAACGCGAGAAGGCGCGTGAAGGTTACCAGCGCCATCACGAAAAGCGGCTGGCCTATTATCACGCTCGCCGAGCGAAACAAGAATCGATCGCCAACCTTCGGCATGACCCTGACGAGATGTATCGACGCGTCCTCGCAGCGGTCCCAGCCGGGCTGCCCAGGTTCGCCCGTGACGACATCGCCGGAATGATCTGCCTGGCAGTGCTCGAAGGGAAATTGCTCGTCGCCAACATCGAGAAGGAAGTCGGCAGTTTCATGCGCTCGTATAACCGTGAGTACGACACCTTCAAAACGGTTTCGCTGGATGCTTCGGTGCCGGGCATGGAAGATACCACTTATCTCGACATGCTGACGTCAGAGGAAGCAACATGACGAATTGAGATTCGTGCGCAATTCGTCAGTAGGGACAGGGAGGGGGATACACGAAAGGAATGTTGCGTTAACCGCCTGATAATATGGTGATTTTGGGATTTATATGGTGCCCAGGGGCGGAATCGAACCACCGACACGCGGATTTTCAGTCCGCTGCTCTACCAACTGAGCTACCTGGGCCCTCGACCGCGACAGCGCATCCGCCTGCGGTGATCGTCGAGCGCCGGAGCGCCGCCGAAAGCGCGTGGGTTATAGCATGAGAATGACGCCTGTCCAGCGCCGGAAAGTCGATTTCGACGGGAAAGATCAGCCTTTGTCGCGCCGGCCTCGGCGGCGGGGTCAAAGCGGGCTGCGGAACCGTTTCAGCTGTCTTCGCCGCCGGGTGATGTGCGGCCTGAATTCGGCTGGTCTTCCTGCTCTTCGTCCTCATGCACGGGGATGACGTAGGCACCCTTCAGCCAGCGATTGAGGTCGATCGCCTTGCAGCGTGGCGAACAGAACGGATAGGTCTCGCGCGCCGAGGGGCGGCCGCATTCGGGGCAGGGGCGCTTCGGCCTGAGCGGCGTGACCGGTGCGCCAGGTCCGGTGCTCATGGCGCCGTGCTCATGAGATGGCGCCCGCCGGCGCAGCCTCGTGCGCCCGGTAACCTTCGCCGGTAAGCAGCGCCGTGGTCTCGTAGAGCGGCAGGCCGACGACATTGGTATAAGAACCGACCAGCTTGACGACGAAAGCGCCGGCAAGGCCCTGCACGGCATAGCCTCCCGCCTTGCCGCGCCATTCGCCCGACGCGATGTAGCGCTCGATCTCGGCGCGCGGCAGGCGCTTGAAGCGCAGCCGCGTCTCCACCAGCCGCTGGCGCTGCTTGCCGTCCGGCGTGATCAGGCAGACGCCGGAATAGACCCGGTGCGAGCGGCCGGAAAGCAGTTGAAGGCAGCTTGTCGCGTCGTCGATCGTCTCGGCCTTGGGCAGGATGCGGCGCCCGACCGCGACGACCGTATCCGCTGCCAGGACGTAGGCCGGGGCGTGGCCTGGCTCGGCCCGCAGCGAGGCTGCCGCCTTTTCCGCCTTCTCCTTCGCCAGCCGCTTGGCCAGTGAACGCGGATGCTCGGAGCGCTGCGGCGTCTCGTCGATGTCGGCCGGCAGGATGCGATCCGGCTCGATGCCGGCCTGCTGCAACAGTTCGATGCGGCGCGGCGAGCCGGAAGCGAGCACGAGCGTCTGCGAAGGGCTCATGGCAGTTCCTTCGGCCGGCTGGCGATCACTTGAAGCGGTAGGTGATGCGGCCCTTGGTCAGGTCGTAGGGCGTCATCTCGACCAGGACCTTGTCGCCGGTCAGCACGCGGATGCGGTTCTTGCGCATGCGCCCGGCGGTGTGGGCGATGATCTCGTGTTCGTTTTCGAGCTTCACGCGGAACATGGCGTTGGGCAGCAGTTCCGTTACGACGCCCGGAAACTCGAGGACTTCTTCCTTCGGCATTCGTTACCTTTGGTCTGGGTGATTTCCGGCAGGAAGGCCGGATTTGCGCGGAACCTATATGATCGCGAACGGTTTGTGAACACGCTTATTGGGGCGGGGTTGTCTATGGGGTTGAATGAGGATCCTCGCCACCGCCCGGCCCCTCGCAGGCTCGGGGCGTTCGTCGCTCGAAAAGCCAAGCAATTGGCTTTTCGTCCGCTGCGCGGACCGCTCCTCACCCACGCCAATGCAGGACGCAGACGAGGGTGAACAGACGCCGTGCTGTGTCGAAATCGATGTCGATCTTGCCGGAAAGGCGCTCCAGCAGCGTCTGCGAGCCTTCGTTGTGCAGACCGCGACGGCCCATGTCGATGGCCTCGATGTGGCTCGGCGTCGAGGAGCGGATGGCCTCGTAGTAGCTCTCGCAGATCAGGTAGTAGTCCTTGACGATGCGACGGAACGGCGTCAGCGACAGGATGTGGGTGACAACGGACGCCCCGTCCTCGCGGCTGATGGCGAAGACCAGCCGCGACTCGGCCAGCGAAAGCTTCAGTCTGTAGGGACCACCCTGGTCGTCGCCGACGGGGGCAAAGCTGTTTTCCTCGATCAGGTCGAAGATCGCCACGGCCCGCTCGTGCTCGACGTCGGGCGTCGAGCGGCCGATCGTTTCGTCCAGTTCGACATCGACCAGCTTGGCGTGGCTATGATCGCCCCCTGACATGGCCGCCTACATATTCAGCCTGACGGCGACGGAGCGGCCATGCGCGTCAAGTCCCTCGGCTTTCGCCAGTGCGATCGCCGCCGGACCCAGCGCGCGCAACTGCTCGGAGCCGAGCTTGAGGATGGAGGTGCGCTTGACGAAATCGAGCACCGACAGGCCGGAGGAGAAGCGCGCCGAACGCGCCGTCGGCAGCACATGGTTGGAGCCGCCGACGTAGTCGCCGATGACCTCCGGCGTATGCCGGCCGAGGAACACGGCGCCGGCATTGCGCAGGCGTGCGAGAAATCCTTCCGCATCCGCGATTGCGAGTTCGACATGCTCGGCCGCGATCCGGTCGGCGAACGGCAGCGCGGCCTCGATGGTGTCGACCAGGATGACGGCGCCGAAGTCGCGCCAGCTTGCCGCCGCCGTATCGCCGCGCGAGAGCGTCTTCAACTGGCGTTCGACCGCCTGTTCGACGGCGGCGGCGAAAGCCGCGTCGTCGGTCATCAGGATGGATTGCGCCGAGACGTCGTGCTCGGCCTGCGCCAGAAGGTCCGCGGCGATCCAGTCGGGATCGTTGTCGGCGTCGGCGATCACCAGAACTTCGGATGGGCCGGCGATCATGTCGATGCCGACCGTGCCGAACACCTGCCGCTTGGCGGCGGCGACATAGGCGTTGCCGGGGCCGACGATCTTCGCCACCGGACGAATCGTCTCGGTGCCGTAGGCAAGGGCGGCGATCGCCTGGGCACCGCCGACGCGGTAGATCTCGGAGACGCCGGCGAGATCGGCCGCGACCAGCACCAGCGGATTGACGGCGCCGCCGGAGGCTGGCACGGCGATGACCAGCCGCTCGACGCCGGCCACCTTGGCCGGCACGGCATTCATCAGAACGGAGCTCGGATAGCTCGCCGTGCCGCCCGGCACGTAAAGCCCGACCGCCTCGACCGCCGTCCAGCGCGAGCCGAGTTCGACGCCGATCGCGTCGGTGTAGCGGTCGTCCTTGGGCATCTGCCGCGCGTGATGGGCGTGGATGCGGTCGCGCGCCAGCTTTAGGGCTTCCACCGTGGCCGGGTCGGCCTGCGTATAGGCGCTTTCGATATCCTGTCGCGAGACGGCGATGCCGAGCGTTGCCAGGTCGGCGCGGTCGAAACGGCGCGTATAGTCGATCAGCGCCGCGTCGCCCTCGGCGCGCACGCGCGCGATGATGTCGCGCACCGCCGTATTCACGTCGGCGGAAACCTCGCGCTTGGTGGTCAGGAAGGCCGCGAAACGCTGCTCGAAGCCGACATCGGATTGGCGAAGGGTGATGGCCATGATGCCGCTCAGACCTTGTGGAGGGGGCGTGTGGATGCCTGCCAGGCGCCGCCGACATCGGCCAGCCGCGCCTCGATGCACTCGACGTCCAGCATGATGGCGCCGCCGCCCGAGAAGATCAGTTCGACCAGCCCGGCGGGGGCGTTGATCGGCACGAAGCTGACGGCCAGCAGCGACAGCACCTCGTCCGGCCTGTCGCGGCGGATGCCGCTGGTCTTGGCGCCGAGCACCCGGTCGAAATGCAGCACTGCCTGGCGGCGTTCGTTGTGGCGACGCAGGAAACCGGACTTCGCTTCCCAGGCGAACCGGTTCATTGGCAGGACGAAGCGCTTGGCGGCCGGCAGGAATTGCAGGTCGCCCACCTTCATGACGGCGTCCTGCACATGCGCCGAAACGACCTTCAGGTCATCCTCGTCGAGGGCGAGAAGCTTGAGCGCGGCCATGCGGATTTCGCACCTGCGAAGGTTTTTCCAACATCACTCTGTTAGGCGGTCTTTGGCGCAGGCGCAACCGGGGAGGGTGGAAGGGGAATAGGGGAATAGGCGGTAGGGGAATAGGAATATGCATGGGCTTCGACTGACGGAAGCCTACAGTCACATATTGCCTACTGCTTTATTCCCCCTCTCTCATCCGCTTATCCTCTCGATCACCGCACCGCAGCCCGACAGCTTTTCCTCAAGCCGCTCGAAACCACGGTCGAGATGGTAGACGCGGTTGACGGTCGTTTCGCCTTCGGCGGCGAGGCCGGCGATGACAAGCGACACCGAGGCGCGCAGGTCCGTCGCCATCACCGGCGCGCCCTTGAGTTTGGAGACGCCTTCGACGATTGCCGTCTGGCCGGACAGGGTGATGTGCGCGCCGAGCCGCGCCAGTTCCTGCACATGCATGAAGCGGTTCTCGAAGATCGTCTCGGTGATGCGCGATTTGCCCTTGGCCATGGTCATCAGGCCCATGAACTGTGCCTGCAGATCGGTCGGGAAGCCGGGGAAAGGTTCGGTGGTGACGTCGACCGGTGCGATGCCGGCGCCGTTGCGCCGGACGCGGATGCCGGCATTGGTCGGCGTGATCTCGGCACCGGTGCGGGAAATGACGTCGAGCGCGGCTTCCAGCAGGTCGGGACGGGCGCCTTCCAAAAGCACGTCGCCGCCCGTCATCGCCACCGCCATCGCATAGGTGCCGGTCTCGATGCGGTCGGGAATGACCCGGACTTTGGCGCCCGAAAGCTCATCGACGCCTTCGATGGTGATGGTCGAGGTGCCGGCGCCGTGGATCTTCGCGCCCATGGCGATCAGGCATTCGGCAAGGTTGACGACCTCCGGCTCGCGGGCGGCGTTTTCCAGCACCGTCTCGCCGCGCGCCAGCGAAGCCGCCATCATCAGCACATGGGTGGCGCCGACCGACACCTTGGGGAAGGTATAGCGGTTGCCACGCAGCCGGTTTTTCGCCTTGGCGACGACATAACCTGTATCGACATCGATATCGGCGCCGAGCGCCTGCAGGCCCTCGATGAACAGGTCCACCGGCCGCGTGCCGATGGCGCAGCCGCCCGGCAGCGAGACTTTCGCTTCGCCCATGCGCGCCAGCACCGGACCGATGACCCCGAAGGAAGCGCGCATCTTCGACACCAACTCATAGGGAGCGGTGGTGTCGACAATGTTTTCGGCGGTGAAGTTGATCGTGCGCGAATAGCCGCTGGTAGTGCCGCCGTTCTGGTGGTCGCGCTTGCCGTTGACGGAGTAGTCGACGCCGTGGTTGCCGAGGATACGGATGAGCTGCTCGACGTCGGCGAGGTGCGGCACGTTTTCCAGCGTCAACGTCTGCGGCGTCAGCAGCGAGGCGATCATCAGCGGCAGGGCGGCGTTCTTGGCGCCGGAGACGGGAATGGTTCCGGCAAGCGGGTTGCCGCCGACGATCCTGATGCGGTCCATGAAAAAGCGTCCCTTCGGCCATATGGCCCGATTCAATCGATTGGTGCTGCCCCGGCCTCGTCTAGACGATGAGCCGGCGCGGTTCAAGAAATAGGAATCCCTCCGACACGTGACGATGCGGGCTGTATCGCACAGACCCCGCCGCTACGTCATCAGTCCTCATGCCCGTCCGTCGACGCGGCCAGGCCGTCGGGCCGGGCATCCGCTTGGCCCGTGCGCCGCGAGCGCGACTGCGTCTTGCGCTTCTTGAGGTTCGCGCGCAACGCTTCGGCCAGCCGTTCCCTGCGCCGGTCGCGCTCCGAGGGTTGGTCTTTATGACTGGAGTGGTTGCTGTGCTTCGAGCCGTCGGTCATCCTGTCCCCGTCCGCCGCAGAAGATAAGAGCGAATGTGGCGCGCGCAAGGCCTCGGGCTGTCGTCTGCAAAAGGCTGCACACATAACTTGCGCTGACGGAAACGATGTGGCAGAAGGCGCCGCATTCAAGACGCTGCAGTAGCTCAGTGGTAGAGCACTCCCTTGGTAAGGGAGAGGTCGAGAGTTCAATCCTCTCTTGCAGCACCATTTCCCTGCTTTCGGTCAAGAACCTTCGCGCTATCAAGGACTTGGGTCGATTTTGATCCGCGCCCGGGCCGCGGTCTCAAAGATATCCCGTTCGCAGAAGCTTTGAACTCGGCGCTTGCCGCTTCTGCAGAGAATCCTCGCCGTCTTGTCGGCGCACCTAGTTCCGCTATCTGACGTTCCCGCCAGATCCATGAATCACACGAAGCGCCAACGTTTTCCGTGGCGACGAAAGGCCGCTTAAGACGCCTTCCGGTCTGCCAGCCGCGTCAATGCCTGCTCATGCAGTGGCCGGTCGCCGGCGGCGACGACGCAGCCGCGCCAGCCGATATCGAGCGGGACGCCCTGCCAGTCGGTGACGATGCCGCCCGCTCCCTCGATGATCGCTGTCGGCGCGAAGAGGTCGTAGGCGTCGAAGCCAGCGTCGACGGCCAGATCAGTGCGGCCGCGGGCGAGGCAGGCATAGCCGTAGCAACTGCCGCCATACTGGGTGAAGCGCACCGCCTCGTCCAGGCGCGCGAACGGCGCGCGGTCCACTTCGGGAATGAAACGGGGGTTCGACGACGTCATATAGGCGTCGGCGAGCGCGGTGCCCGCGCGGCAGCGGATCGGCTTCCCGTCGTGCCAGGCGCCGCCCCCGGAAATGCCGGTCAGGCGCTCTGCTGTGGCCGGGAGATCTATGACGCCGGTCAGCGGCCGTCCCGCGCGGGCGACGGCGATCAGCGTGCCGTAGACCGGGATGCCGGCGATCCAGGCCGCCGTCCCGTCGATCGGGTCCAGCACCCAGACGAACTCGGCGTCGAGCCTCTCGGAGCCGTGTTCCTCGCCGAGGATGCCGTGGTCGGGGAAGGCGGCGCCGATTTCCTCGCGCAACCTCGCTTCGACCGCACGGTCGGTGGCGGTGACGAAACTGTCGTCCTGTTTCAGGTCGACGCGCATTGCTTCGCGCGCGGCCTGAAGGATCATGGCGCGCGAGATGTCGGCCAGCTTTTCGGAGAAAGCCAGGAGGGTATTGGCGATGTCGGTCATGTTTTCCGTACTCAGTGGGCGAGAATCTGGCCGAGGAAGGTGCGGGCCCGCTCGGTCCTGGGGGCGGCGAAGAAATCCGAAGGCGTCGAGGTCTCGATGATCTCGCCGTTGTCCATGAAGACGATGCGGTCGGCGACCGAGCGGGCGAAGCCCATCTCGTGCGTGACGCAGATCATCGTCATGCCTTCCCGCGCAAGGTCGGTCATGACTTCCAGCACCTCGGAGATCATCTCCGGGTCGAGGGCGGAGGTCGGTTCGTCGAACAGCATGACCTCGGGGTTCATGCACAGAGCGCGCGCGATCGCCACCCGTTGTTGCTGGCCGCCGGACAGTTGCGAGGGATATTTGTTCGCCTGGTCGTGGATACGTACGCGCGTAAGGTATTTCATGGCGGCGTCTTCCGCCTCCCCGCGTGGCTTCTTGTGCACGAGGCGCGGCGCCAGCGTCAGGTTCTGCAGCACGGTCATGTGCGGGAACAGGTTGAAGCTCTGGAACACCATGCCGACTTCGCGCCGCACGCTCTCGATCTTGCTTTCGTCGTCGGTCAGTTCCTTGCCGTCTACGACGATGCGGCCACTGTCGTGCTCCTCCAGCCGGTTGATGCAGCGGATCATCGTCGATTTACCCGAGCCCGAAGGGCCGCAGACCACGACTTTCTCGCCCTTCGCGATGGAAAGGTCGATGTTCCGCAGCGCATGGTAGTCGCCGTAGAACTTGTTCACCTGTTCCAGGTCTACGATGCCGGTCATAGGTCAGCCCTTTCTGACGTACTGGTTCGCGTAGCCTTCGACCACGGTGAAGGCGGTCTGTATGATCCAGACCAGCACCAGGTAGATGATCGTGGCGGCGATGAAGATCTCGTAGGGGGCGAAAGTGTCGGCCACGATGGTGCGGGCGACGCCGGTCATCTCCATCAGCGTGACGGTCGAGGCCAGCGCGGTCGATTTCAGCATCGACACGATCTCGTTGCTGTAGGCCGGCAGGGCCAGCCGCACCGCCAGCGGCGCGGTGATGCGACTGGCGCGCTGGAACTTCGTCAGGCCGAGGGCCTTGCCGGCCTCGATCAATCCCTTGTCGACACCAAGCACGCCGCCACGCAGGATTTCCGAGACGTAGGCGGCCGTGTTGAGCGACAGGGCGAGGACAGAACACCAGTAGGGCTCCCGCAGAAGCGGCCACAGGAAGCTGTGCCGGAGCAGGCCGAATTGCGGCAGGCCGTAATAGATGATGAACAGCTGCACCAGCAGCGGCGTGCCGCGGAAGAAGTAGATGTAGGCCTTGGCCGGCCACACCAGCCAGGCGCGTCGGGACAGCCGCATCAACAGGATGCCGACGGCCAGCAGCAGTCCGAGAAGGGTCGAAACCACCAGTAGATTGAGCGTCAGGCCCAGCCCCTGCAGGATCTTCGGCAGGCTGGTGGCGATCAGCGCGAAATCGAAGCTCATCGCGTCCCCCGCAGGTGGCGGTTGGCGCGCACTTCCAATTGACCCACGATGAGCGTGATCACCGTCGTCATCGCCAGATAGATCATGGCGACGGTCACGTAGAGCATGAACGGCCGATGCACGACCGAATTGGCCATCTTGGCGACGAAAAGGATTTCCTCCAGCCCGATGATGGAGATCAGCGCCGTGTCCTTCATGATGGAAAGCATGTGGTTGCCGAAATTCGGCAGGGCCAGCCGCCACATCTGCGGGACGCGCACGTACCAGAACACCTGGTAAGGATTGAGGCTCAGCGCGCGGGCGGCCTCGACATGGCCGCGATCGACGCCGAGGAAAGCGCCGCGGAACGTCTCCGTCATGTAGGCGCCGACGATCAAGCCGATGGCGATCGATCCCGCCCAAAACGGCGGCAGGTCGACGAATTTCACCGACGGGTCGAACAGCTGCACGAACCAGGTCAGGGTCAGTGCCATGCCGAAATAGAACAGCAGCAGCACCAGCAGTTCCGGGGCGCCGCGAAAGACCACAGTATAGACCTGCGCCAGTGCGCGCAGCAGGCGGCTGTTCGAAAGTTTCGCCGAGGCGCCGAGAAGTCCGAGCGTGACCGCGATGGCCAGCGCGACCACGAAGACCTTGAGGACGGTCAGCAGACCGAAGAAGAAGTCATCCCACCAGCCGTCCAGCAGCGACATGGCAATACCTCGCGAGCCAGGCGGGCGTCGCGGTCAAGCGGCGCCCGGAGGTTTCGTTCGTCAGTCGACGCCCTTCCAGTTTTCCGGCTGGATGGAGAAGGGGAAGTATTTGTGGCTGTACTTCTCGAGCGAGCCGTCCTTGATCATCTCGGCCAGCGCCTTGTCGATGCGCTTGAGCAGCTCGTCGTTGCCCTTGCGCAGGCCGACGCCGACGCCGGGGCCGAAATACTCGACCTCGTCGATCGCCGGCGAGACGAACTCGAAGCCGGCGCCGTCGTCCTTGCTGAGGAAGTCGAGATAGGCCTTCATCGGATTGGTGATGGCGATGTCTATGCGGCCGTTCTGCAGGTCGAGCAGCATGGACTGGTTGCTGTCGTAGAACACGGCTTCGGCGTTCGGCAGCTTCGCTTCCAGCCATTTCGAGTAGGTGGAGGCGCGCTCCACGCCGAAGCGCAGTCCGTCGAACGCCTCCGGGATCGGCTTACCTGCGTCGTCGAACAGCTTCAGCTTGGCGTCCTTCGCGCCAAGGATACGGCCGATCGAGACGCGATAGGGTATGGAGAAGTCGATCTTCTGCTTGCGCTCTTCGGTGATCGACAGGGAGGCGACGATGAGGTCGAACTTGGAGGCGAGCAGGGCCGGGATCATGCCATCCCATTCCTGGCAGACATATTCGAGGTCCGCGCCGATCCGTTCGGCAATGCCTTGCGCCACGTCGACGTCGTAGCCGGCCATCTGGCCGTCGGGTGTGCGGTAGTTGAAGGGCGCATAGGTGCATTCCATGCCGACCCGCAGGGTTTCTGCATGGGCGGGCAGCGCCGCCGTCAGGCCCAGAAGCGCGGCGGCCAGAAGACCAGTTCTGAATGTCATCGTGTTCTCCCCAGTTCTTGGCATTGTTGCGGCGATTGAATTCGCCGATACCGGAACGATGCGCTGGCGCCGGGCCGAAGAATATCCTCCCAAGGGATGATGGCCGCCATCCGCCTCGGGGGGGATGGAAAGCGCCGCCGGCTTGCCCTAGCCATTTGCCGAGCGTCGAGCGGAGGGAACGGTCCGATGAACTATTCGCGCATGCCCATTGAACTGGAATCGCCGGAACAGCTGGGCTACGACACGATCCGCTACAACCTTTCGGAAAGCTCGGTCGCCGACCGGCGGCTGGGCGAGCTCAATCTGAAGCTCGACGACATCCTGCTGTGCTACGGCGATCATCGCGGCGCACCTGACCTGCGCGCGCTGGTCGCGAAGACGGGTGAGGGGCTGGCGGCCGACGACGTGCTGATCACCGCCGGTGCCGCCGGCGCGCTGTTCATCATCTCGACCTCGATGCTGAAGGCCGGAGACCACATCGTCGTGGTACGGCCGAACTACGCCACCAACATCGAGACGCCGCGCGCCATCGGCTGTGACCTGAGCTTCATCGATCTGAGGTTCGAGGACGGTTTCAGGCTGGATCTCGGCAAGATAGAGGAGGCGATCCGGCCCGGTACGAAATACGTCTCGGTGACCTATCCGCACAACCCGACCGGCGTGATGATCTCGCCGGACGAGCTGCGCGCCCTAGTCGATCTCGTCGAGCGCAAGGGCATTCGCCTGCTGTTCGACGAGACCTATCGCGAGATGACGTCCGGCCCCATGCTGCCTCTCGCCGCCGGCCTGTCGGACCGTGTCATCAGTGTCTCGTCGCTGTCGAAGACCTACGGCATTCCCGGTATCCGCATAGGCTGGCTCGTCACCCGAGACAGCGCGCTGATGGAAACTTTCCTGGCGGCGCGCGAGCAGATCGGCATTTCGGGCAGCATGGTGGACGAGTACATCGCCTATGTCGCGCTCAGCCAGCGCGAGGACTGGCTCGCCTTCAACAACGCCCGCATCGCCAGCGCCTTCGCCATCGTCAAGGACTGGATCGCCTCCGAACCCCTGGTCGAATGGGTCGAGCCATCGGGCGGCTGCGTCTGCTTTCCCCGTATCGTGCCTTCGGCCAACGTCGACGTGGCAGGCTTCCACGAACGGCTCTACCGCCGGCATGACACTTATGTCGGCCGTGGCCGCTGGTTCGAACAGGACGACCGCCATTTCCGCATTGGCTATGCCTGGCCGAAGGAGGACGAATTGCGCAAGGGGCTGGCCGCGATATCGGCGGCGATCCGCGAAAGCCTCGTCGATTGAGCGGGAGAACCCGCACATACGGCCAAGCCTAGAGATTGAGGCTTTTCAGGAAGGTCGAGAAAAGCTCCTGCTGGGTGGAAAGGTTCAGCTTGGTGTAGAGCTTCTGCCGGTGGGTCTTCACCGTCGCTGTCGAGATTCCGAGGTGATAGCCGATCGATTCGCTCGAATGGCCTTTCAGGATGAGAAGGGCGACCTCGCGTTCGCGCGGGCTGAGCAGGTCGCGGCCGAAGTCGGTGAACAGGTGATCGATGGGGCGCCCCTGGGAATGCGCCTCGCCACGTGACAGATGTGCCCACAGCCGGCGGAAGATGGCTGCGACCAGCGGGTGCACCAGTTGCAGGCTGGCGATCGAGGCCGCGTCGAAGCCGCCTTCGCTACGGATACGCGACAGGCTGATCTCCGCCAGTTCGTCGCCCGGCAGGTCGATCGCGATGATCAGTTCTTCCATGCCTTCGGGCCAGCCGTGGGTGCGATAGCCCAGTTCCTCGTCCTCATGACGGCGGATATCGAGGTTCCGGTAGAGATCGGAATCGAAATAGTTGTCGGGCGCCAGATCCCGCATCAGGTAGATGCCGGGCTTCAGGCCCCCGAGATAGGCATTGTAGACCGGATTGAGCAGATAGGTGCCTGCTGTGAAAAGCTCGATGGCCCGCTTGGCGCGCGGGCCGGAGAAGGTATCGAACACATAGGCCGGCCGGCTGGTGCGCCGGTGAATCACCGACAGCGCGAGATGAAAATGCACGACAGAGCCGATGGCGGCCAGCAGCGCCGCCACGCCGTCCGGCTGGTCATGACGGTCGAGCGCGTGGGCAAAAGGAGCGATCCAGCTGGCGGGGGAAGATTCGGACATGGACCTTTCGGTGCGGTGCCCGCAAGGGGCTGATATCTCAACCGAAAGTTATGACATGGCGGCTTTCGGCACAAGCTTGGCGATCGCCGCAAGCGTCCGGTCGATCTCTTCGGCGGTGTTGTAATGGGCGATGCCGATGCGTACCACACCCTCGTCCTCGGAGAGGCCGAGATGGCGCGCCGGCTCCAGCGCGTAGTTGTGGCCGGACCACACGTTGATGTCCTCGGCCGCCAGCGCCTCGGCAAAGCGATGGGTGGAGATCCGGTCGTGGACGAACGAGATCGTCGGCACCCGGCGGGAAAACAGGTTCGGGTTGGCGATGCCCATCAGCCTGACGCCGGGCAGCGCCGTCAGGCCGCCGACGAGCTGGCGGGTAAGGCCGGCTTCGTAGGCGTCGAAAGCCTGGTAGGCGCCGGCCATCTTCTCGCGTCGCGTCCCGCCATGGCCGGTCTGTTCGCCTGCCCATGCCAGATAGTCGATTGTCGCCGTCAGGCCGGCCAGCAGCTCGGTCTGCGGCGTGCCGGTCGAGAAGCGGTCCGGCAGGTCGTCGCTTTGGCAGCGCACTCGGTGCGGGGGTAGAACGCGCAGCAGCGCCTCGCGCCCCCACAGGACGCCAAGATGCGGACCGAAGAACTTGTAGGATGAGCAGACGAGAAAATCGCAGCCGATGGCCTGGACGTCCGGCAGGTGATGCGGCGCCAGTTGCACGGCGTCGATCCAGACCAGCGCGCCGGCCGCCTTCGCCATGGCGGTCAGGGCGGCGACGTCGTTGATGCTGCCGGTCATGTTGGAGGCGTAGTTGAGCGCCAGGAACTTCGTGCGCGAGGAGAGCAGCGGCGCGAGGTTCTCCGGCTCGATGCGCCAGCTCTCCTTGTTGAAGGGAAGCCACTTCACGACCAGCCCATGCCGTTCGGCCATATCGAGCCACGGTGAGATGTCACCTTCATGGTCCATCCGCGTGACGATGATCTCGTCGCCTGACTCAAGCGTTTTGCCGATGACGCGCGCCATCTGGTAGGCGAGCGTCGTCATGTTCGGCCCGATCACGATCTCCTGCCATGACGGCGCGTTGACGAAATCCGCCGCCGCCTCGTGGGCGGCGCGCCAGATCGCGTCGGCGCGCTGCGAGGCGGCGAAGTGCCCACCCAGATTGGCCGACGCTGTCGCCATCGTCTCGGCCACCGCGGCGATGACCGGTTCGGGAACCAGCGTTCCGGCCGGATTGTCGAGATGGGCCGTGCGGGAGTTGCTGAGAGCCGGGAAACGGCTGCGAATGAGATCCAGGGGATAAAGCGTCATACGTCGAATTCCTTCGCGGCGATTTTGTCCGCCTTTGTCCCGCCTTCTCGTATCGCTGGCCATCCACCCCGAAGGGGATGGGCAGTCAGCCTCGGGGAGGATGGCGCACCGGCGCCGACCGTGCAGGATTGTCGGCGCGAACAGGGAGGAACGGCATGAATATCCGCGAGTTCGGTGTCGAAATCTGGATGAACACCTATGAGAACGACGCAAGGTTCAATCTCGCCGAGACCTGCGTGGATTCCATCACCGTCGCCGAACTGCTGTCGATCGCCGGCCGCAACGACACGGCGCTCGCCGAACTCCTGCCGATGCGCCTGGGATACGGCGCCATCGAGGGCTCCGACAGGCTGAAGGACGCGATCTGCCGCCTCTACGAGCGGCAGAAGCGGGAGAACGTGATCGTCACGCACGGCACGATCGGCGCCAATCACCTCGTCCACTCTGCTTTGGTCGGCCCCGGCGATGTGGTGGTGTCCGTCGTGCCGACCTACCAGCAGCATTACTCGATACCCGAAAGCTGCGGGGCCGAGGTGCGGCTGCTCTGGCTGAAGCCGGAGAACGGTTTCCTGCCTGATCTTTCTGAACTGGCCGAACTGGCCAGGGGCGCGAAGCTGATCGCCCTGACCAATCCCAACAACCCGACTGGCTCGCTGATCGACAGGGCCGGGCTGGAGGCGATCGCCGCCATTGCCCGCGCCGAGGGGGCATGGGTTCTGTGCGACGAAGTCTATCGCGGCATTGATCAGGAGGGGGACGGCTTCACCCCTGCAATGTGCGATCTCTATGAGAAGGGCATTTCCACCTGCGGCATGTCGAAGGCCTTTTCACTGGCGGGCCTGCGGCTCGGCTGGATCGCGGCGCCCGAGGAGGTCATCCGCGCGGTGTTCGTCCATCGCGACTATACGACGATCAGCGTCGGCCGCCTGGACGACCATTTCTCCGCGCTGGCGCTGGAAAGCAGCGAGCGTGTGCTGGAACGCAGCCGCAGGATAACCCGGACCAATCTGAAGATACTCGACGACTGGATCGCGGCCGAGCCGAGGATCAGCTATGTGAAGCCGAGATCGGGGACGACGGCGCTCCTGCGCTACGACCTCGATATGCCCTCGGCTGACCTGTGCCGCACCCTGCAAGCCGAGACGGGCGTGATGCTGCTGCCGGGTTCGGTGCTGGACATGGAAGGCTGGCTGCGCATCGGCTATGCCTGTGACACCGAGGTGCTGCGCCAGGGCCTCGCGCTGTTTTCGCAATTCCTTGCGCGGCAAGGCGATGCCGGGACGAAATGAGGCTTCACCAGCGTTTCCGCTCCTGCAAGCAGGTCGAAAAGACACGACGCGTGCTTGAGACTGCCCGGAAGCGAAAAGCTTACATTTATTTGAGTTTATAGCTAAAATTTTAGTAAAATTTGAAGATTAACCTTTCATTAGGAATGGACTTAACAGAAATCTGGCATTCGTATACAAATCAAACAACCGAAGCCACTTGATGTTAATCAGTAGCTGTTTGTTTTCAAAACGCAATTTGCGGGCTTCGTGACAGTCGTAGACCGCCGGCGGGATCGTTGTCCTGTTTGCGGCCGTCGTCGATCGGCCTGGAATTGTCGCGCTGGTCGGTTGGGAGTTCGAATTGACGTCTTACGCACAGATGGTGGCCGCCGTTCCGACCGTCACTGTAGGTGGCTTTTCCGTCAGCGCAGCCGATCGGCAGACGGCCGCGACGATGATGATCCGCGCCGCCAGCGAGCGCGCCGGCGCAGGCCGTCCGCTTTATTTCACCTCCATCAACGGCGAGGTCATTGCCCGGGCCCGCGTGGAGCCGGACATTGAGACGCTATTCAGTGCCGCCGACCAGATCCTCGCCGATGGGCAGCCGCTGGTGCTGGCCTCGCGCTGGCTTTGCCGCGACCGCTTGCCCGAGCGCGTCGCCACCACCGACCTGTTCCATGACGTCGCCCGCCTGGCGGAGCAGACCGGCACCACCTTCTACATGCTGGGCGCCGACGAAGAGGAGAATCCCAAGGCCGTGGCAGCCGTGCGCGCCGCCTATCCGAAGCTGCGCCTTGTCGGGCACAGCCACGGCTTTCTGAAGGGTGCGGCGCTGGAAGAAAAGGTCGACGAGATCAACCGGCTGGCGCCGGACATCCTGTGGCTCGGGCTCGGCGTGCCGCTCGAGCAGCGCTTCGTCCGCACCTTCTCCGGCCGGCTCGGCAATGTCGGCGTCATCAAGACTTCCGGCGGCCTGTTCAATTTCCTGTCGGGCAAGAACAGCCGCGCGCCCTCGTGGATGCAGAAGGCCGGCTTTGAATGGCTGTGGCGACTGCTGCTCGAACCGCGGCGACTGTTCTGGCGCTACCTGACGACCAATCCGCGCGCTCTCTATGCCATACTGAGGTATTCCGAATGACCACCGCCGTCGCCCCCAGCGCCGAGATCGAGTGCGACGTCGCCGTCGTCGGCGGCGGTTTGAGCGGCACGCTGGCCGCCATCATGCTCGGCCGCGCCGGATATCGCGTTGCGCTGGTCGACCGCAACGCGGTCTTTCCGCCGGAATTCCGGGTCGAGAAGATCGGCGGCGACCTCGTGTCCCGCGTCGAGCGGATCGGCCTGCTCGACGCCGTGTCGGCCAATGCCGCCCGTTTCGACGAGATCGTCAATGCGCGGCGCGGGCGCATCCTCGACCGCACCAGGACCCCGCATTTCGGTTTCCTCTATGAAAATCTCGTGGCCGCGATGCGTGCGAGCCTCCCCGAGACGGTCACCCTGATCGTTGGCCGGGTCAACGACCTTAAGACGAGCGCCGACCGGCAGCAGGTCTCCGTGCATGAGCAGGGCGTTGTGAATGCGCGCCTGGTGGTGCTGGCCACCGGCATGGGCGATCTCTTGCGTCGCACGCTGGGCATGGAGCGCCGGGTCATCCATGAACGCCAGTCGCTGACCTTCGGCTTCGATATCCGTCCGGCCGACGGCAGCTTCAAATGTTCCGCGCTCACCTACTACGGCGAGCGCGTGTCCGACGGCATCGACTATCTGTCGCTGTTCCCGACTGCCACCGGCATGCGGGCGAACCTGTTCACCTTCCGCGATCACCGCGATCCCTGGGTCAAGGCTTTCAGGGAAAGCCCGACGGAGACTTTGGCGGCTACCTTGCCGGGCCTTCGCAAGGTGCTGGGCGATTTCCAGGTGGTTGGCCGGGTGCAGAACTGGATCATGGACCTCGCCGTCGCCGAAAACTGCCGGCAGGAGGGCGTCGTGCTGATCGGGGACGCCTATCAGACCTCGTGCCCTGCCGCCGGCACCGGCTTCAGCCGGCTGCTGACGGATGTCGAAAGGCTGTGCCACGTCCATGTGCCGCAATGGCTGGCGACGCCCGGCATGACGGCTGACAAGATCGGCTGCTACTACGACGATCCGGAAAAGCAGGCGGCAGACGCCTCGGCGCTGGCGCAGGCGAAATATCGCCGCAGTCTGACGGTGGACACCGGCCTCGCCTGGCGCGTTCGCCGGTTGCTGCTGGTCTGGCGCCGTCGTCTGGTCGATCGTCTCGGCAGGCTGTCGCCCGGTACGGTCGCGCGCTTGAGGACATTGGCCGGCCGCCCCGCCTGAGCCGCCACCTTTTTAGCCCGGTCCACTGCCGCGGATCGCCCGGTCAGCCGGGTGTGGCTTCCTTCGGGACCGATTTCGCGGCAGCCGCCTGTCCGCTGGTTTCGTGAGGCTTGTGGAAGATGCGGCGCGCCAGCGATTTCACCGCTGGCATGCGCTCGGTGATCAGCTCGGCCGCGTAACCCAGCGGGCTGCCGGGACGCGATATCTTCCACATTGCCGCCGGTTCGGCACCGAAGGTGAGTTTGTAAGGCTCGTCGCCGATGGTGAAGTCGAGCACCCGTTCGCCGCGTTCGATGCAGTCGCGCGCCACCTGTTCGAACATCAGGCTGCCGATCGACTGGTTCTTGAAATTCTCGAAGTCGAAACCGCCGAGAATGACCAGGAAAGAGGAATCCCGGTGCGCGAGGCCGAGCACGCCGGCGATGACCCGGTCGTCGAGCCACAGCGTATAGGTACGCGTGGCGTCATCGCGCCCGTCGAGGGCCATGCCGCGGTAGAAGTCGTAGTACGCGGGAAGCTGCAGCAGGTCGCCGCCATCCTTGGGATCGCCGAAGCGAAGGCCGCGATAGAACTTCATCGCCTCGAAAGTGGCGTCGATGGCCGCCGCATCCCGTGCGCATTCGAACCGCACGGTGCCCTTGCGATGCAGCTGGCGCGACTTCTTGTCCAGTTCCTTGCAATAGGAGCGCTCGAGCCGGCGCTGACGCCACAACGGATAGGTTTCGTCGAGCGGCGTCGCATAGGCGTTCATGCCCATGCTTTCGCGCTCGATGTCGAACAGCCTTTCCAGCCGCAGGGACTGGTCGGCCAGTTTGCCGATGCGCAACAGGTCGTAAGGCCGGCAAAGCCGCCGGATGGCCGCCACGCAGGCCGGATCGGCGGCAACCTGCGCGAAGGTCGCGGCATCGGTCACCGGGGATACATAGTCGGAAACACGCATGTCCGCGAACTCGACGACGCGCAGCATGGCATAGCGCTGCCGCACCAGCGGCAGTACCATGGCGAGGCGCTTGTCGTCGGCAAAGCGTATGACGATGATCAGTGGCGCGATCGAATTGCCGATCGCGAGCTTGCCGTAGAGGGCCGACAGCCATCGCGGATGCTGGAAGGCGGTCGCCACCGACCGCGCGAACAGCGAGGCATACTCGGGGGACAGGAAGTCGAAGGAGTTTTCGACGGCAACTTCGAACATGGGTACAGAATCGCGCCTGCGGCAGGGGGCGTTATCGTGCCTCTGTCTGCTTCGGCAGGGCAAGAGTCAAACGGATGTTCGGGGTTTGGTTTACCGACTGCCAAGAATGACCGTGTACAATGCAGGCTGCAGCCGGTCCGGATGGGCATGGGTCGGATGCGGGAGCGAGGCGAGGGGGTAAGGCATGGGCGACAGGGGGTTGTTCTTGCGAAGCGCCGACAGGCGCGGGGCCTATGCGTGTTGCAGCGTTGCAGCACGAGGGTCCCGAATGCCGATGACCAGCCGGTCAAGGCTGCTGTCATGGCCGTAGTGGCTGTGATCGTTCCCGCCTCGCGGCCGAGGCTGTGGCAGCGGGTCCTTGTCGAGCGGTTGCGGGCGGGCGGCCACGATGTCTCGGTCCTGCACCAGGTCGCCGATCCCTGGCCCGCAGCGGCCTTGCAGATACTGCGGTTCGAACGGCGTCTCTTCAGGCGCCGGGCGGTCGGCCTCGCAACGCCGGTTGAGGCGATAACGCAGGTGCAGACACAGCGCCCTGCAGACCTGAGGTTCGATCTGACGGGAGTGGCATCGCCGTCGCCGGTGCCGACGGTGCGGTTGACCTTCGACGGACGGCTTTCGGATTTCGCTGCGGTGAGCGCCGTAGCGGCCGGCCGCTTGCCGGACCTGCAGGCCGTTCTGGAGGACGGCACGATCGTCGGCCGGGCCGCCCCCATGGT
Source organism: Mesorhizobium sp. (assembly GCA_051954615.1). Lineage (GTDB taxonomy): Bacteria > Pseudomonadota > Alphaproteobacteria > Rhizobiales > Rhizobiaceae > Mesorhizobium. Next base: position 5,670 of record JBQCHN010000401.1, on the reverse strand, counting down.
CGACAAGCGTGAAGCCACCGCGCTGGGTGTCGAGGATGTGCTGGCGCGCGCCGTCACTCTCGCGCTGTCCGTCGTCGCCCGGTTCGACGGCGGATGGGCGGACGAGCGGCAAAAGACCGTGCCTGCGGGCAGCGGGGCGAGGGGCGGAGTCTTCATCGGCCGCTACTTGACATCGGCCTTGCCGCGCCTCGGTCGCGAAGCGCTGCGGCGCACTCGCTTCCGCCACGCCCACTGGCGCGTTGGCTATCGCTTCACCGACGGACCCGGCGTGGCCGAGACCGGCAGGCTGGGCAAGGGCTGGCGTCCGGTGCCCGACGATGGCACCCACTTCTACGCCGATCCTTTTCCCTATGTGCGGGGACAGGGAGACCATTTCATCTTCGTCGAGGATTACCCGCACGCCACCGGCAAGGCGATCATCTCGCTGGTGCGTATCGGTGACGATGGGGCGGTGCGCGGGCCGATCGAGCCGGTGCTGGAGGAGCCGTTCCATCTTTCCTATCCGCAGGTCTTCGACTGGCGGGGTGATGTCTGGATGCTGCCGGAGGGCAGCGCCAGCGGCCGGCTGACGCTTTATCGGGCAGCGCGCTTTCCCGACCGCTGGGTCGCCGAAACGGTCCTGCTTGAGGGAGAAATCTCCGACGCGACGCTGTTCCAGAAGGGCGGTTCGTGGTGGCTGTTTGCCACCGAACGCGACGGCTACGGCAGCACGTCCGACACGATGGTCGTCTTCCGCGCGCCGTCTCCTACAGGGCCATGGCTACCGCATCGGATGAACCCGGTGGTCATCGATCGCGCCACGGCACGGCCGGGTGGAGCCTTTGCCAGTGTTGGTGGGCGGACGCTGTTGCCGGTGCAGGATGGTACCGAAGGCTACGGCGGCGGGCTCGGCCTCAGCGAACTTCTGGAACTGGACGAAAACACCGTTCAGCTCGCGCCGCCGCGCCCGGTATCGGGGCAGGGAGACTGGCCCTATCCGCGCATCCATACGCTCAACCGCGCCGGCCGTCTGGAGGTGATCGACGGGATCGCGGCCGTTCGCCGGCGCTAAGTCGATGCTTCAGGCAAGCAGCCTTTCATAGGCGAGGCACATGGCCGCGGGCGAATAGCGCTCGGCCAGCCGCCGGCCGTTCTCGGAGAGCTTGTCTGCCAGCCCCGGCGTTCGTGCCGTCTCTCGCAGGGCAGCGGCGAAGCCCGCTGCGTCGCCGCCGTCTACGAACAGGGCTGCTGCTTCGCCGCTTGCGGTCGACAGTACCTCGCGCAGAACGGGCAGGCCGTTGGCCACCACCGGCAGGCCGGCGATCGCCGCCTCGGCGACCGAAAGGCCGAAGGTCTCGTTGACGGACGGGAAGGCGAAGACGTCGCCGGCCGAGAGGAATTCGAAGATGCGCGCTGGCGGCACCTCGCCGACGAAATGCAGCCGGTCGGCGACGCCGTTTTCGCGGGCGAAGGCCGTCAGCGTCTCGCGCTCCGGCCCGGCGCCGGCAATGGCGACGTGAAGTTCGTTCAACCGGCACAGCGCGCCGGCCAGCGCGAGATGGTTCTTGTCGCGTGTCAGACGGCCGGTCGTGACGGCCAGCCAGGCATCCTGCGGCAGGCCGAAGGCCGTCCGTGCCTCGCGCTTGTCGTAGGTTTCCAGCGGGCCGGGCACGCCATGGTCGATGCGCCGCATGCGCCGCTTGTAGGCTTGCGGATAACGGTCGAACTGCCCTTCCGTCCAGGCCGAGTTGACGACGTTGAGCTGGTAGGCGCCGAGCACGCCCATCGCCTTGTCGATGCTGCTGAGCAGGCCCATGACGCCGCGGCTCTGCGGCGCGCCGCTCTGGTTGGCGACGACGTGGCGCGCGCCGGCAAGCCGTGCGGCCAGCGTGCCGAAGATGTTGCCGTAGTGCTGGTAGGAGATGACGGCGTCGGGCCGTTCGCGGCGCATGTAGGCGACCAGCCCGGCTGCCGCCCGCATCTGGCCTGGCAGGCCGCCCGGCTGTGAGGACAGCACGAAATCGGCATGGGGATCGTTATCGTAGGCCGCCGTCTTGCGATACATGAAGACGGTGCGCACGGCATGGCCGCGTGCCCGCAATCCTTCTCCGACCATGTCGGACACGCGCTGGGCGCCGGCGGCCTCGGCCTGCGTCTGGACCTGAACGATCTTCATGCGGCGGTATCGCGCGGCACGAAGCCGGCCCGTTTCGGCCGGACGGTGGACAGCAGTCCGGCCACCGACGGGTTGATGCCGATCGAGCGGCTGCAGATCATCACCTCCCATATGGTGGCGATCATCACCGTGCCCGCTGTGCCGAGGCCGACGCCGAGCGGGCCGAGAAGCCATGTCAGCAGGGCGGTAACGGCAAGCCCCACCACGTTGACGGCGACCAGCAGCTTGACCAGCGAATGCTGGAGGCCCGTCAATTGCATCAGGAGCTCGACCGGGCCGCAGGCGGCAGCGACCGTGGCGCCCAGGCCGAAAAGAATGAGTACGGTATGGATCGCCGGCGTCGCGTAACTCGCGTCGAACGCAGCGAGAATCAACGGGCCGAGCAGCCAGAAAGCCAGGAGAATGACCAACGCCGCCGCGAAGCTGCCGAGCGCCGTCAGGCTGGTCATCTTCTGCACATGCGCCTTGTCACCGCCATAGAAGGCGGCCGATATTTCCGGCGCCAGCGCCTGGTTGATGCCATTCAGCGCCAAGAGCACCAGGCGCGTTGTGCGGTCAGCAACGAAGACGGCGCCGGCGATCTCCGGTCCGAGAATGCCGGCCACCAGCAGCGTTCCGACCTGACCGAGCGCCGGCGGTAGCGAGGTGGCGCCCCAAAGGCCCATCGTCACCGTGTTGAATTCGGCCTTCTGCCCGTCGCTGAGCGGCGGTGGCCGCGCACCCAGCGTGTCGCGCAGCAGCGCCACCGTCTGTGGTAGCACCGACAGGATGAGCAGGCCGGCGGTGAGCAGCGTCGCCATCACGGCGCTGATCTTGATGCCCTCGAAACGCAAGGCCAGCACGGCCGCGATAGTGAGCGCGCGCCACACCACGTCGCGCGGCAAGAGGCCCGAGATCAGCGCGCCTTTGGCGCGGAAGGCACCCGAGGCGAACTCCGACCACCCGAGCGCGCCCGACAGGATGGCGGCCGACACGCATAGCGGCAGCCATTCGACCGTATCTTCTCCGAAATAAGGAGCGAAGCCGAAGGCGACGACCAGCAGGCTGGACAGGACGACGCCGGTAAAGGCGACGGCGATCGACCGCACCATCATGCCGTGCGCGGAAGGCAGGTCGCCGGCTTCGGCGTATTGCGGCCAGAATCGGAGCACCGTGCTCTGCTGGCCGACGCTGGCGAAGAACGACACCAGACTGGCACCGGCATAGGCGGCGCTGTAGAGGCCGAACTGGCGACCGTCCGTGACCATGGCGACGGTCACGAACATGGCGAAGGAAAGCGCCGCGCTGGCGAGCTTGATGACGCCGGCGACGGCGCCGCTCTTGGCCAGCCCGGCAATCGACATCCGCATGGCGGTGCCGTTACCCGCGGCGTCGCGGGCGGTCTCGTCTCGGTCGGTCATGGACGTCTGCAAGGATCATTCACGACGCGGCCGCAAGCATGCGAACAGTCAATTCGGCTCCCTTTCCCCGAAAGCGGTCCAGCGATAGTCCAATCGACGTTTCCCCGCCACAAGGAACCGCGCCGATGGTTACCGCCAGACCAAGATCGGCTCGTGGTCGCGAACAGGCTTTGTTGGAAGACGGCTAGTAACCGAGCGCTTCGCCCGAGCCGGAACGGCTGTCCATGGCGCCGTTGTAGCGCGCGCCGCCGCCCTTCTCGATCTCGCCGAGGCTCTTGCCGCCGACCAGAATGCCGGCAGCCTGGCCCCAGGTCCCGCCGTCCTCGCCGGTGTCGAGGTGGTAGCCCATGCCGTCAAGCAGCTTCAGCGTATCGGGCGAAAGACCGTGCGGTTCGACATAGAGCGTGTCGGGCAGCCACTGGTGATGGACGCGCGGCGCATCGATCGCCTCCTGGATGTCCATGCGATGGTCGACGACGTTGAGGATCGCCTCCAGGGTGATGGTGATGATGCGCGAGCCGCCGGGGCTGCCGATGACCATGAACGGCTTGCCGCCTTTCGCCACCACCGTCGGGCTCATCGAGGAGAGCGGCGTCTTCTTCGGCTGGATGGCGTTGGCCTCGCCTTGAACCAGCCCGTAGAGGTTCGGCACGCCGGGTTTCTGGGTGAAGTCGTCCATCTCGTTGTTGAGCAGGATGCCCGTGCCTGGCGCCACGACGCCGGCGCCGAAGGAGCCGTTGAGCGTATAGGTGACGGCCACCGCGTTGCCGTCCTTGTCGATGATCGAATAGTGAGTCGTCTCGTTGCTCTCGCCGAAGCCCTTCGGCATGAGGTCCTGCGAGACACCGGCGCGGAACGGGTCGATCTTGCGGCGGATTTCGGCGGCATAGGCTTTGTCCAGGAGCTTCGACACCGGATTGTCGACGAAATCCGGGTCGCCGAGCGCCGAGTTGCGGTCGACATAAGCGTAGCGCATGGCTTCCGCCATCAGATGCACGGTGTCGGCCGAGCCGGCGCCGAGATAGGAAAGCGGATAGCCCTCCAGCACGTTCAGGATTTCGCAGATGATGGTGCCGCCGGAACTGGGCGGCGGCGCCGAGACGATCTCGTAGCCGCGATAGGTGCATGTCACCGGCTTCAGTTCGCGCACCGCGTACTGCTCGAAGTCCGCCTTCGACAGGATGCCGCCCTTGGCCAGGCTGGCGGCCGCGATCAGCTCGGCCGTCTTGCCCTTGTAGAAGGCGTCCTGCCCCTTGTCGGAGATGGCCGAAAGGGTCGCGGCGAGATCCGGCTGCACAAGGCGTTCCCCTGCGCGATGGGCGGAACCATCGGGCTTGAGGAAGATCGCCGCCGCCGCTGGGTCCTTCGCCAGTCGCTGCGCGCCCTTGGCGAACGTGGCGGCGTCGCCCTGGTTCAGCTCGAAGCCTTCCCTGGCAAGCTTTATGGCCGGCGCCATCAGGCTCTGGCGCGGCATCGTGCCGTATTTCTCGCGCGCCATCTCGAAGCCGGCGACTGAGCCCGGCACGCCGACGGCGAGATAGCCGTCGAGGCTGGCGCCCTTGACCGGATTGCCGGCCTTGTCGAGATACATCGTCTTGGTCGCCGCCAGCGGCGCCCGCTCGCGGAAATCGAGGAAAGTGGATGTCCCATCCTTGAAGCGGACGGTCATGAAGCCGCCACCACCGATATTGCCGGCGGTGGGGTAGGCGACCGCCAGCGCATAGCCGACGGCGACGGCGGCATCCACGGCGTTGCCGCCCTGTTTCAGCACATCCACGCCGATCTCGGTGGCAAGGTGCTGTGCGCTCACCACCATGCCGTTCTCGCCCTTGGCCGGCGCCGGCGAGGCGGCGAAGCCGGGATCGGCCAGGGCGATCGCGATGATGGTAGCGAAGGCAAGGGAAGGGGTGCGCAGGCTGGGCATGGCCGGTCCTCTGGTTGATGGACCGGCCTAGAAGAACGCGCCGACGCTTCTCTGTCCACCCTTGCCGGTGGACAGAGGACGCCGGCGCGCTTCCTGGTTACTGCGCTTGCGCGAACTCGGCCGGATCGAACTCGTAGGCGGTCGAGCAGAATTCGCAGGCGACGTTGATCTTGCCGTCCTCGGTGCTGTCG
>JBQCHN010000400.1:0-3901 GCA_051954615.1 Mesorhizobium sp. | reverse complement strand
GTTAATTGACACGAAGTGTAAATCCCCCTTAACGTTTCGTTAACAACAGGGGTGAACGGGGATCATGCATTCCTCACCGGTGGCGCTGGGTCTGCGCCTTCTCGCGACGGCGGCGGCAGGACTGGCGATAGCCGGATGGGCCGGCGGCGTGGCTTCGGCAGCCGGCGGCATGGCGACCGGCGGGCTGACCTCGCAGCCGATCGGCCATTACGAGTTCTGCAAGGCCAATCCCTCCGAGTGCTCGATCCATCCCAGCGATCTAAGCCCGGCCAGGATGACGACTGCGCTGTGGCGCCAGCTCGGCAGCGTCAACGCCGCGGTCAACGCCGCCGTCAAGCCGATGAGCGATCTCGAGATCTACGGCAAGGACGAAGTCTGGGCCTATCCCGACAAGGGCGTCGGCGACTGCGAGGACTATGTGCTGGAAAAGCGCCGGCGGCTGAACCGGCTCGGCATGTCGCTGGCCGATCTTCTGATCACCGTGGTGCGCAAGCCGGACGGCGAAGGCCATGCGGTGCTGACGGTGCGCACCGACAAGGGCGACTACATCCTCGACAACCTGACCGACAAGGTGCGGGCGTGGGACCAGACCGGCTACCGCTACCTCAAGCGGCAGGCGATCAACAACACCGGCCGCTGGGTTTCCATCCGTGACGGCCAGCAGGTGCTGGTCGGCTCGGTGCAGTAGCTCCGAAACGCGACACAGCACCGGTCGCGCTCAATCCTTCGCGACGCTCCATCCGTAGTGGCAGACGGCGGTACCGTTTTTCGGATGGATTCCCTCCTCCATGAAGGAAAGCCCTGAGCGAGCGTAGAATCGGCGCGCCTTCTCGTTGGCCGCCGCCGTTCGGAGCCGGAAGCCGCCCGGCATCTCACGTTTTGCCCGATCCAGAAGCGCCGTGCCTATTCCCTGTCCGTGCACAGACGGCAGGACGAACAGCTGATCCAGAACATGAAGCCTCGGCTTCAGCGCAAGGAATCCGACGACGCTGCCGCTGCGGACGGCCACCGTCAGCACCCATCCCGAGGCCAGTTCCCCGTCGATCCGGGCTCGCAACTCGTCGACGGAGGGAGGCTCCAGGGCCGGACCCAGCGCAGAACGAGCACCTTCACGCCAGACATGGGCGATGGCGTCGAAGTCCTTCTCGACGGCTTGACGATATTCGACTGCTTCATACGGATCGCCGGGCATGGCCGACTATGGACCGGCCGCAGAGAGCATTTCCAGCGAAAGTGAAGCGGTTTCGCGCCCGGAAATGCGTCCAAATCAAAAAAGACAGAGCATTTTGCAGCCAGACGGCATGTCCGGCGTCGCACAAATGCAGCTAGACAGGGAACAGAGCGGTTCCAACGATTCCGTTCAAACAGGGACACTCTCTTGCCGTCTCGTCCCAACGTCCAGCCGAGGCCGGACCATCCGTGCCGCAGAGACAGTGCGCCCTACGCCGCCTGCGCCAACCTTTCGGACGCCATGCGGTAGGAGATCGCCTCGGCCAGATGGATGCGGCCGACGGTGTCGCTGCCGTCGAGGTCGGCCAGCGTGCGCGCCACCTTCAGCACGCGGTGGTAGGCGCGCGCCGAGAAGCCGAGCTTCTCGCTGGCGTCGCGCAACAGGGCCACGCCCGCCGCGTCGGGTGCGGCAAGCGTCTCGATCAGGCCGGCCGGACATTGCGCGTTGCAGGCCACCGCGCCCGCGCCGTTCCGCTCGAAGCGCTCGCGCTGGACAGCGCGCGCCCGCGCCACCCTGGCGGCCACAGCCGCACTTTCTTCCGCGCGCTCGGAGCGGATCAGGTCGCCGGCCGAGACCGCCGGCACCTCGACCCTGAGGTCGATGCGGTCGAGCAGCGGACCGGAAATGCGCGCCTGATAATCGCTGCGGCACCGTTCGCCGCGCGCACAGCGGTAGCCCGGCTCGCCGGCCATGCCGCAGCGGCACGGATTCATCGCCGCCACCAGCTGGATGCGGGCCGGATAGGTGATGCGGTGGTTGGCCCGCGCGATCATGCATTCGCCGGTTTCCAGCGGCTGGCGCAATGCATCCAGTGTCTGCGGCGAAAATTCGGGCAGTTCGTCGAGGAACAGCACGCCGTGATGGGCGAGCGACACTTCGCCGGGCCGGGCGCGCAGGCCGCCGCCGACAAGTGCAGCCATCGAGGCCGAGTGGTGCGGCGCGCGGAACGGCCGCCGGTCGGTCAGCCGGCCTTCGGCCAGTTCGCCGGCAACGGAAGCGATCATCGAGACTTCCAGCAGTTCCTTCGGCGTCAATGGCGGCAGGATCGACGGCAGGCGTTGCGCCAGCATCGACTTGCCGGAGCCGGGCGGACCGACCATCAGCATGTTGTGGCCGCCAGCCGCGGCCACTTCCAGCGCGCGGCGGGCGCTTTCCTGGCCCTTGATGTCGGCGAGGTCCGGCAGGGCGGCGCCGGCCGCGCGCACGCCCGCCACCGGCCGCGACAGGACCTGGGTGCCACGGAAATGATTGGCCATGGCGATCAGGCTGCGCGGCGCCAGGATATCGATGTCGCTGCCCGCCCAGGCGGCCTCCGGGCCGCAGGCGTGCGGGCAGACTAGGCCCTTGCCCTCGGCGTTGGCGCCGATGGCCGCCGGCAGCGCACCGGCCACCGCCGCGATGGTGCCGTCGAGCGACAGTTCGCCGAGCACGACATAGCCGGCCAGCGCGTCGCCTGGTATGGCGCCGAGCGCCGCCATCAGGCCAAGCGCAATGGGCAGATCGTAGTGGCTGCCTTCCTTCGGCAGGTCCGCCGGGGCGAGGTTGACGGTCACCTTCCTGGCCGGCATCGACAGGCCGGAAGCATGGAGGGCGGCCTGCACCCGCTCGCGGCTCTCGGCCACCGCCTTGTCCGGCAGGCCGACGATGGACATGCCGACCTTGCCGGGCGCGACCATCACCTGCACGTCCACCGGCACCGCCTCGATGCCCTGGAATGCAACCGTGCGCACGCGAGAAACCATTTTCGTCCCCATCCCGATGCGGAACCGTCCGCACCCGCCCGATGGGACCTGCGCCTTGCCGGCGCAACCCCATGCAAGACAAGCATGGATCGCCGATCAGATCAAGAACATTTCAAGAACAATTTCGCGCCGAAGCTGTGGTGCGGTTGCACCCGGTTGCACGAGGGGAACTAAGCCAACTTGGTTCTGCATCGCGCTTCCGTTTGGATGCGTCGCGATATTGCCAACGCCAATCAGACAAGACGCCTAGCCGACAGGTGGATATGGATCGTGTCCGTAAGTCCATTCGGTACGAAAGCGGCTATCCTGCCCTTGCACGAGAACTTGCGCATCGTGCCCATCTTTACCTGCCTTATGCGCAGCATCTACCGCAACTCGGATCGCTGCCTTTTGGGTATCATACGGCCCGTAGTGTTGCCCGTTGTAACTAATCTTCCATTGTCCATTGTGGTGAACAACAATGTATTGTGCTCTTGCCATATCAATTCCCAGCCCATGTTCAGTGAACACTGAGCTTGAATAGCAGAGTCTATCGAACAAACAAAGATCATTCAGCGAACAAATGCGGTCTTTTTTCTACACCCGCTTGGCTTCCACCGCATCCCAGAACAGGGCGGCGACGTCGGCGCCGCCGAAGCGCTTGATCTCGCGGATGCCGGTCGGCGAGGTGACGTTGATCTCGGTCATGTAGTCGCCGATCACGTCGATGCCGACGAGGATGAAGCCGCGGCGCCGCAATTCCGGGCCGATGGCGGCACAGATGTCGCGTTCGCGCGGCGTCAGCTCGGTCTTCTCGGCGCGGCCGCCGATATGCATGTTGGAGCGCGATTCGGTCTCGGCCGGCACGCGGTTGACGGCGCCGACCGGCTCGCCGTCGATGAGGATGATGCGCTTGTCGCCCTTGCGCACGTCCTTCAGGTAGCGCTGG
>JBQCHN010000399.1:0-2765 GCA_051954615.1 Mesorhizobium sp. | reverse complement strand
TAATCGCAACGACGAAGCATCGCGGCCCTAAATCACTTCCGACCGATAAACCAGCTTTCCCTGCGATGCGGGCCGATGCGTGAAGGGAAGGGGCGGCGTTCACGTTTGCCGCCCTCTAAAAGCCCGCCGGACGGAACAATTGCCGATCACGTATCGTTAAAACAATGAAATGCTTTCGGGCGGGCATCTAATCGCCGAAAGGATAAGACCATGGCTAACAACGATACATCCATGCAGTCATATCTCTGGCCGAACGGGCTTACGTTGGCACTTGCAGTATGGTTGTTCATTTCGCCCTGGGTGCTGACCGCGCCGGCGGCCGGAGCCTGGGCCTGGAACTCGTGGGTCGTCGCGATCATCGTCGCCGCGCTTTCGATCGGGGCTTTGGTGCAGCTCGCGCAGTGGGAAGACTGGATCAATGTCATCCTGGGCGCCTGGCTGTTCATTTCGCCCTGGGTCTATGGCTACACGGGCACGGAGAGTGCGGCCTGGAACTCCTATATTGTCGGCGCCCTGATCTTCTTCATCGGACTCTGGGGCGTCTCCGCGGCGCGGCGCATGGAGATGCTGCATCCGCAAATCCACTAGTGCGGCGGCATCTCGGTCGAGCCGCGGAATATCGCGACAGGAGCCGGCACGGGAGTGCCGGCTCCTCAGGCTGCTGACAAACCCCGTCGATTTCGGCGGGGTTTTTATTATCAGACGGATGGCGTTGAGTTTTCGTCGGTGGGAAGGGGTTGGCGGAAAGGGTGCCGGCTCAGGCGGGCCGTGGAAATGGCTTTGAGCTGAGCGCCAGGGCGATTTTCTTGATGTTCTGGGCGGCTGCGGCGAGGAGGCATTGCACGCGGACGCGCCAGAGACTTCGGAACCGTGCATAGCGGTGACCGTGAAGCTGTTTGGCGTCGGCGAAGGAGCGCTCGACGGTCTCCTTGCGGCGGCGGTAGACGGCCTTACCCCATGCGGTCTTGCGGTTGGCATCGTTTCGTTCGCGGGCATCTTGCCAGACATGGCGGGTGATCAGGCGCGTGGCGTTGGCGCTTGTGGTGCATGAAGCCAGAAGCGGGCAGTCGCGGCAGACGGCCGGATCGGATCTATAGTGGCGGTAGCCGGTCCGATCGGTGGTGACGTAGGAGAGGAACTGGCCCTCGGGACAGCGATAGGCATCGGCGTCGGCTTCATAGACGAAGGCGCTCTTCCTCATCATGCCGGGCTTCGGCGGGGTTGGATTGCGATAGCCGGTGACGCCAAGAATGGCGCGCTCCTCCAGGCCCTTGGCGATGCCCGGCGTCGCATAGCCGGCGTCGAGCCCGACCGCCCCGACCTGGAAGCCGAAGCGCTCCACCTGCCGGTCGAGGCGGGCGAGATAGACGATCGAATCGTGCACGTTGGCGGGTGTGGCGAACGTGTCGGTGATGATGCCCAGCCTGCCGTCCACCGTGCGGTGGTCGAGGTAGAAGAAGCCCTTCGGCTTGCCCTCGCGCACCATGTAGCCGGCCTCCGGGTCGGTGCGGCTGACCTTCGTCTCCTTCACCGCCGGCTGCCGTTCCTTCTCCTTCAGCGGCTTCTGGCCGTGCAGCGCCCGTTCGGCCTCGATCGCCCGGTCGAGGTCGGCCCAGTAGTCGGCACGCGACTTGGCGATCATCGCCAGGTCGTACTTGCCCTTGTTGGCGTTGGCCTTCAGATGCGTGGAATCGGTGTAGAGCACCGTGCCGTCGACCAGGCCGGCCCGGATCGCCTGCTCGACGATGCGATCGAAGATGCCTTGCGCTATTGTCTCGTCCTGGTAGCGGCGCCGACGGTTCTGCGACAGCGTCGAGGCGTCGAACACCTTGTCCGTCAGCTTCAGCCGCAGGAACCAGCGGTAGGCGACGTTGACCTCGATCTCGCGCACCAACTGCCGTTCCGAGCGCACGCCGAACAAATAGCCGATGAACAGCGCCTTGAACATCAAGGTCGGATCGAGCGGCGGACGGCCATTGTCGGCGCAGTAAAGCGGCGCCGTCACATCATGGATGAACGAGAAATCGATCACCCGGTCGATCTTGCGCAGAAGGTGGTCCTTGGGAACCAACTCTTCCAGCGTCACGATCTCAAGGGCGGTCTGTTCAGGGGCGGGTCGCTTCAACATGACCCAGTGAATCAAAAACCCCCGGCGAACGCCAGGGGTTTGTCAGCAGTCTGAGGCGCCGTCCAAAGCGGCGCCTTTTACTTTGCGGCTCTGGCCCTGATTTCGCGGAGCACAACCTCCGCCGCCATCTCGCCTGATGGTTTCGGCGTGGCCAGCGCCGCCGCGACGTCGTCGAATCCCTCGATCTGCGCGGCCCTCTCGAGCGACACCGCGGAGAGTTGCTCCACCCGCCGCGCCAGCGCTCCCGGCCGCACGAATTCGTTGTAATACTCGGGAACGACGGGATGGTCGGCGATCAGGTTCGGCAGCGACGCTGTCCAGATGCTGATCATGCCCTGGAACAGCTTCATCACCGGGTCGACCTTGTAGCAGGCAACGAAGGGCACGCGCGCGAGCGCAAGTTCCAGCGACACCGTCCCGGAGGCTGCGAGCGCCGCATCCGCCTCTCCGAATGCCTCCCATTTGCGCTCGTGATCGAGGATGATTTCCGGCTGGTTCGGCCAGTCTTCGGTCCCTTTCCGCACAAGTTCGGCGACGTTGGGCACGGTCGGAAGCAGGAGGCGAAGACTGTTGCCGCGCTCGCGCAGGATGGACGCGGTTTCGCCGAAGGCCGGCAGCAGGCCGCGCACCTCGCTTC
>JBQCHN010000398.1:0-15556 GCA_051954615.1 Mesorhizobium sp. | reverse complement strand
GATGGCCCTTGCCGACAAGGATGGTGAGGCAGAAGCCGATCAGCAGACGAGCCAGCCCGAAGTCGAGCAGCACGGCACGAAGGTGCTCATGCTCGGCGCGCTGGGGGTGGTCTACGGTGACATCGGCACCAGCCCGATCTATGCCTTCCGCGAAGCCTTGCACGCCTCCGGCGAGGCGGTGTCGCGGTCGGACGTGCTCGGCGTACTGTCGCTGATCGTCTGGGCGCTGACCATCATCGTCACTATCAAATACGTCGCCTTCGTCATCCGGGCCGACAACAAGGGCGAGGGCGGCACGCTGTCCCTGATGGCGCTGGCGCGCAGTGCCTATCCGAAAGGCTCGAAATACATCCTCGGCATCGGCCTGTGCGGCGCTTCGCTGTTCTTCGGCGATTCGATCATCACGCCCGCGGTTTCGGTGCTGTCCGCGGTCGAGGGCCTGGAAGTGGTGACGCCGGCTTTCACCCCCTACGTCGTGCCCATCACGCTGGTCATCCTGGCGATGCTGTTTGCCGTGCAGCGCTTCGGCTCAGGCCGGGTGGCGGTGGTCTTCGGGCCGGTCATGGCCGTCTGGTTCCTGTCGCTCGGCGCGACCGGGCTGGTTCACCTCCTGGACGACCCGTCCGTGCTTCTGGCGATCAATCCCTATTATGCGCTCTACTACCTGGCGACGACGCCCACCGGCGCGTTCGTCACGGTGGGCGCGGTGTTCCTGGCGGTGACAGGCGCCGAAGCGCTCTATGTCGATCTCGGCCATTTCGGCCGCAGGCCTATCGTGCTCGCCTGGTTCTGGATCGTCTTTCCCTGTCTGCTCCTGTGCTATTTCGGGCAGGGCGCCTTCGTCATCTCGCATGGCGGCAAGCCGCACAACCCGTTCTTCCAGATGATGCCGGAATGGGCACTGGTGCCGATGGTGGCGCTGGCCACCGCCGCCACCGTCATCGCCAGCCAGGCGGTGATTTCCGGCGCCTTCTCGCTGACCCGGCAGGCGGTGCAGCTCAACCTGTTGCCGCGCATTGAGGTGCAGCACACCTCCGAGATGCAGTCGGGCCAGATCTACATGCCGCGTGTCAACCTGCTGCTCGCGCTGGCGGTCATGCTCTTGGTGGTCGGCTTCGGCTCGTCCAGCTCGCTGGCCTCTGCATACGGCATCTCGGTCACTGGCGAGATGCTGATGACGACGATCCTTCTGTTCGTCGTCATGCGCTGGATGTGGAAGTGGCAGCTTGCCGGCGCGCTGGCTCTGGCCGTGCTGTTCGGCGTTATCGATGCCGGCTTCTTCAGCGCCAACGTGGTCAAGTTCTTCGAGGGCGGCTGGGTGTCGATCAGCGTCGCCTGCCTGATGGGTCTCATCATGTGGACCTGGATCCGCGGCAGCCGCTACCTGTTCGAGAAAACGCGCCGCAACGAGGTGCCGCTCGATTTCCTCGCCGCCAACCTTTTGAAGAAGAAGCCGCAGGTGGTGGCCGGCACGGCGATATTCCTGACCAGCGACCCGCTGAGCGCCCCGACGGCGCTGATGCACAGCCTCAAGCACTACAAGGTGCTGCACGAGCAGAACGTCATCCTCTCTGTGGTCACGGCGCCGCAGCCGACGGTGCCCGACAGCGAGCGGGTCAAGATGGAGACGATCAACGACCTGTTCATGCGGGTGAAGCTGACCTTCGGTTATATGGAGCAGCCCAACATTCCGCGCGCGCTGGCGATCTGCCGCAAGCAGGGCTGGAAGTTCGACATCATGACGACGTCGTTCTTCCTGTCGCGGCGTTCGCTGAAGACCTCGCCCAATTCGGGCATGCCGCTGTGGCAGGACAAGCTGTTCATCGGCCTTGCCCGCACCGCCGCCGACGCCACCGAATATTTCCAGATTCCCACGGGGCGCGTGGTCGAGATCGGCACCCAGGTGGCGATCTGACGGTGGGCGCTACTCCGTCACCGTCATCTTGAAGAAATCGCCCTGTATCTCGAACTCTTCGACGCCGGCTTGCGTTGCCGTGAAGACGATGGCGCGGGCCGGCGTGAGCCCCTGGCAGAACTTGCTGTGGCGGCGCGCCAGCCCTCCGTCCGAGAACGTACCCGTTCGCACGGCTGGCAGGTCGGCTTCGACAAGCGGCCATTCGCGCGGCAGCTTTCCACAGTCACCGCGCTCGGCATAGATCGGTCGCGTCTCGCCCACTCTCATCGTCACCCTCGGCTTGAAGGGAACGATGGGGGCATTGTCGGCCGGCCCGGCCCAGGGGCGCCAGCCGGAGGCGGTGACCAATGAGCCGGCGACTGCACCGACAATGAGCATTGCCGCGCCGCCCGCCACCATCTCCAGCGCTGAAAAGCGTTTGCGCGCCGGTCCGGACGGGTAGGGCTGCCATGGCAGGACGGAGGCCCATGGCTGGGGCCTTGCCGTGTCATGGTCCGTGTCAATCGCGTGGGGAGCTAAGACCGACGGCAACTCGCCTGCCGTTCCCGTCGCCTCGATCTCGTTGGCCTGCTTGTAGAGTGCGTTCCAATGCTGTTGCAGGTCGGGATTTTCGCTTACCTTCAGCAGCCGAGCCAGAAGCCGCAGGTTCTTCGTGCGGGGGAGGTGCCGGCCGGAGCGCCAGTTGTTGAGATTGCGGACGGCCGTGTCGAACTGGCGTTCGCCCCTGCTGGCCGTCAGCGCACAATAGGCGGAAGCGAGCGCCGCCGTGTCATAGTAGCCCGCGCTGTTGCACAATTCGTCGAACAGTTGATGCCAGTGGGTGTATTGCCGCCACTTGCCGTCCTCCATGGCTCTCCCCCGCTATCGTCATTCGATCCTGCTGCCCTGATAATCGCGCACGACGATTTTCATGAAGTCTTCCAGCAGCATCACTTCTTCGGCACCCGGCTCCCTGGCGGTGAACTTGACGGCCCGCACCGGCACCACCGCATTGCAGAAATTGCTCATCTTGCGAGCCAGTCCGCCATCGGAAAAGCTGCCGAGGCGGCTTTCCGGCACCCGCGGCGCCGTCTTGTTCCAGCCGGGCACCATGGTTCCGTCGCAGTTTCCGCGATCGCCATGGATCAATCGGGTTTCGCCGACCATCATTTCCACGCGGGCCTGATACCCTATCATCGGCAGGTTCCTGTGCGGATCGACCATAAGCCAACGCAAGCCTGCGGCGGCGAGCACCGCGACAAGGGCTGCTGCCGCCCATATCAATCGGCCGCTCACGCTTCGTGCCGGCAAGGGAGCGGTCGGGTCCACGGCTGGCCCTTCGCTGTCTTCCAGCGGAACGTGACCGCGCGCGGTGGCGTAGAGACGGTTCCAGTGCCGGCTGAGTTCCGGGTCGGCCGGAACGTCGAGCAATTCGGACAGAAGCATGAAATTGCGGCGCAGCGGGACATGGCGGCCGAGGCGCCAGTTGCGCAGGCTCTTGCCGGCGGCATTGAATTCGTCTTGCCCGTTCCTGCCCTGGCGGCGGCAGAGCTGGCTTGCCAACAAGGCGTTGTCGATATGTCCGCGGTGGTTGCAGAGTTCGTCAAGCAACCGATGCCACCGCTCGAACCGGCCCCAATCCTGTTCCAGCACGCCGCAAGTACCCCCTCTCGTTCCCTGCAGAATAGAAAATGGATTCATGGAGATAGCAATCAACTTGATCCCCATTTTTCCGGATTTTCCGTCGATTGCCCGACTTTTCTGTTTGGCGATGCGGGCGGATTTGGCACGTCGAAAGGATCGTCGCTGAACGAGCCATGGCGACGATCGGCGTTCAAGGCTCAGGAGAGGGGCTTCCCAGATGCGAAATTCACTGGTTTTTGCTGCCGCCGCCGGTGCGGCCGCGTTGCTGTTGGCGGGCTGCGTCACGCCGGGCAATGCCGACAAGACGGTCGAGATGCAGGTCGGCCAAACCAAGCACATCACTGCCTATCGCGCCAACGGCTGCGGGGCGCCGGCACCGAGCTTCGCGGCCATCGAGGGCAGGCTGCCGAAATCCTCCGTCGTGAAATATTCCGACGGCGGTCTGTCGAGCCGCGTCAGCCGGAATTGCGGCAAGCGCGTGCCGACCCGTGCCGTCAACGGCACGGGCATCGCGCCTGGCACGGAAGGCCATATGTACCAGTCCGGAAGCGTCGCCATCGTGGTGAAGTAGACGGGTAGGCGGGGGCGGCCGGGTGCTTTGCGGCGCCCGGCCGTAAGCCGTTCCCGGCGGGGGCTGCCTGACTGGCGGCCGGCTACAAGCGTGCCGGCCCGGTGATATCCAGCGGCAGGTCGAAGGCACCCTCCTTGATGATCCCTTCGCCGCCGTTCCGTTTGATCAGCATCAAGATCGTATAGGCCAATACATGCCGGCTTTTGTCCATACAGCCTACGGAAAGCCAGTAGTGGCCAGGCCGCTGCCGGAAGTTAATGCCGAGAGCGCCAACGCGAAAAGGGTTCTGGAAGATTTTGACCGGCCGGCGCAATCGAAGATCCACCGCCATGACTACAGAATGCGCACTGTACCTGATCGAGCCACTCGATATATCTGACCAATTCATCGCCACCCCCGATCGAGAGTCGATAAATCCAGCCTCGGATATGATGAGGCAAGGCTTTCTTCGAAGGTAATCTTTGATTTGTGCCAAGCCGCAACCAATTAATATTGTTGCCGAGTATATGGAAATTAATAAAAATATAGAAATTTTTAATTTTAAAAAAATCTCTTCATTTCTATATGATAATATATCTATGAAGAATTTTGATGAAATTACAAAAATTATGCCAAGCAGCACGGATATCATCTGCATAAATAAATTCATTCCGCCGCGAACGTGGATTCGCAGCGGCAATTCAACTCGTATATTCGGCACGACCGAATGGCGTATGGTGGGTACACCCGGAATTTCGACCCAGTTTCGCGCTGCCGTGTCGTCCACCATGTCCCACCTCAACCACCGATTGTTCCAGTCTGGCAGAATGTTCTTTAAAGACGCATTTAACGTCAGGCGCGGACAACACCGGAATGCGCCGGGAGGCGCCTTGATTCGACCATGGCGCTTGCCGAACGTCGCTAGGGTATCCACGGGGGGCGGGATTGCAGGCAGGACTGGACATTGCGATCGCCGGAGCGGGGCCGGCGGGCCTTGCGACGGCGCTTTTCCTAAAGCGGGCAGGCCATCGCGTCACGCTGTTCGAGCGTTTCGAGACGCCGGCGCCGGTCGGTTCGGGGCTGATCCTGCAACCGACCGGGCTGTCGGTGCTGCACGGACTGGGGCTGCTTGACGCTATCGCCGCGCTCGGCAGCCGTATCGACCGGCTCTACGGCGCCGACGCCGCGACAGGACGCACGGTGCTCGACGTGCGCTATGATGCGCTCCGCGGCGGCCGTTTCGGCCTGGCCGTGCATCGCGCCGCCCTTTTTTCGGTGCTGCACGAGGCGGTTCTGAGGGAAGGGATCGCCATCGAGACGGGCGTCGAGCTGGACGGGTTGGAAGCCGGCGCGCGGCCGACGCTGCTTTGCCGCGACGGGCGGAAGCTCGGTCCGTTCGACCTCGTCGTCGACGCCAGCGGCGCGCGCTCGAAACTCAGGCGGCATGCGATCCGCCCCTGTGAACCTGTGCCGCTGGCCTACGGGGCGTTCTGGGCGTCGCTCGACTGGCGCGGCGAAGGTTTTCACCCGCATGCGCTCACCCAACGCTACGACCGCGCCAGCGTGATGATCGGCGTGCTGCCCATCGGCCGGCCGGCCCCGCAGGCACCGCCGATGGCGGCGTTCTTCTGGAGCCTCAAGCCGGACG
Organism: Mesorhizobium sp.; assembly: GCA_051954615.1. Taxonomy (GTDB): domain Bacteria; phylum Pseudomonadota; class Alphaproteobacteria; order Rhizobiales; family Rhizobiaceae; genus Mesorhizobium. The sequence continues at coordinate 9,820 of JBQCHN010000398.1, read as the reverse complement.
ATGCCGAGAGCGTGAAAGCGGCGGGGCTCGACGCCTGGAAGGAGAGGGTGGCCGGCCTGTGGCCGGACTGCCGCGCTTATCTCGACCAGATCCAATCCTTCGACCAGTTGACCTTGGCGCGCTACGGCCATCATACGCTGGCGGTGCCGGCCGGACGGCGGCTTGCGGTGATCGGCGATGCCGCGCATTCGACCAGCCCGCAGCTCGGGCAGGGCGCCAACATGGCGCTGCTCGATGCGGCGGCCCTTGCGCACGCGCTGGCCACGACCGCCGATGTCGAGGCGGCGCTTGCCCGTTATGTCCGCGCGCGGCGGCTGCATGTGCGCGCCTTCCAGGCGCTGTCGCGGGCGTTCACGCCGTTCTACCAGTCGGATTCGGTGCTTTTGCCCTTCATCCGCGACCGGATGGTGGCGACGGCGGCGAAGATCTTCCCCGCGCCGCAGGTGCTGGCGGCGATGGTGGCGGGAACGGTCGTCGATCCGTTCGGACCGATCGGCCTGACGGAAGCGGACTGGCGGTCGATTCCCTCTTGCGTCCGCGGGCCGTCTGGGCAATAAGCCGAACCGTAACGTACGGTACGTCTCCGGCTCGGGTGGGAGCCTGCGGGGTGATGCCGGTGGCGGAAGGCGGATCGGCGCAGAATGAACGAGGCCAGAGCGGACGCGCCCAAGGCAGGCGAGGCCAAGGCGAGCGAAGACTGGACGGCGCGCCAGCGCGACGTGCTGGACGCGGCCCTGCGCCTGATGGTCGAGGAGGGCGACAACCTGACCATGGCGGCTGTGGCGCGGCGCGCGAGCTGCTCGAAGGAAACGCTCTACAAGTGGTTCGGCGACCGCGACGGGCTGCTGACCGCCACAGTCCAGTGGCAGGCCTCGAAGGTGCGGGTCGTGCCGGTCGATCCCGGCAAGGTCGACCTGGCTTCGCTGGCCGAGAGCCTTGAAGGCTATGCACGCGACTGGTTGAAGGTGATCGCCAGCGACACGTCGATCGCGCTCAACCGCGTCGCCGTCAGCCATGCCGGCTCGGGCAAGGACAATCTCGGCGCCATCGTGCTGGAGAACGGTCGTTTCGCGCTGGCCAGGCGGCTGAAGCCGGTGCTCGATGCCGGCAAGAAGGCCGGCCATCTCGTCTTCGAGGACGCTGAGACGGCGTTCCGTACCTTTTTCGGGCTGGTCGGGCGCGACGTCCAGATCCGCCTGCTGCTCGGCGACTGGCCGGGCCTGACGGAAGCGGCCATCGCCGAGGACGCGGCGCGCGCCACCAGACAGTTTCTCGCCCTCTACGGGGCAAGGAAAGAGCAATAGGACTGCGTTTCTAAACACGGGAAGGAAAAGACAATGCGTGTCTATTACGATCGCGACGCCGATCTCAATCTCATCAAGGGCAAGAAGGTTGGCATCGTCGGCTACGGCTCCCAGGGGCGGGCGCATGCGCTCAACCTGAAGGACTCCGGCGTCAAGGAGGTGGCCATCGGCCTCAAGCCGGGTTCGGCGACCGCCAAGAAGGTCGAGGCTGACGGCCTCAAGGTCATGTCGGTGGCGGACCTCGCCAAGTGGGCGGACCTGATGATGATGGCGACGCCCGACGAGCTGCAGGCCGACATCTACAAGAACGAGATCGCTCCCAACATCCGCGACGGCGCGGCCATCGCCTTCGCCCACGGCCTCAATGTGCATTTCGGCCTGATCGAGCCGAAGGACACGGTGGACGTCGTCATGATCGCGCCGAAAGGCCCGGGCCACACGGTGCGCGGCGAATACCAGAAGGGCGGCGGCGTGCCGTGCCTGGTCGCCGTCAACCACGACGCGTCGGGCAACGCGCACGATCTCGCGCTGTCCTACGCCTGTGGCGTCGGCGGCGGCCGTTCGGGCGTCATCGAGACGAACTTCAAGGAAGAGTGCGAGACCGACCTGTTCGGCGAGCAGGTGGTGCTGTGCGGAGGCCTGGTCGAGCTGATCCGCGCCGGCTTCGAGACGCTGGTGGAAGCCGGCTACGCGCCCGAGATGGCCTATTTCGAGTGCCTGCACGAGGTGAAGCTGATCGTCGACCTGATCTACGAGGGCGGCATCGCCAACATGAACTACTCGATCTCGAACACCGCTGAGTGGGGCGAGTACGTTTCGGGTCCGCGCATCATCACCGCCGACACCAAGGCCGAGATGAAGCGCGTGCTGAAGGATATCCAGACCGGCAAGTTCACCTCCGAGTGGATGCAGGAATACCGGGCCGGCCTGTCGCGCTTCAAAGGCATCCGCCGCAACAACGACGCCCACCAGATCGAGGAAGTCGGCGCAAAGCTGCGCGCCATGATGCCGTGGATCTCGAAGAACAAGCTGGTCGACAAGGCCAAGAACTAGCCTTTTGAAGTTCCGTCAAGCCGGACTGCAAACGGCCTGACGGCTTCGGAAGCGATCTCGACCAGCCCGCCTGTGCCATTGCGGAACAGGCGGGCTGGCACGTTTCTGGCTTGGCGATCGCATCGGCCACAGGAGCGGAACGATGGATGCGATCACTCGAAAATCGATTGGGCTGGACGGCAAGGTTTTCGCCGAACGCCGCACGGCGCCGCGCCGGCGCGTCCTGAAGGGCGCGAAACTGTCCTTCAACCGAGGCTACGGGGCGCTGGAGTGCGTCGCGCGCAACGAATCGGAAACGGGCGCGCTGCTCGTGTTCGGCGAGACATCCGCCGTGCCGGCGATGTTCGACCTGACGTTCAACGGCAGCGACCGGGCGCGACCGGCGCGCGTGCGCTGGCGTACGCCGACGCTGGTCGGCGTGGAATTCGTGTGACCCAATGACGTGAAAAAAGGCGACACCGCCGGGCGGTGTCGCCTTCCGGTCGCTCAACCGTATGGCGAGCGGCAGACCGCGCGGTAGCCGACGCGCGGAACGTAAGTGTTGTCCCAGGCACGATAGGTCCGGTAGCGGGCGGAACACCACCTGACATGCGCCGGCGACAGGCCGCGATAGACACGCCGTGGCGCCACATAATAGTTGTCATCGTAGTAGCGCGGGGCGGCGAGACCCAGTCCGAGACCAAGGCCGAAACCGCCCAGGCCGTAATATTCGCGGCGGTGATGGCGCCGCCAGCGCCAGTCGTCGTTGCGCCAGCGCGGGCGCTGCCAATCGCCGCGCCAGTGACGGTTATGACGCCAGCCGCGATCGCCGCCGCGGCGCCACCGCCATTCCTCGCTGCGCGGGCCGCCTCCGGCCCAGCTGTCGCGCACCGGCGTTATCGTGTTGGCCGTCACGGGAGCCTGAAGCTGCGGTGACGGCAAAGGTCCGGCTTGCAGCGGGGTGGCGGCGCCGGCGATCAGGCCGAGAGCGACCAGTCCATAGGCAAGTGGACGAGAAAAGAGCGTTTTCATCTTACACTCCAAAAGCTGTGGCCCCACGCGCTATCCCTGTACACACTTTGGCGCTGGACAGATGAACGCGCAATGAATGGAAAGGTTGCGTCAACCATGTTGACGCTGGCTCTTGTCTTGGCGGCCGGTTGCGGGCAAAGGTCGCTCCCATGTCCTTGCGCCTTGCCACCTTCAACGTCGAGAACCTGATGAACAGGTTCGATTTTTCCGGTTTCCGCAACCAGTTGCACGAGGACCGCACGCTGGCGCTGTTCGACATCCGCACCGAGGCTGAATACCGGCTGCTGGAGCAGGCGCGCGTCATCGCCCATTCCGACGATACGCGCCAGCTGACGGCGCTGGCGATCGCGGCGACCCGCGCCGACATCATCTGCCTGCAGGAGGTCGACAACGTCGAGGCGCTGAAGGCCTTCGAATACGGATACCTGTTCAAGATGATCGGCGAGGGCTACCGGCAGAAATACACCTCCACCGGCAACGATACGCGCGGCATCGACGTGGCATTGATGATGCGCGAGGAAACCGCGCACGGCCAGCCGATCGAATTCGTGCGCATGACGAGCCACGCCTACGTGACCTTCGAGGAGTTCGGTCTGCACACGCCGGAGCTGGCGTCGTTCGGCCATGAGCCGTCCGAGCGCATCTTCCGCCGGGACTGCCTGGAGGTGGACCTGAAGGTCGGCGGTGCGCCTTTGACGCTCTACCTGGTGCATTTCAAGTCGATGGGCTCGCCGCGCAACGGCCTCGACGGGCGCCAGGCGACGATGCCGCTGCGCATCGCCGAGGCGAAGGCGGTGCGGCGGATCATCGAAGAGCGGTTCGGCAAGGACTACGTTGCTTCCAAGCGCTGGGCGATCTGTGGCGACTTCAACGACTATCGCGAGCGGCTGGTGATTACCGGCGACGTCTATGCCGGCTACCGCTTCAAGCCGGCAAGCGAGATGCAATCCTGCCTCGACGTGCTTACAGCCGACGGTTTTTGCGAGAACGTGGTGGAGCGGCGGCCGGAAATGGACCGCTGGACGCTTTATCACACGCGCGGGCCGCAGGAACGCCACCTTTGTCAGCTCGACTACATCCTGCTTTCGCCGGCGCTGGCCAAGCGCAACGCCACGGCTGTGCCCGATATCGTGCGCAACGGCCAGCCTTTCCGCACGCCGTTTCCGGCCGGGCAGGAAGTGGAACGCTTCCCCCGTGCCGGCTGGGACCGGCCCAAGGCGTCCGACCATTGTCCGGTCGCCGTGTCACTCGATCTGGTTTGAGGAGCAACCATGAGCGTCGACCTGCCCCGCGATATCGTCTTGCCCGTCGAGGTCATCGACATCAGGCTCGATCCGGAGCCGCATCCGCTGGAAATCAGCCACAAGGCCGAGATCGCTGCCAACTGGGAACGGGAGATCGCCTCCAATCCCAGGCTGTTCAACGGCACGGTCGTGCTGGTGTCGAATATGTCCTATGAGGACGGGCGGCTCACCGGCCACTGCCATGCGGCGCGCTATGCGACGTTCCTCTACTGGCGCCGCCACCGCGACGTGCCCGGCACCGGCCATTTCTACGCCCATGCCATGCTCGTCTCGTCCGACAACGCGCTGGTGGCGATCCGCATGGCGCCGCATACGGTCAATGCGGGCCGTATCTACTTCGCCGCCGGTTCCTTCGAGCCGGGCGACTTCCGCAACGGCGTCGTCGATATCGACTACAACATGCGCCGCGAGGTGAAGGAGGAGACCGGCCTCGATCTCGCCATCGCCGAGCGCGGCGTGCTTGCCTACGTGCTGTCGACGGAGCGCGGGACGGTCATCTTCCGCCGGTACTGGATGCCGCTTTCGGCCAACGAGATCGTCAGCCGGGTGAACGCCTTCGTCGCCGCCGAGACGGACCCGGAGATTTCCGGCCCCGTCGTCATCCACAGCGCCGCCGACCAGCCGGACGACCTGCTGCCGCACATGCCGCCGTTGATCGAGTGGCATTTCAGCCAGCAGCGCCACTGACGGCGGCGGCCGTTCGCCCCTATTCGTGCCGCAGCGCGTCGATGGGATCGAGGCGGGCGCCACGCAGCGCCGGGAAGAAGCCGAACACCATGCCGATCAGCGCCGAGAAGCCGACGGCGAGCAGGATGACGGCGGGGCTCGGCGCAAACGGTATGGCGAGCGTCAGCGAGGCGATGCCGGCCAGCGAAAGCCCGATCAGGATGCCGATGATGCCGCCGAGCAGCGACAGCACCGTCGCCTCGACGAGGAACTGCACGAGGATGTGCTTCTCGTGTGCGCCGATGGCGAGCCTTATGCCGATCTCGCGCGTGCGCTCGGTGACCGAGACAAGCATGATGTTCATGATGCCGATGCCGCCGACCAGCAGGGACACGGCCGCCACCGCCGAGAGCATTCCGGTCATGGTCGAGGTCGCCGAGGTCATGGTGTCGGCGATCTGCGTCATGTCGCGGATGTCGAAGTCGTCGTCCTTGTCCTGCGGCACGCGGCGGGCATCGCGCAGGATGTCCTGCACGCGCGGCAGGAGTTCACTGGTAGGCGTGCGGTCGTCGGCGGCGACATATATGTTGTCGATGTCGCGGTTGCCGGCGACGCGGCGCTGGAAGGCGGCGAGCGGCATCAGGACGACGTTGTCCTGGTCCTGCCCGAAGCCGGTGTAGCCCTTCGGCGCCAAGAGGCCGATCACCTTGCAGGACGAGCGGTTGACGCGGATGATCTCGCCGTCGGGGTCGCCGGCGCCGAAGAACTGCTGGCGCACCGTCTCGCCGATCAGGCAGACGCCGGCGCCCGAGCGCACCTCCGAATCGGAGAAGGCGCGGCCCGAAGCGAGCGTCCAGTCGCGCGCGTCGAGGAAGGCGCTGTCGGTGCCGGTGACGCCGGCCGTGATGTTCTCGGTGCCGTAGATCACGCGCACCTGTTTCTGCGCCGCCGGCGAGATGGCGCGGGCGCCTTCCAGATGCGCGCGGAGCGCTGCGAGGTCCTTGTCCTGCAACGGGCGGATGGTCTGGTCGGGGCCGCCGCGGCCCGCCGCATGGCCGGCGCGCACGACCAGCAGGTTGGAGCCGAGCTTGGAGATGTCTGCTTTGACCTTCTCGGTGGTGCCGGCGCCGATGGTCAGCATGGCGATGACGGCGGCGACGCCGATGACGATGCCGAGCAGGGTGAGGAAGGAGCGCAGCGCGTTGCGCCGCACCGAACGGAGCGCCAGGCGGACGGTTTCCCAGATCATTGCGCCATCTCCGGATTCTTCGCGTCCGATGCCACATGGCCATCGAGGAAGCGGATGGTGCGCTGGGCATAGGCGGCGACGTCCGCCTCGTGCGTGACCATGACGATGGTCAGCCCGAGCTCGCGGTTGAGCCGCGTGATGAGGTCCATGATCTCGTGCGTCGGGCGGTGTCGAGGTTGCCGGTCGGCTCGTCGGCGACCAGCAGGGTAGGGCGGCTGACGATGGCGCGGGCGATCGCCACGCGCTGCTGCTGGCCGCCGGAAAGCTCGGCCGGCGTGTGATGTTCGCGGCCGGTCAGTCCGACCTCGGCCAGCGCGCGCATCGCCAGTTCCCGCCGCTCGGCTGCCGCCACGCCACGATAGATCAGCGGCAGTTCGACGTTCTCGGCCGCCGTGGTGCGGGCCAGCAGATTGTAGCCCTGGAAGACGAAGCCGATGTAGAGATTGCGCAGGAGGGCGCGGCGGTTGCGGTCGAGGCGGCCGGCGTCGACGCCCTTGAACCGGTAGGTGCCGGCCGTCGGCGTGTCGAGACAGCCGATGATGTTCATCGATGTCGATTTGCCGGAGCCGGACGGACCCATGATGGCGACGAACTCGCCCTGGCGGATGGCGAGGTCGACGCCGGCCAGGGCGTGCACCTTGGCCTCGCCCTGGCCATAGGTCTTCCACACCCGGTCGAAGGTGATGAGCGGCGCCATGGTTCAGCCTCCCTGCCGGGATGCGGTGATGACCTTGTCGCCCTCCTTCAGGCCGGAGAGCACCTCGGTGACGTCGCCGTCGGTGGCGCCGACCTTGACGTCGACGCGGCGCGGCTGGCCGCTCTCCAGCACGTAGAGCGTGCGCAGCCCTTCGGCCGGCTTGTCCTGCTGGCTGTTGCGCCAGCGGCCGCCGCGCCCGCCGCGGCCGGTGAACATCGACAGCAGGCTGAAGCCGCGCTCGCGCGTCTCCGTCGGCCGGTAGCGGAAGGCCGAGGACGGGACGGTGAGCGCGCCCTTGGCCTGCTTGGTGACGACGGAAACCGTCGCCGTCATGCCGGGCCGCAGCAGCAGCTCGCCGTTGTCGACGTCCAGCCTCGCGTCATAGGTGACGACGCCGTCGGTGGTGACGGAGGCGTAGGAGATGTCGCGGATTTCAGCGTTGAAAGGCCGCTCCGGGAAGGCATCGACGGTAAAGCGGGCGTTCTGCCCGGCCTTGACCGCGCCGATGTCGGCCTCGTCGATGGCCGCCTTCAGCTCCATCTTCCTCAGGTCGGCGGCGATGACGAACAGCACCGGCGCCTGCAGCGAGGAGGCGACGGTCTGGCCCGGATCGACCGAGCGGGTCAGTACGATACCGTCGATCGGCGCATAGATGGTGCTCTTGGCAAGGTCCGCCTGCTGCAATTTCAGGTCGGCATTGGCGATGGCGAGATTGGCATCGGCGCTGTCGAGGGCCGCCTTGGCGCGGTCGCGCTCGGCGGTGGCTGCGTCCAGCGCCTGCTGCGTCGCCATGCCTTTCTTTGCCAGTTCGCTGGCGCGGACAAGCGCCTGCTCGTTCTCCTTCAGCGTGACCTGCGCGGTCTCGACGCTGGCGGAAGCCGCCTTGGCGGAGGCCTTGGCGCGCTCGATCTGCGCCTCCAGCTTGGAGGTGTCGAGCCTGGCCAGCACGTCGCCCTGCCTGACCTGCTGGTTCTCGTCCACGGCGACCGAGCGCACGACGCCGGAAAGCTCGCTGGAGATGTCGACCTGGGTGAGGGGCTGCAAGGTGCCGGTGGCGGCGACCTCGACGGTCAGGTCCGACAGCGCGGCAGGCTGGGTGGTGTAGCTGACCTTGGGCGCGGAACCGGCATACCACTGGTAGAAGACGAGCCCGGCCGCAACGACGACCAGCGCCAGCAGGCCGTACCACAGCCAGCGGCGGCGATGCTTGCGCTTGCCCTTTGCGTCGAGCCCGAGGGCCGTCTCTATTGCCTCGGCGGATTGCGCCTCTGGCAGATTGACAATCTGGTCCACGGCGGACCCCTATGATGCCTGTGACGTCCCTATAGCTGACCACATCGGGCCTTATGGTTCGAAATTCAAATTAATTTTCGCTCATGTCGGGATTGGGGCAGCAGTCCCCCGGGCCGAATCGAAGGGAAATACAGCCATGCAGGGCCGCAGATATTGCGTCTATGACGTCTTCACCGCCGAGCGGCTGGCGGGCAATCCGCTGGCGATCGTGCTCGACTGCGAAGGCCTCGACCTCGCCGCCATGCAAAGCATCGCGCGCGAGTTCAACCTGTCCGAATCGGTGTTCGTGCTGCCGCCGGAAAACCCCAAGCACCGGGCGCGCGTCCGCATCTTCACGCCGGACTACGAAATGCCCTTCGCCGGCCATCCGACGGTCGGCACGGCCGTCGCGCTGGCCGAAGCGAGTGGCGAAGCGAGCGACGGCATCTTCGTGCTGGAGGAAAACATCGGCCCGGTGCGCTGTGCGGTCGGAAGCGGGCAGGGAGCCACCTTCGCCGAGTTCGACCTGGCGAAGCTGCCGGAGCGGCTGGACCTTGCGGCGGATCCCGAGGCGATCGGCGCGGCACTGGGGCTCGGCCCGCACGAGATCGGCTTCGAGAACCACCGTGTCTCGTTCTGGTCGGCGGGCGTGCCCTACGTCACCATTCCGGTGAAGGACCTCGGCGCGGCGGCCAAGGTGCGGCTCGACAACCAGGCCTGGTCGGAACTGGCGCCGAAGAAGAGCGAGTGGGCCTTCGCCAGCCCCTATGTCTACTGCCGCGAGACGGTGCGGCGCGACAACGCCTTCCACGTGCGCATGATCGTGCCGGGAGCTCCGTCCTACGAGGACCCGGCGACGGGCTCCGCCGCCGCCGCCTTTGCCGGCGCGATCATGCACTTCGACCGGCCGGGAGACGGCCTGTCTCGCCTATGGATCGAGCAGGGGCTGGAGATGGGACGACCATCGCGAATCAGGCTGGAGCTCGACGTCGAAGGCGGCAAGCTCGCCGCCGCGCGCATCGGCGGGCAGGCGATCAAGGTGGCGGAGGGGCTTTTGCTTGTCTGAGCCTCCATGCCAGCCGACCCAGCGGCGGCGATTGCATAGGCCGGGGACTCAAAAGATTGATCAGCAAAAGAAAATGGTGGGTGTGCACAGGATCGAACTGTGGACCCGCTGATTAAGAGTCAGCTGCTCTACCAACTGAGCTACACACCCACACGGCCGGTAAAACCAGCTTGGGCGGGCATATAGCCGTCACTTTTC
>JBQCHN010000397.1:0-3483 GCA_051954615.1 Mesorhizobium sp. | reverse complement strand
CGCGGTTTCGGACAAGCTGACCCGCCTGATGCCCGGCCGCCTCGTCGGCCAGTCGGTCGATACCAAGGGCCGGCCCGGCTTCCGGCTCGCGCTGCAGACGCGCGAGCAGCATATCCGCCGCGACAAGGCGACCTCCAACATTTGCACCGCGCAGGCGCTGCTCGCCAACATGGCGACGGCCTACGCCATCTGGCACGGCCCGGCCGGCCTGCAAGGCATCGCCTCGCGCATTCATGCACTGGCTGCCGGCTTGGCCGAGGGGCTGGCCACCGCCGGCGTCAAGGTGCTTGGCGACAGCCGTTTCGACGCGGTCACGGTCGAGGTGAAGGGCAAGGGGCAAGCCATCGCAACCGAGGCTGAAAAGGGCGGCCGGCTGCTGCGCGTCATCGATGCCGACCATGTCTGCGTCGCCTTCGACGAGACCTCGACGGCCGACGACCTTGCAGCGATCGCTGCCCTGTTCGGCGCTAAAGCGAAACCTGCGACGGCGAGCAGCCTGCCGGGCAAGCCGCGCGGCAAGGAATTCCTGACCCAGCCGGTGTTCCACGAGAACCGCTCGGAAACCGACATGATGCGCTTCCTGCGCCGGCTGGCCGACAAGGACCTGGCGCTCGACCGCGCCATGATCCCACTCGGCTCCTGCACCATGAAGCTCAACGCGGCGGCCGAGATGATCCCGGTAAGCTGGCCGAGCGTCGCCAACCTGCATCCGTTCGCGCCCAAGGCGCATTCAGCCGGCTTCCGCGCCATGATCGGTGAACTCGAAGGCTGGCTGGCAGAGATCACTGGCTTCGATGCGGTGACCTTGCAGCCGAATGCCGGCAGCCAGGGCGAATATGCCGGCCTGCTCGCCATCCGCGGCTACCACAAGGCGCGCGGCGAAGGGCATCGCAATATCTGCCTCATCCCCTCCTCCGCGCATGGCACCAATCCGGCCAGTGCCGCGATGGCCGGCATGAGCGTGGTGGTGGTGCGCTGCACCGACGACGGCAACATCGACATCGACGACCTGAAGGCGAAGGCCACCGAACACGGCGCCAACCTCGCCGCGCTGATGTTCACCTACCCGTCCACGCACGGCGTGTTCGAGGAAGGTGCGAAGGATATCTGCGCCATCGTGCATTCGCATGGCGGCCAGGTCTATTTCGACGGTGCCAACCTCAACGCGCTGGTGGGGCTCGCCCGGCCGGGCGATATCGGCGCCGACGTCTGTCACATGAACCTGCACAAGACCTTCTGCATCCCGCATGGCGGCGGCGGACCGGGCGTCGGCCCGATCGGCGTCAAGGCGCATCTGGCCCCGCACCTGCCGGGTCACGTCGCGGAAGGGTCGGAGCATGCGGTGGCGGCCGCCCCCTTCGGCAGCGCCTCCATCCTGCCCATCACCTGGATGTATATCCGCATGATGGGGCCGGACGGGCTGAAGAAGGCGACCGAGATCGCCATCCTGTCGGCCAACTATCTGGTGGCGCGGCTGGGCAACCACTATTCGGTGCTCTATCGCGGCCGTGGCGGGCGCGTGGCGCATGAGTGCATCCTCGATACGCGCGTGCTCAAGGACCGCTCGGGCATCACCGTGGACGACATCGCCAAGCGGCTGATCGACTACGGCTTCCACGCGCCGACCATGTCGTTCCCGGTCGCCGGAACGCTGATGGTGGAGCCGACGGAATCCGAGCCGAAGGCCGAGGTGGATCGGCTGTGCGAAGCGCTGATCGCCATCGCCGACGAGGCAGCCAAGGTGGAAAAGGGCGAATGGCCGGCGGACGACAACCCGCTGGTCAACGCCCCGCACACGGCCTCCGAAACGCTGGCCGGCGAATGGACGCACCCCTATTCGCGCATGGAAGCGGCCTACCCTGCCGGCAACGCCGACACGCTGGTCAAATACTGGCCACCGGTGTCGCGCATCGACAACGTCGCCGGCGACCGCAATCTTGTCTGCTCGTGCCCGCCGCTGTCGGAATATTCCGACGCAGCGGAGTGATTTTTCACATCAGGCCGGCGTCGCCGCCGGCCTGATGCTTTTCCGGGAGCGGTGCAACCGGCTCAGCCGACGAGGCGCCAGTTCTTGTATTCGATGCGGTTGCGGCCATTGCGCTTGGCCGCATAGAGCGCGGCGTCGGCCTTGTGCAGCACTTCCTCCAGCCTCGCCCCTTCGGTATGGCCGAAGCCGATGCCGGCGCTGACCGTGCAGGACAGCGGGCCGAGATCGGTCGTCATCGCCGTGGTCGCGAAGTCCTCGCAGATAAGACGCACCAGCGCCTGCGCCTGCTCTTCCGTGATGCGCGGCATGACCAGCGCGAACTCCTCGCCGCCGAGCCTGACCAGATCGTCGTTCGCCCTCACATGGCGCCGCGCGGCCTCGGCAAAGCTGAACAGCACCCGGTCGCCAGTGGCATGACCATGGGTGTCGTTGATGCGCTTGAAATGATCGAGGTCGAACATGGCGATCGCCATATAGGCGCCGAAGGATCGCTCGCCGTGACGGGAGAAAAGCGCCCGGCGGTTCATCGCGCCCGTCAGCGGATCGCGCAGCGACGCGGCGCGGTGGCGCGCGGCGTTGCGTGCCTGGTTGAGCGCCAACGAGAGCGCGCCGATGCCGGTCATGCTGGCCACCGCGACCATGATGCTCAGGTCCTCGGCCCAGTTCTGCGGCGCATGGCCGATGGTCCATTGACCATTCAGCACAAGCATCAGCCCGCATAATCCGAACGAAACGGCGCAGGCCATGTACATCGCCGAGAGCGCGATCATCGGGATCGGCGCATCGAACCGATGCCGGAAATAAACCCATGCGGTCAGGCCCAACACGGTAAGCGCGCCGAAATTCTCCACCATCATGGCGGCGCCGTCATAACCGATGAGCAGCAAGGGAACTTCAAGGGCGAAGACGATGAGACCGGCCAGCAGCGACGAGCGCAACGGCGACTGTCCCGAACAGAATTGCCGGGCTGCTCCGTAAAGAAAGGCAAGGCCGGCGGCCAGGAAAGCCATGAATCCTGCCAGTAGCGGAAGCGACGGAGCCTGCACGTAATTCCAGTAGACGAGCACGTGGCCGACCAGCAGCAGGACGCCCACCGCCCAGGTCAGCAGGAAGCTGTCCCGACGTGTCGAGGTCCAGACGCCGAGCAGGGTCGCGCTCAGGCAAACGCCCGAGAAGCCGACAGCCAGCAACATGGATGTGAAATCCGGCAGTTTTGACCTCCCCCGCGGGTGAACAGGGGCAGCCCTACAGGAGAATGCTTTGCAGACGATTACCGCACTTCATTCAAATTTGCATTTTCCCGCAGGATATTGCAGTTCCATACCTGCGGCGGTGCACCGGCATTGCATGGCGCGCCGCGCGAACGGAACGCGAACTTCCGTGCCTCCGCGCTGAAAGCGTGGCAATATCATTTGTGATTCGCAACATCGGACCTCGCCTCCCGCATGGACGACATGAACGACCTCTTCGGCACTTCGGACAAGCAGCCGCAAGCC
>JBQCHN010000396.1:0-2813 GCA_051954615.1 Mesorhizobium sp. | reverse complement strand
CGTCCAAGGGTTCCCCTACGGGTATTACGGCCCGTGTGCGCTGGACGAGCGCTGCAAGCCATCGGCCGGTGTCGGCGCAAATGCCGGCACCGTGAGCTGCGGTGAAGCGGAACGGACGGGAACGGAAATCGCCGGCGGGCGTGGGAAACCGCGCCACACTTTTACACTCGGAAGGCACGGCATCCCACGCCCGCTTCCCGACCTTCTCCCTTCGGCGCGAGGGGAGCGTTCTTCGATCAATGGCCAGACGGACCAAAATCCGGGCGTGGCGATGAGGAGTGATGCGCATAGCGCACGAAAAGCCCCTGAATGGGCTTTTCGAACGACGAATGGTGAAAGACCGGTTTGCCTTCGGGCGAATCAAAACGTCCGGTGGACGTTTTGAAGGTCTTGAACGCCCGGAGGGCTGGGAGCCGTAGCCGAGGGCTGGAAGCGCGCTGCCCTCAATGCGCGGCGGCGGTCTTGCCCTTTTTCTGCGCCAGTTCCATGGCGCGCAGTTCGCCCTCGGTGACTTCCTGGCGCAGGAAGACGCAGGATTTCTCGGTGGTCGCGGCGGTGCGGCGGGCGGCCGACTGCCACGACAGCGTGGCCAGCATGCCGTCGGCATGCGCCTCGGCGTCGCTCGCCGCCTTCAGCGCCGGCGCATTCGCCACCCCGCAGCGCGGCGCGATCAGCACCGAGAGCGCGTAGGTGTGGGTGAAGGAGGTCTCGGCGGCGAGTTCGGTCGAGATCGAGGACACCTGCATGGCGTCCTTGCCCTGCCCGCCCTCGGCGTCCGGCGCGCGGGCGACCGCGCCGGCCTCGGCGCCGGCAAGCAGCATCCAGCCGGCATAGCCGCCGCCGGCCAGGACGAGCGGCGCCAGCACCAGCAGCGCGAGCTTCAGCCCGGAGCGTTTCTTCGGTCCATCGCCTGCTTTTTTGGAAGGGGCGGGCTTGGCGGATCTGGCAGGCGATTTGGTCATGCGGCCTTCAAGCATGCCGGCCGTTAGGAGCAGGTAAGCCGGATCGGTCGCAATTTATGTTTTCGGCTGCCGGCAGGCGGATGGTTAAGGGGCCTTGCCGCGTCCGCACCGCCGCCGGTTGCGGCCGGTTTCAGCTCTCGGAGCCGACCGGAACCACCGGCGGATGCACGATTCCCTCGGGATCGAGCGTCACCTCGGCTCCGGCCCGACGCCGTTTGCGGTCCTTGCCGAGGCCGGTCTCCTCCAGCATGCCCTTGCGCTTGGCCTCATAGTAATAACCGGTCTGGTACAGCCAGTCGGCGCGCTTGGCGTTGCGGCCGGAAACCAGCCAGGCGCCGCGCAGGTATTTCACCGCGTATTTCAGGTTGGTCTCGGCGTCGAACAGGCCGCTGGCCGAGCCGCTGTAGCCCATGCCGCGCGCCGTCGCATGCTTGATCTGCATCAGCCCCCAATGGCCGTTGTTGTAGGCCTTGGGGTTGAAGGTGCTCTCGCGGTTGACGACATGGCGCACCAGTTCGACCGGCACTTCGTAGAGGGCGGCGTATTTGGAAATCAGCGTCTCGACGTCGGTACGGCCGCGCACGGCGGTGCGCGGCAGGTCGCCGGCCGAGGGCTCGGTCTTCAGGACCGCCGGCGCAAGATAGGCCGGCACCGTCCCGCTATAGGCGATCGGCGTCACCGGCAGGCTCGATGCGGCCGAGGCGACGAGCACCGGCGCGGCCGGGAAGGTTTTCGTCAGGTCGGGCTTCGCCGCGTCGCTTGCGAACCGGGCGGCGTCTGGCTGCGCGGCGTCCTGCTTTGCCGCGGTCGCGGCGACCGCCGGCTGGGCCGCATCTGCTGCCGCGGCCTGCGCGGGTGCCGGAGCGGTCGAGGGCGTCGCCCCGGCAAAGGCGGCCGGCTGCGTCTCGAGCGCCGCGGTCTGGACCGGCGCCAGCGCGGACGGCTCCGGCAGCACCGCCACCGTCTCCGGCAGGGCCAGCGCGAAGCCGGCGTCCGTCGTGCCCGACACCGTCGTCTCCGTCACCCCGACAGTCGGGCCCGCGAAACCCGGCGCCGGCGCAACGGTCGAAGTCGAGGTGCAGCCGCCGAGAGCCGCGCCGCACAGGGCCATGCCGATCAGGGTAAGGGGAGCTCTTGCTGGCAAGCCGCGGTCGAAGTCCGTTGGTCTGGTTTGTTAAGAAGTCCTTACACCACAGGTTTTGCCGGAGCAACCGGGACGGATGGCGGTTTTCGGGTGGCAAGTCGCCCGCGAAAATGCGATATTGTTCGCGGTTTGTACCGGAGACGAATGCGAGGAATCGCTATGACGCACGCTGTCGGCCACATCATATTCGAAACGCAACTGGGCTTCATGGGCCTTGCCTGGAGTTCGACCGGACTGACGCGGCTCTGCCTGCCGCAGTCGAGCCGCGAGGCGGTGGAGCGCCGGCTGCTGCGGCTGGACGACATTGCCGGTCCCGACAGCGAAACGCCGCCGCAATGGGTGGTCGACCTGGTCGCCGCCATCCGCGCCTATGCGCAGGGCGAGACGGTCGACTTCTCCGGCGTACCGGTCGACCTTGCCGGCGTCGACGATTTCCGGCTCGCCATCTACGACGCCACCCGCAAGCTAGCCTTCGGCGAAACCGTCACCTATGGCGAACTGGCCAGCCGCGCCGGCCATACCGGCCTCGCCCGCGAGACCGGCGCAGCACTTGGCGCCAACCCGGTGCCGCTGGTCATCCCCTGCCACCGCATCCTCGCGGCCGGCGGCAAGATCGGCGGCTTCTCCGCGCCGGGCGGCTCGGCCACCAAGGAAAAGATGCTCGGGCTGGAAGGCGTGCGGGTCGGCCCGCCCCCGGCCGCGCAGGC
>JBQCHN010000395.1:0-9648 GCA_051954615.1 Mesorhizobium sp. | reverse complement strand
TACGGCTCGCTCAATCCGCGCCAGAAGATCGGCGACGTTTTGATGGAGCCGCTGGTCATCAACACCGACACGCCGGCGGCCGAGCGGCGCGACCGCGCCTACGACATGCTGCGCAAGGTCGGGCTGGAGGACAAGCACTTCAACCGCGATCCGCACATGTTCTCGGGCGGCCAGCGCCAGCGCATCGCCATTGCCCGCGCGCTGATGCTGAGGCCGAGCCTGCTGGTGCTGGACGAACCGGTCTCGGCGCTCGATCTGTCGGTGCAGGCGCAGGTGCTGAACCTGCTCGCCGACCTGCAGGACGAATTCCAGCTCACCTACGTCTTCATCAGCCATGATCTCTCGGTCGTGCGCTACATCGCCGACGAGGTGATGGTGATGTATTTCGGCGAGGCGGTGGAATACGGCAGCCGCGACGAGGTCTTCTCCAACCCGCAGCACAGCTACACCAAGACGCTGTTCGCCGCCACGCCCCGCGCCGACGTCGACAGCATCAAGGCCAGGCTGGCGAAGAAGGCCGCCGCCTGACCGCGAGCCGTGGGCATTGCCTTTTCAGGTGATGAATCGAACACGCGGACGGCACAAGGAATCCAAGTGGCGCTCGTCGGCGGCTATCTCACGCATCGCTCCACTCTCCAGCTTCTGTAGCGGAACCGACAGGACAATCTCGTAGTCAACGCGCAAGGGCAACCGCTTCGCGTCTAGGCTTGCCCCGTCGAAGAAAGAATAGCCGGGCCGTGACGGTGCCGTCGTTAATGCTTGTCAGGAAATACTGGCTTGCGCCTGGTATCTGATGGCCGGGGGCACACGGGTCAGCTTGCCGCCGTCCGGAACCAGGAGCGCCGATTCAGACGGGTCGACGAAAATCGGAATTCCGTCGAATGACGAGTGACCATAGTAGCCGATACCGATGGCCTTCAATTCCGCCGGAGCTTTTTCAAGCTTGGTTCGAAAGACATGGTATTCAGAATCGCTGTCGGAGACGATGAGGCCGTCCACCATCTGTTTGTCGTGCAGCCAGTTGAACGCGCGATCAAAAACCTCTAGCCATAGCTTTCTTCAGCAGAGCTGGAATTCGCAACGTTCGATGTGCGGACGTCTGCGATAGGATTCTCGTCGTCAACGGGCCGAGCGCGAGCAACTCCAATCCCGCTCTCCGCAGCTCGCGCTGCCCTGGAAAGAACTAATCGAAGCTTAGCGGCGCTGAACGTTGCAGGGCTGCCATCTGGTTGGCCGACAACTGTCGGCCTGGTCACTCGAGCGGTTGCCAACCTGGTCGTGAGGGCGATTGTCGGCCTTGTCCCAACGATCACGCTGATTGTTTCGGTCGTTGCGATCGACATGGCCTCGTCGTTCGTCTCGATCCCATCTGTTGTCGTATGACCGGCGATGGTGGCGATATTCCCAGTCTGACCGGCGCTGGTAGCGGGAATCCCAGTCAGGCCTATCGTAGCGGGAATAAATGACGGGGCCGCCGCCATATCCGCGGGGAGCATCGTCAACGCAACCCGAAACCGCCAAACCCACCAATCCGACCGCAGTGGCGAGAGCAATACGAAATCCTGTCACGGTTCTTTCTCCTGTGTTCGTAATGTCCGTCGCGTTGCGAAGCGATTTATTGTTGGCCTTGCGGCAGCTTGTTACCGCCGTTGGTCTCGTCGTTTTTAGTCCCTGCCGGCGGGGTTGTCTCCCGTGGAGCATCGTAATTCTCTTGGCCTGAAGTTTCCGGCTTGATCTTGTTCAAGCCACTCGCGCCAAAGATGAAGATGGCGATCAAAGCTATAAAGATAACCGCCACGATTGCCACGCCCCGCATCATGATGTTCCGGGTGCCTGGTCGTTCTTCGTCGCGAGGAAGGTTCTGGGGTATATCTCCAATCCTTGGATGAACCGCGTTTCACTTTTTGCGCCGAGAGTGCCATCCGGTAGATTCGGCAATGGATCGTTCTCCGCGTAAGTGCCTGGTCGAGTTGGGGACGGTGCCTTCGCGTCTTTGGATCGTTCGGCGATTGCAGGTCCGGCGCCGGAAACTTGTTCGGTGGAAAGGGCCGGGCTTGGCATGTCCGTCTCTCCTAAGGAGAACGGAACACCGAACCCGGCCGAATGTTCCAGACCTCTTCCTCCGAACCGGCACCAAGACTGCTGCCGACTAGTGATGGCGGATAAAAAGGTCGGTCGCCATCAAAGCCACAATATATTGAAATATATGAATTTCAGAGAAATGGTGCCGCTTGCGTGACTCGAACACGCGACCCTCGCATTACGAATGCGATGCTCTACCAACTGAGCTAAAGCGGCCCGCGGAGCGTGGCGCTCCGAGAATGCGGCGGTGATAACCGCAAGCGGGCGCAAATTCAAGATGCGTCATCGGCTATTGTGCGCGGCTTTGGCACCGCGGGAAAACGGTGCGCCGGCAGGCCGGATTGCTGGCTATGCGGTCCACACCCGTTGATTGATTGCCCGGCTGCGTTTAACCATCATGTTTCTGACGCCGCGTAGAGGATTGGTGCTTGGATCCGATCGAGAAAGCGATCCGCAACGCCTTCGAGAAGGGCAATGCCGACGACAGGGCGTTCCGCGAGAAGGTGTATCGCTCGGCCTTCGCCGCGCTCGACCGCGCCTTGCAGGCCAATCCGGGCGTGACGGTCGAGGCGGCCATCAACCGCCGCAAGGCCATGCAGGCCAAGATCGCCGAGATCGAATCGGAGTTCCTGCCGGCCGTGGACAGCGCCCCGCCGGCACCCGGCGCCGACGATGCGGCGCCCGCCGTCGATATAGGCGGGCAGCGATCGGAAGACGCGTCGTCCACACCTGCTCCAGCCGTCGAGGTTTCGGGCGCGGGCTCCGGCGAGGTCCCGTCGATCGAAATGCCGTCCGTCGGCGGCGCTTCCGCGCCGCCTTCGGTCGAGACCGGGCGGCCGCAGGGGAAGGGTGGTCGCGTCGAGCCCGAGCTTTCGCCGCAGCCGGCTCCAGGCGCGGCAGCGGCGCGGGCGCGCGTCGAGCCGTCCGTCGCCGACATCACGCCTGCTCCGGCGCTGGCCGGCAGCGCGCCTGCAGAGGCGGCCGCGAACGTGGCGCCCGACCGCGACGAGCGGCGGGCCCGCCGCCGCTTTCCCACCGGTCTGGTCGTCGGCGTGCTCCTGCTTGCAGCAATTGCCGCCGGGGCGTGGTGGGCCGTGCAGTCCGGCCTGTTCAGGCTGCCCGGAGAAATCGGTTCGTCGCGGCCGGCAGGGGGAAATGGGGATCAGGCGACGGCGCCGGCGGAAGGCACCTTGCAGAAGCCGGGCGAAGCGGACCAGCGCAACTGGATCACTGTCTTCGCGCCGAACGATCCCACCCATGTCAACGCCCCTTCGGACGCCAAGGCCGAGGTGATGCAAGACGACAGCGGTTCCTTCCTGCGTGTCCGTTCCGGCAGTTCCGGCTCGGCCGTCAGCTTCGACGTCGGCCAGGGCGTGCTGGAGCAACTGGCCGGCAAGCATGCCGTCTTCGACATCGTCGCCCGCGCCGAGGAAGGCAAGGACACGCAGATGTCCATCGACTGCAATTTCGGCGAACTCGGCGATTGCGGCCGCAAGCGCTACGCGGTCGGCCACGAGAAGAACGAATATCTGTTCGACGTCGACTTCCCCGACAAGCGTCCCGGTGCCGCTGGCGCCATCGCCGTCAATTCCGACTTCGACGGGCAGGGCAAGTCGGTCGATATCTACGAGATCAGGGTGTCGGTCGTAGAATAGGGCGCCGTTCAGCCGGACCGGATCGTCTACCGTCGCCCAAATGCTCCCGAGGAAGTGGCGCCCGAGCAACGGAGCAGCGTTCGCCGGACGCCGCCGCTCCATGAGCGTTCAGTCGAGCAGTGCCTGCAGTGTCTCGATGCGGTCGGCTTCGGCCGGCGGTTTGTCCCAGCGCAGGCGCGAGACGCGTGGGAAGCGCATGGCGACGCCCGACTTGTGCCGGGTGGAACGCGCCAGCCCCTCGAAAGCGACCTCGATCACCAGTCCGTTCGTCTTGTCGGCGCGCACCGAACGCACCGGGCCGAAGCGCTCGACGGTGTTGTCGCGCACATATTTGTCTATTCTGCGCAGTTCCTCGTCGGTGAAGCCGAAATAGGCCTTGCCGACCGGCACCAGTTCCTCCGCACCCTCCGGCCCGGACCAGACGCCGAAGGTGTAGTCGGAATAGAAGGAGGACCGCTTGCCGTGCCCGCGCTGGGCATACAAGAGTACCGCATCGACGGTGTGCGGGTCGCGTTTCCATTTGAACCACGGGCCTTTCGGCCGCCCGGCGAGATAGGGCGAATCCCAGCGTTTCAGCATCACGCCTTCGATGATCGGATGCGGTGGTGCGGTGCGCCTGCGCTCCAGTTCGTCCCAGCCGGCGAAGGCGACCAGCGGCGACAGGTCGAAGCGGGCCGGGTCGAGCGTGGGGACGAACGCTTCCAGCCGCTCGCGCCGTTGCCGGAAGGTGAGGGCGCGCAGGTCTTCATCGCCCGCCTGCAACAGGTCGTAGCAGCGCACGAAGGCGGGGTAGCGCGCGCGCATCGCCGCCGACACGCTCTTGCGGTTCAGCCGCTGTTGCAGGTCGGAAAAGGTGCCGGTGGCGGATGGCGTGCCGACCAGCAACTCGCCGTCGAGCACGCCGGAAAAATCGACGGCGCCCGCCAGGTCGGGGAAGGCACCTGCGACGTCGTCGCCGGTGCGCGAATAAAGCCGTATCCCGCCGCCTTCCGCCACGACCTGCACGCGGATGCCGTCCCATTTCCATTCGGCGGCGTAGTCGGCCGGATCGAGCTTGTCGAAATCGCCGGCTTCGATGGCATGGGCGAGCATGACCGGCCGGAACAGGCCCTTCGCCGTCGTGTCGGGCTTCGGTGCCCTGCCTTCCAGCCAGGCGAACAGGTCGGCATAGGGCGGTGAAAGGCCGTGCCAGAGCTCCTCGATCTCGGCCACGTCGACCTGGCCAAGAGCAGCCAGCGCCTGCTTGGCGAGCCGTGCCGAAACGCCGATCCGCAACCCGCCCGTGACCAGCTTGATGATGGCGAAGCGGGCGGACGTTCCGGCGCTGTCGAGCAGCCGGGCGAGTACCTTCGGGCCGTCCGAGCGGCTGGCCGACTGCAGCTTTTCGACGACCTCGGCGAGTGTCGGTTCGTGGTTCGAGCGGGCCGCCGGGGCGGCGTTCCACACCAGCGAGACCGTTTCCGCGAGGTCGCCGACATAGTCGTAGGAATAGGAAAACAGCACCGGGTCCATGCGCTCTTCCACCAGCGCCCGCAGCATGGCGGGCTTGACGAACGCGATGGTGAGGTCGCCGGTGATCGCCGCCAGCGCCAGCCCCCGGTCAGGGTCTTCCACCGAACGGAAGTAGTCGGTCAGCAAGGTCAGCTTGCCGTTGCGCGACGGCGTCAGCACCAGCCGGTCGAGGAGTTCCGCGAAGCGGTTCATTTGCGGCCACCGGCGCTTGACAGGTCGGCACTCTGCAACATTTTTCGTCCCAGCCCTCGGGTTCCGGAGCCAGGCCGATGAACCTCAAGATCCTGCGTGTTTTGCTGTTGCCGGTCGCCGTGGTCGCGTCGAGCGCCTCCGCCGCCGATTTCTCGATCGGGTTTGACTGGGGCAATCTCAAGACGTGCACCAGCGGAAATCCGAACACCGTTCCCAGTCCCCGCTTCAGGCTGCGTGGCGTGCCGGCAGGCACGGTCGCGATCCAGTTCAGGATGACGGACCTCGCGGTGCCGAACTATCCTCATGGCGGCGGCAAGGTCGCCTACAGGGGAGGCTCCGCCATAGCGGCCGGCGCCTTCACCTATCGCAGTCCGTGCCCGCCGAACGGGCGGCATACCTATCGGTGGACGGCGACCGCCTTCGATGCCGCCGGCAAGAGGCTCGGTGAGGCGGAAGCGCGCAAGCCCTACCCCTGAGGGCGCTACCCCTGACAACGCCATCAGTCGCCCTCGTCCTCGTAGCCGACCAGGTTGAGCGGTCGCGCGGCGATGCCCTGAAGCTCGCACCAGCGCACCAGCGCTTCCTCGCGGCCGTGCGTGACCCAGATATCGGACGCGCCGGTGTCGTGGATGGTGTCGGTCAGCTCGTCCCAGTCGGAATGGTCGGAGATGATCAGCGGCAGCTCCACGCCGCCCTGCTTGGCGCGCTGGCGGATGCGCATCCAGCCCGACGCGAAGCAGGACAGCGGGTCGGGAAAGCGCCGCGCCCAGCGGTCCTGGAAGGCGGATGGCGGACCGATGACGACGGCGCCGGCGAAATCGCCCTTCGAGCCGGTCTCGACGGTGGCGGGCTCCAGCCTGCCGAGGTCGATGCCGCGGCTCTGGTAATAGTCCGAAATCGTTGTCAGCGCGCCGTGGATATAGATCGGCTTGTCGTAGCCGGCGTCGCGCAGCAGCCGCATGACGCGCTGCGCCTTGCCGAGTGCATAGGCGCCGACCAGATGGGTGCGCTCGGGGAACTGCGCCACCGATTTCAGCAGCCGTGCGATTTCTTCCTCGGCCGGCGGGTGGCGGAACACCGGCAGGCCGAAAGTCGCTTCGGTGATGAAGACATCGCAGGAAACCACTTCGAACGGCTCGCTGGTGGCGTCCGGGATGCGCTTGTAGTCGCCGGAGGCGACGATGCGCATGCCGCCGTACTCGACCGCGATCTGCGCCGAGCCGAGCACATGGCCGGCCGGATGGAAGGTGACGGCGACGCCGTTGACGTGAAGCGTCTCGCCGAATGCAGCCGGCTGCGTCGTGCCGGCGAAATCCTCGCCGTAGCGCAGCCCCATGATGTCCAGCGTTTCCCGCGTCGCCATGACCGCGCCGTGGCCGGAACGCGCGTGGTCGGAATGGCCGTGGGTGACCAGCGCCCGCGCCACCGGCTGCACCGGATCGATGAAGAAATCGCCGGGCGGGCAGTAGAGGCCTTCGGGGCGGGGGCAGAGCAGGTCCTTCGCGCGCATGCGGCAAAGATAGGCTTTTATTCACCGGCGAAAAGCCGCCCGCGCAACGCTCCTGACTCCCCGCTTGCAAGTTGGAGAAAGTTGGATCATAGCGAGCGCCCCGGCGCTTCTCGCCGGCGGACCCTAGAGACCTCGACCATGAAACCGCTTCAGGCTTCGTCCGGTGACGTGCTTGCCGATCGTCGTGCCGGCTATGCGGAAATGCTGTTTTCGTCCGGCGACCATGCCGCCGCCGCCGACCTGATGCGCGATGCGCTGGACCTTTCGCCCGGCTGGGCGCTGGGCTGGTTCAGGCTGGGCGAGATGCGCGAGGCCGCCGGCGCGCTCGACGCGGCCGCCGAAGCCTGGACGACGGCGCTGGAACTCGATCCGCGCGACCGGCCGGGCGCGGCCCTCAAGCTGGCCTTGATCGGCCACGCGCCGACGGCCGAGACATCGTCCAGCGCTTTCGTCGAGGCGCTGTTCGACCAGTATGCCGACACCTTCGATGCCGCGCTGGTGGAAAAGCTCGCCTACCGCGTGCCGGCGCTGCTTTCCGATGCGATCCATATGCAGGGACGCAGCACGTTCCGGCTGGCGCTCGACCTCGGCTGCGGCACCGGCCTGATGGGCGAGGTGTTGCGGCCCCATGTGGAGCGCCTGGAAGGGTTCGACATTTCTGGCCGCATGCTGGCCAAGGCGCGCGCGCGAGCCATCTACGACCGGCTGGAAAAGGCCGACTTGCAGGATTTCCGCTACGAAGGAGGTCGGCCGGACCTGATCGTCGCAGCCGACGTCCTCATCTATCTCGGCGCTCTGGAGCGCGTGGCGAAAACCGTCGCCGGCCTGCTTTCACCGGGGGGCCTGTTCGCCTTCTCGGTCGAGCGGCTGGCGGGGGAGGGCGATTTCGCCCTCCAGCCGTCCCGCCGCTATGCGCATTCGGAGCCGTATATCCGCCGCTTGCTGGGCGAGAACGGCCTGGACGTGCTGTGGCTGGAGGAACACGTCCTGCGGCTGGATCGCGGCGAGCCGGTGGTCGGGCTGATCGTGGTGGCGTCTTTCCCTCCCCCTTGAGGGGAGGGTGGCCCCAAGGGCCGGGAGGGGTCGTCGCGGCAGTGCTCCGGCGCTATTAGCGTCGGTGTGGTTGAGGTGACCCCTCCCGCCTCGCTTTGCTCGGCACCCTCCCCTCAAGGGGGAGGGAAACCCGTGATCCCTTTTTGTTCCATTTTCCGCTTGGCCTTTGATCCGCCCCGCGCTACCTGTGTCGCGTGACCGCCGAGCCGCGCCCGACCGACGTCAATGAAGCCGCCCACCTGCCCGAACCCTTCGTCAGGTGGTTCGCGGCCAAGGGTTGGGCGCCGCGCGCCCACCAGATCGAACTGTTGGCGCGGACTGAGTCCGGCCAATCGACGCTGCTGATCGCGCCCACCGGCGCGGGCAAGACGCTGGCCGGCTTCCTGCCGTCGCTGACGGAACTGGCCGTGCGCGGCAGGCGCAAACCGGGCGAACCGAGGCGCGGTGTGCATACGCTCTACATCTCGCCGCTGAAGGCGCTCGCCGTTGATATCGAGCGCAACCTCGGCAAGCCGGTCGAGGAGATGGGCCTGCCCATCGCCATAGAGACACGCACCGGCGACACGCCCGCCCACAAGCGCCAGCGGCAGAAGCTGGCCCCTCCGGATATTCTTCTCACCACGCCCGAGCAGCTTGCCCTGCTGATCGCCGGCGGTGACGCCAAGCGCTTCTTCGAGGACCTGAGCGTCGTCATCTTCGACGAACTGCATTCGCTGGTCACTTCCAAGCGCGGGCACCTGCTGTCGCTGGGACTGGCGCGGCTGCGCAGCCTCAAGCCGGACCTGCGCGCCATAGGCCTGTCGGCGACGGTGGCCGAACCGGACGAGCTGCGACGATGGCTGGTCGGGCAGAGTCAGCCCTTATTCGTTGCGACCCCCACCCATGAAAGTCAGTCACCTGCCCCAATGGCCGGCCTCGTCACCGTGGCCGGCGGCGCCAAGCCCGATATCTCGATCCTCGACTCCGAGCAGCGCGTGCCGTGGGCCGGGCATTCGGCGCGCTATGCGATCCCCGAAATCTACGACCAGATCCGCCGTCACAGGACGACGCTTCTGTTCGTCAACACCCGCAGCCAGGCCGAGCTGCTGTTTCAGGAACTGTGGCGGGTGAACGAGGACTCGCTGCCGATCGCGCTCCACCACGGTTCGCTCGACGTCGGCCAGCGCCGTCGCGTCGAGAAGGCGATGGCCGATAATGCGCTGCGCGCCATCGTCGCCACCTCGACGCTCGACCTCGGCATCGACTGGGGCGACGTCGATCTCGTCGTCCATGTCGGCGCGCCGAAGGGCGCGAGCCGGCTGGCGCAGCGCATCGGCCGCGCCAACCACCGCATGGACGAGCCGTCCAAGGCGATCCTCATCCCGGCCAACCGTTTCGAGGTGCTGGAATGCCGCGCCGCGCTCGACGCCAACTATCTCGGCGCGCAGGATACGCCGCCATTGGTCAATGGCGGTCTGGACGTCTTGGCCCAGCACGTGCTGGGTTGCGCCTGTGGGGCGCCGTTCCTTCCCGAGGCGTTGTTCGATGAAGTAAGAACGGCCGCCCCCTACGCCAGCCTGGACAGGCCGACATTCGACCGGGTCATCGACTTCGTCGCCACCGGCGGTTACGCGCTGAGAAATTACGAACGCTACGCCCGCATCC
>JBQCHN010000394.1:0-8269 GCA_051954615.1 Mesorhizobium sp. | reverse complement strand
CATCGCCCGCGAGACGATCTCGGCGCTGCGCAAGGACGTCACCGCCAAATGCTACGGCGGCGACGTCTCCCGCAAGCGCAAGCTGCTCGACAAGCAGAAAGAGGGCAAGAAGCGCATGCGCCAGTTCGGCAAGGTGGATATTCCCCAGGCGGCGTTTATCGAGGCGCTTAAGATGGGGGATTGAGCGGTCCGGCCCGCAGGGCCGGACGCATCGACCCGGTGGGTCGATGCGAGCGAAAATCCGGGTGGGAGCTGCCGGAGGCAGCGGGTCCCACCCCGGGGCGGCGTTGCAACCATACGGACCGGTTTCTCGTCCCAAGCTGTCGCGCGCAGTACAATAGAAAGGCGACGGCGACGTAACCAAACAAAGTCAGACGCTAGAAAATCGCTGTGGCGAATTGATCTTAGCCAATTATGTGGAGCCGTCAGAAGATAGCTTAGCCAACTTGTGTATGATTTTATAGAGAGAGACGCAAGTAAGATGCTACCTATCCACTTTCTCACCAACTCGAAGTAAAGATTCGACAGTGTCGGCATGAATCAAATTTCGATCGTAAGCAGTGTTTATAGCGATCTTCAATTTATCATTAAGAGTTGGGGTGAAGTCACCAATATCTGTTGCTTGAGAGCTGAATAGATTTTCTTCATGTCCTGGCGACATGTCAGCTCCAACTATCCGTAGCGCTACCAGCCGCCATTTGGCTGCCGATCGTGATATTCCAAATTCATCACTTATGACATCTATGGGGTTCTCGTTAATTCGCTCCGCAAGGGCTGCTTTCATTTCATCATCAGGAGCGAGAAAATTAGCGGCGAATGAATTGGCCCGCATTTCGGGATAATCTTTCGACCCTTGAGTTTGCGCCGATCCGCCTGCTCGTCCCGCCGGGGCCCCAACCTTTACAGGCACAAATTTCTCTTCTGGATCAGAGGCGGCATGCGCCAATTCATGAGCAAGTGTAAATCGCTGTACAGATTGGCGAGCATTTTCCCCTTTGGTATTTGTAACAACAACACGTCTTCCCGACCATGAGCTAATCAAAGTCATGCCACAAAAGGCATCTTCCATGCTGTCTGAGTAATATAGAGAGCCTATTCTATCGAGAGCTTCCGTAACTCGAATGGCTCTCTTCCTCACTTTTCGGAGTTTAAGCTCTTCCCGAATTCTTAAAGCTATTCGCCTGCCTTTCTCGACTGTCGGTTTAAGTGCGCCTGGAACTGAATAAGCGGTATCAATATATTCGTCGTCGATAGGATTGTATATATTAATTGCGTCAATGGAGGAAATAAGGCTATTAAGATAATCTATTTTTCCAATTTTCCATGACTGAGCCGAGAGTTTCTCAACAAGTTTTTCATCGAAGACATTTACATCTCCTCTCTTTTCGTCATAGTAACGAAGTCGAACTAGGGGTTCGGACGGCTCATTCTTGTATGAGCTTATACGGGACTCCTCCATGCCGAGTATTGCGCACGCCAATTCCAGTTTCTTTATAGGAAAGTATTCTTTCCCAGAAAGAAATGAATCTAATACATGTGTGCTAATTTGTAATTTATCAGCAAAAATATCTTTTTTAACTCGAAGTTTTTCAATTCTTGTTTTAATTGTATTTGAAGAAGAATTGTTACGATTTTGAATAATGAAAGCACCGCGATCCAAAACGGTATCTAGTGCTTGAGGTCCAAAATTAAAATATACCTCTGCGGCAGTCAGTCGACGGCCTTTTGCACGAGGATTATCGAGACTGACCTGGACATCACCGCGAACAAATGAGTCTTTGATCTTCAACGCCTTTTGGAGACCTGCGCGATCACCACTAAAGTCTTGATTAATTCTGGTGGTCACGTCTCTGCCACTCCACCATTGCCTCTGATTTGAAGACGCGTGGTCGTTGGCCTACGTCCTCGTCAAACGGCGGGATTGCGATACGATACCCTATGTCCATGTAGAAAGATTTCACACTTTCAAGCAGTATCTCATCGTCTTCGCAGGGGTATCGGCCCGATCCACCGTTAAGGTAGATGCTCTCTTTGTCGGCAAACCAAACCTCGCCTCCGCAGAAGGCCTTCCCTCCTGCAGTCAAGTTGGTGTGCTTTATGTCTACCTCGGCACCGCATTCCTTTCCAAAAGGAACCGCGTCTTCTGCAATAACCCACAAGTATTTGCTCGTTCGCAAATCTGCATCCCTTGTGGGTGCCATACCAACGAACTCACATTCTACGGTAATAGGGGCGGCCGTAAAATGATGGCATTTAACCGGCACAACTTCGCTAGCGGTGCAGGCGCGCTTTGGCAAGGTAAGAGTGTGCTTTAGCGAAAACGCAGCAAGCGCTTGAGCCAATGTATATGTATTCACCGACGGTAGTGCCCGCAACCCCGAATCGATTTCAAGGTATCATTTGAATCATTGTCGGTCAAAATTGGATCTTGTGTAAAAGCTGACGTAATTTCTATTTTCGGCGAATATTACGGGGCCGGCCTAAGCAGCATGATCACATATCTGATGAAGTGGCTGAAAGATTGGTCAAAAAATCTATCCCCCTCCTTCCACCCTCCCTCATAATCCCCTCCGTCTCTCCTGCCGGGAACGTTTCCGGAGTCGTTCGCAAGCGGGGAGGGATCGGCGCCTCCGTTCCATGGCCGACGAAGCCGTGGGGCCGGGGAGGTCGCGTCCGAGGGTTCCCCTGGGGGTAATACGGCCCCCGCGCGCTGGACGAGCGCTGCAAGCCATCGGCCGGTGCCGGCGCAAATGCCGGCATCGTGAGCTGCGGTGAAGCGGAACGGACGCGGACAGAAATCGCCGGGCGGCGGTCTTCGGATCGCAGTTTTATAGAATTCGGCAGCGCTCCGAAGGCCGCCGTCTTCCCGGACTTCCCCTTCAACCGGCTTCGCGGCGCGGTGACGCGCCCGCGCGCCCAGCGGAGACTTGCCATGCCTCGCACACTGCCCTCTCCACGCAAGCCCGCCGCCGCAAAGCCCCTTCTGTCGCAGGCTGGCAATCCCTATCCGCCGGGGCTGGAGCCGGTCGTCATCGACTTCACGCCGCTGCCCGGCGTGCCCCTCGAGCGCATGTGGCCGCGCCCGCTCGATCCCGACCCGCCGCCGCCGGACCGCGCCGGCATGGTCGCCTTCGACACCTATCTCTACGAGGTGCCGGGGCCGAACCTGCCGCACCTGACGCTGTGGCTGGAGCGACAGCGGCCTGAGGAGAGCGACGAGCGCTACGCGCATTACCGCGCCGACCTCGAGCATCACCACCTCGTCCACGCCGTCATGCTCAAGATCGTCCAGCGCTTCGCCACCGTCTGCGGGCTTGCCGCGACCTGCCGCGAGCACGCCTGCCGCCGGCAGGGAGCCTGCGTCGGCGTGCGCGACGCCGGTCGCTTCGACCTGCCGTTCGCCATGTATCCGCCCTGCGTGCCGCTCGACCTGGAGATCATGGAGACGTTCCGCCAGGCGGTCCGGCGGCTGCTCGACGAATGGGAGGAGGCGGAGCGGGATGGGCGTCAGCCGCCGGCGGGCGTGAAGGAGGCGACCAGCGAGTGGCGCTCGCCCGGATAGGTAAAGGTGGCGTGGGTGATCGGCCCGCCATTGTGCCAGGTGCGGCGCTCCACCACCAGGCAGGCGGTGCCGGGCGCAATCGCGAGCCGCGCGGCGGTGGCGGCGTCGGCGCCTGCGGCGTGGATGCGGTGCTCCGCGGCGCTCCACGGTACGCGCTCCACCAGCCAGCGGCCGGGCGCGGTGGTTGAGAAGTCGGCGTCGGCGGCCTCCGGCACGGCGGCCAGGTTGATCAGCCGCTCCTCCAGGCAGAAGGGGGCGGGGCCGGCGCGGTGCAGCGCGGTGACGGCGAGCACCCGGGCCGAGCCGTCGAGGTCGAGCCGGGCGCGCTCGGCGGCGGTGGCGCGGTGCTGGGCGTGCGCGACGATGGCGTAGGAATAGGGCAGGCCGGTCTGCTCGACCTCGCGCGAGATGTCGTGGATCTCCAGGATCGCCGCCTGCGCGCGCGGCTGCGCCACGAAGGTGCCGGACTTGCGCCGCCGCTCCACCAGCCCCGCCTTGGCGAGCTGGGTCATCACCTTGTTCACCGTCATGCGCGCGCAGCCGTACTGGCGGGCAAGGTCGACCTCGAAGGGCAGGCGGTGGCCGGGCGGCCATTCGCCCGAGACGATGCGCGTCTCGATGTCGGACAGGATGCGCTGGTGCAGCGTCCTGTCGGCTCCGGCGTCCGGCAGTGCGGCGTCGTCGCTCATGCCGAGGTCAGCGCGCGCATGGCGGCGGTGAAGCGGGCGGAGATCGCTTGGCGGTCGATGTGGCGGCCGTCCTCCACCACGCGGCGGCCGCGCGCCCACACCGTCTTCGGCTTCAGCGCGCCGGCGAAGATCCAGGCGTCGAGCGCCTGTGCGGCGTCGAGATACGGCACGGCCGACGTGTCGAGCGAGACGAGGTCGGCGGGCAGGCCGGGCGCGATCTTGGCGTCGCAACCCAGCGCCTGCGAACCGCCGGAGAGCGCGCCGGAAAAGAGAGCCGCACCCGTGGACCGGCCGGGCTCGGCGGCGACGTTGCGGGCGCGGTTGCCAAGACGCTGCGAATATTCCAGCAGCCGCAGTTCCTCCGCGACCGAGATCAGCACGTTGGAATCCGAGCCGACGCCGAAGCGGCCGCCGGCGGCCGTGAAGGCCGGCAGCGGGAAGATGCCGTCGCCGAGATTGGCCTCGGTGATGGGGCACAGGCCCGCGACCGCGCCGGAACGCGCCAGCCCGGCCGTCTCGTCCGCCGTCATGTGGGTGGCGTGGATGGCGCACCAGCGGCGGTCGACCGGCGCATGGCCGAGCAGCCATTCGACCGGCCGCGCGCCGGACCAGGCGACGCAGTCCTCCACCTCCTTGACCTGCTCGGCGACGTGGATGTGCACCGGCCCGTCGCCGGCAAGTTCCGCTGCGGCCGTCAGTTCCTCAGGCGTGACGGCGCGCAGGCTGTGCGGGGCGACGCCGACCACCGTGCCCGGCAATGCGGCGGCGATGGCGCGGCTGCGTTCCATCAGCCGGGAAAAGCTGTCGAGCGAATTGATGAAGCGGCGCTGGCCGTCGGCGGGAGCGGCGCCGCCGAAACCGGCATGGGCGTAGAAGACCGGCAGCAGCGTCAGCGAAATGCCCGTCTGCCCGGCGGCGGCGGCGATGCGCGCGCCCATCTCGGCGATGTCGGCGTAAGCGCGGCCGTCGCGGTCGTGGTGCAGGTAGTGGAACTCGCCGACGCGCGAAAAGCCGGCCTCCAGCATCTCCATGTAGAGCTGCGCCGCCACCGCCTCGACCTGTTCCGGCGTCATCGACAGCGCGAACTTGTACATCAGCGTGCGCCAGGACCAGAAGCTGTCATCGGCGGGGCCGCGCACTTCCGTCAGCCCGGCCATGGCGCGCTGGAAGGCGTGGCTGTGCAGATTCGGCATGCCGGGCACGACGAGATCGTGCCGCTCGTCGCCGGATTGCGCTGCGGCGTCCGGCTCGATCGAGCGCAAGGTTGCGCCGTCGAGCGTCAGCCGAACGTTCGAGGCCCAGTCGCCGTCGAGCCAGGCGTTCCGTGCGAAAATCGTCTCCACCCTGCATCTCCCTTTCGAGCGTATTATCATGCGGCCTTCGAGTGTGGATCGGAAATCGAATCCGCCCTCTTGCCAACGCAATTATTATGTATATACATGATGACAGAAAAGGGAAGTGGGTCGCATGGCTGTCGGAGGAGAAAAAGTCGTGGGTAAGGGTCGCACGCTCTGGCTGAACGCCCGGCTTGCCACCCTCGATCCGGCGCTGCCGGGGCTCGGCCTGGTAGAACGCGGCGCCGTGGTCGCGGAAGCCGGGCGCATCGTCTATGCCGGTGCGGAGGCCGACCTGCCGGCTGCGCTGCGCACCGGTGCCGAGACGGTCGATGTCGAGGGGCGGCTCATCACGCCCGGCCTGATCGATTGCCACACCCATCTGGTCTATGCCGGCAACCGGGCCCACGAATTCGAGTTGAGATTGAAGGGCGCTTCCTACGAGGAGGTCGCGCGCGCCGGCGGCGGCATCGTCTCCTCGGTCAAGGCGCTGCGCGCGGCGAGTGAAGACGATCTCGTCTCCCAGACGCTGCCGCGCCTCGATGCCCTGATCGCCGAAGGCGTCACCACGGTGGAGGTGAAATCCGGCTATGGCCTCGACCGCGACAGCGAGATCAAGGCGCTGAAGGCCGCGCGCAGGCTGGCCGACGCGCGTCCCGTCGCGATCCACGCCACCTTCCTCGGCGCGCATGCTTTGCCGCCGGAAATGAACGGCGACAAGGCCGCCTATATCGACAAGGTCGTGAACGACATGCTGCCGGCGGTCGCGGCTGCCGGCCTCGCCGACGCGGTCGACGGGTTCTGCGAGGGCATCGCCTTTTCGCCTGAAGAGATCGCCCGCGTCTTCGACGCCGCCAAAGCGCTCGGCCTGCCGGTCAAGTTGCATGCCGACCAACTGTCCAACCTGCATGGCGCGGCGCTGGCCGCCTCCTACGGCGCGCTGTCGGCGGATCATCTGGAATATACGGACGCCGAGGGTGCCGCCGCCATGGCGAAAGCCGGCTCGGTCGCCGTGCTCCTGCCGGGCGCCTACTATTTCATCCGCGAGACGAAGCTGCCGCCGGTCGACGCCTTCCGCGCCGCCGGCACGAGGATTGCCATTGCCACCGACAGCAACCCCGGCACCTCGCCGCTGACTTCGCTGCTGCTCACCATGAACATGGCCGCGACGCTGTTCAGGCTGACGGTGGATGAGTGCATCGCCGGGGTCACCCGCGAGGCGGCGCACGCGCTGGGCATCGCCGACCGCACCGGCACGCTGGAAGCCGGCAAGGACGCCGACCTCGCCATCTGGGATGTCGAGCGGCCGGCGGAGCTTGTCTATCGCATCGGTTTCAACCCGCTGTGGAAGCGGGTTTTCAAGGGACAATGAGGGAAGAGAAATGACCATCGTCGTGACGCCGGGCAGCACGCCGCTCGCAGCACTGGAAAAGATCTACCGCGAGGGCATCGCGGCGCGGCTCGATCCGTCCTTCCATGCGGCCATCGAGAAGGGCGCGGCGCGTATCGCCGAGATCGCCGCCGGCGAAGCGCCCGTCTACGGCATCAACACCGGCTTCGGCAAGCTGGCCTCGATCCGCATCGCGCCGGCCGACGTCGCGACCCTGCAGCGCAACCTTATCCTGTCGCACTGCTCGGGCTACGGTGCGCCGCTGCCGGAAAACGTCGTGCGCCTCGTCATGGCGCTGAAGCTGGTTTCGCTCGGTCGTGGCGCGTCCGGCGTGCAGCTGGAGGTCGTGTCGCTGATCGAGGGAATGCTCGCCAAGGGCGTCATTCCGATGATCCCGGAAAAGGGCTCGGTCGGCGCCTCCGGCGACCTCGCCCCGCTCGCCCATATGGCGGCGGCGATGATGGGCGAGGGCGAAGCCTTTTACAAGGGAGAACGGCTGCCGGGCGCGAAGGCGCTGGAAAAGGCCGGGCTGAAGCCGGTGGTGCTGGCGGCCAAGGAAGGGCTGGCGCTCATCAACGGCACGCAGGTTTCCACCGCGCTGGCGCTTGCAGGCCTGTTCCGCGCCCATCGCGCGGCGCAGGCGGCGCTCGTCACCGGCGCGCTCTCCACCGACGCGGCGATGGGCTCGACCGCGCCGTTCCATCCCGACATCCATACGCTGCGCGGCCACAAGGGCCAGATCGACACCGCCGCCGCGCTCCGTGCCCTGCTGGAAGGCTCGGTCATCCGCGAAAGCCATCTCGAAGGCGACCAGCGCGTGCAGGACCCGTACTGCATCCGCTGCCAGCCGCAGGTCGACGGCGCCTGCCTCGACATCCTGCGCCAGGCCGCCCGCACGCTGGAGACGGAGGCCAATGCCGTCACCGACAACCCGCTGATCCTGTCCGACGACACGGTGGTTTCGGGCGGCAACTTCCACGCCGAGCCGGTCGCCTTCGCCGCCGATCAGATCGCGCTCGCCGTCTGCGAGATCGGCGCGATCGCCCAGCGCCGCATCGCGCTCCTGGTCGACCCGGCACTGTCCTTCGGCCTGCCGGCCTTTCTCGCCAGGAAACCCGGCCTCAACTCCGGCCTGATGATCGCCGAGGTCACGTCCGCCGCGCTGATGAGCGAGAACAAGCAGATGTCCCATCCGGCCTCGGTCGATTCCACGCCGACCTCGGCCAACCAGGAAGACCATGTGTCGATGGCCTGCCACGGCGCGCGCCGGCTGCTGCAGATGACCGACAACCTG
>JBQCHN010000393.1:0-11001 GCA_051954615.1 Mesorhizobium sp. | reverse complement strand
CTGGTCGTGGCGGCACTGGTCGTCGCCGCCCCGCACTATCTGCGCTCGCCGGCCTTCGACCATCCGGCGCTGTGGTGGCTGGGCCTCTCGACGGTCGATCCGCGCTCCAACGACTACGTGCCGCTGTTCCCCTGGTTCGGCGCAGTCCTTGCCGGCATCGGCGTCACCCGCCTCGCCATATCCTCCGGCCTGATGGAGCGGTTGCGGCATTTTTCCGTTCATCGCCGCCTGAAGCCGCTGGTGCTCGCCGGCCAGCACAGCCTCGCCTTTTACCTGATCCATCAGCCGGTGCTGATCGCCTGCGTCTGGCTGTTCTCGCAGGTCGTGCCGGCGCCTGTGCTGTCGCCGCAGGAAAGTTTCCTGAGTTCCTGCACCGCATCCTGCCAGCAAAGCCGCGATGCGGCCTTCTGCCCGCGCTATTGCGGTTGTATGCTGGGGGAACTGAAGGACAACGCCATGCTCGAGCGGTTGTTCAAAGGCGACCACGACGCGGCCTTCCGCCAGCAGGTCGCCGATCTCGCCGGCACCTGCACGGTTCGTACCGACGAGGCGATGGAGGAGGAAAAGCCATGAGCGAGACCGTTGGCCATACGGGCTTCGTGCCCCTGCCGCCGCTGATCTATCTGGCGGCGCTCGTCGTCGGCATCGTGCTTGGGGTCTTCATCCCGCTGCCGTGGATCGGCGGCTTATTGGCCGACATCCTGCTCGCTTTCGGCTGGATTGCGGTCGTCGCGGCGCTGGCGCTGTGGTTCAGCGCCGTCCGCACCATGCGCCGCGCCGGCACCACGCTCAATCCGAAGGGCACGCCGGAGCATCTTCTGACCGGCGGCCCCTTCGCCGTCTCGCGCAACCCGATCTATCTCGCCGCGACGCTGCTCATGATCGGCATCGCGCTGGTCACCGCCAACGTATGGACCTTGCTGATGGCGTTCGTCGCGGCTTTCCTCACCGGCAAGCTGGCGGTGGAATACGAAGAAAAGATCCTCGCCCAGCGCTTCGGCAAGAAGTACCGGGACTACACCAAGCGCGTGCGCCGGTGGATTTGAAAGCGTTTCCGGACGGGCTCAGGTGTTGACGCCGAGTTCCGCCAGCCGCTCGACGCAAGACTCCTCGGCCTGGTCGAGTTCGGCCAGCGTCTCCTCCAGGTCGCGCCGCTTCTGCCGCAATTCCTCGCGCTTTTCCTCGATGCGGCGGATCATCAGCTTGAGCTGCCCGACCTCGCCTGGCGGCTCCCTGTATATCTGGATGATCTCGCGGATTTCGCTGATCGAAAAGCCGAGCCGCTTGCCGCGCAGAATCTGCCGTACAAGGTGACGATCCGACGGCCTGAAAAGACGCGTGCGGCCGCGCCGCACCGGCTGGATCAGCCCCTCGTCCTCGTAGAAGCGCAGCGTGCGCGTCGAAATGTCGAACTCGCGCGTCAACTCCGTGATCGAGTAGTATTCCCGCATCGTCATTCCTTGCGCTTGGCGAACCGGCATCGATCCTCCGGGCGGTCATTCGTAGCCGGCCCGTCGCGACGCGGCCGAAGCCAATGGTGCGGGAACCGCCAGATCGGCGGGGCAAATCGCCGGGCGACACTTGGCACCGCCTTTACGTAAAAGTCAATTGCGGGCAAACCCGATGTCGCCGTCAGGTCGGTTGCCCTGCCCGCCTCACGAAAAACCGAACCACCACGTCGCCAGACCGAGGAAGGCGAAGAAGCCGACGCAATCCGTCACCGAGGTGACGAACACGGCCGACGCCACCGCCGGATCGATGCCCAAGCGGTCGAGCAGCAACGGGATCAGGATTCCGGCCACGGCGGCGGCAAACATGTTGATGATCATCGCAGCCGCGATGATGCCGCCGAGATTGGTATCGCTGAACCAGAGACCGGCCACCATGCCGATGAGGATGGCGAAGACCGCACCGTTGATAAGCCCGACGCCCATTTCGCGCCGGATGACGCGCCAGGCGTTGTAGATGTCGAGGTCCTTCGTCGCCAGCGCCCGCACCGTCACCGTCATGGTCTGGGAACCGGCATTACCGCCCATGCCGGCGACGATCGGCATCAGCACGGCAAGCGCGACGATCTGCTGGATCGTCGCATCGAATAGGCCGATGACCGAAGCCGCCAGGAAGGCCGTCAGCAAGTTGACCAGCAGCCACGGCACGCGCGAGCGGGAAGTGGAGAAGATCGAGTCCGACAGTTCCTCGTCACCGACGCCGCCCATGCGCAGAAGGTCTTCTTCCGCCTCCTGCTGGATGACGTCGACGACGTCGTCGATGGTCAGCACGCCGACCAGCCGCTCGTTCTCGTCGACGACGGCGGCCGACAAGAGGTCGTATTGCTCGAATTCGCGCGCCGCCTCTTCCTGATCCATCGTCGCTGGAATGGCGTGGCGCGTCTCGTGCATCACCTCCTCGACCTTCACCGCCCGCTTGGTGCGCATGATCTTGTCGAGGTCGACGGCGCCGAGCAGCTTGAAGGTGGGATCGATGACGAAGATCTGGCTGAAGCGGTCGGGCAGGTTGTTGTCCTCGCGCATGTAGTCGATCGTCTGGCCGACCGTCCAGAACGGCGGCACGGCGCCGAACTCGGTCTGCATGCGCCGGCCGGCCGTCTCTTCCGGGTAATCGAGGGCGCGCCTCAGCCTGATTCGCTCGGTGAACGGAAGCTGCGACAGGATCTCGTCCTGGTCCTCCTGGTCGAGGTCCTCCAGGATGTAGACGGCGTCGTCGGAATCGAGTTCCTGCACTGCCTGCGCGATCTGCGCGTTCGGCAGGTTGTCGACGATGTCGAGGCGAATGGCCTCGTCCACCTCCGTCAGCGCCGAGAAATCGAAATCGGTGCCGAGCAGTTCAACCAGCGCCCGCCGCTGCTCCGGCGCTAGCGCTTCCAGGAGATCGCCAAGCTCGGACTGGTGCAGGTCGCCGACGTCGCGCTTCAGGGTGAGCGTGTCACGGTCGGCAATCGCGGCACCGACATGGACCAGGAACGACTGGCTGATCACGCCGTCCTCGTCGTAGATGTCGGCGTGCGGGGGCACCGACGAAGCGTTGGCGGCAGCTTGTTCGTCCTGATTTTCCAAAGCCGCCTCACGCTACAGTCAAACTTGCGGGATGATGCCTCCGTAGCGCAATCTAGGCCGGATTTCCAAGAGAAACACCTATTCCGCCGCGTTCATCGTCACGCTCTCGAGCTTTGCCATGGGAGGCCTTTGTGCGCGCCGCGCAGGCCAAAGCAACACGAGAAGCAAAGAGAGGATGCCACCGACCGCCAGCGCAAACGGAAACGCCAGCAAGCTCCGCAAGGAAACGAGAGCGGTCGCGGTCGTCGGACCGGATTGCGGTACATAAAGCTCGCCGGCCATATCGGTCATGCGCGTGCGCGCGCTCGACAGCAATTCCTGGTAAGACGCGGTCAGCTTTGCCAGTTCCGTGGCTGCGGCGGAGCGGAATTCGGGACTGCTGCGTGATTGCGTGGCTTCCTGCAACCGATCTATTTCCATCTGCAGGGCCGAAGTTTCCTCGACCATTTCCTGGCGCTCCTTGAACACGCCCTTGACGTAGTCCACTAGCGAAGCGCGGTTTGTCAGGTCGATGATCTGGTTCAAGGCTCCGTCAGCCAACTGGACGCCCTCCCCGCCCGTGCCGATCCCACCTTGCGGCGGGTTATTACGCGCCGACGATGCCTTGCCCTGGAATTCCCTGAGGTCGGAAATGGTCTGGTCGAGCCCGGCGAGCTTTCTCTGCAAGTCCGCCAGGCTGAGGAGACGCTCGCGCAGATACGACGCGAAAACGAAATCACTTTCTTCACGAGCACCCGACAGGATCGGGTAGAAATAGACATTGTAGAATTGGGTGATTTCGGCCGACAGATCGGCAAACGACAGGCCGTCATGCGTCATCATCGACGATAATCTGTTGTCGCCCGAAAGAACCTTGAGACCTACGGTCATGCTCTTGAGCCGGGTATTGGCCGTCAGCACGCTTGCCGCCGTATCGAGTTTCTCCGGCGTCATCGTGACGGCCGCTCCCTGCAACCGCGGATCTATGAAAATACGGAACTGCTTCGAATAGATGTCGCTCCATAGCTGCGGAATCGCCACAGCGATCGCCGAGCCGGTCTCCTTGTCCACGCCCAGTCCCGCATAGTTCACATCGATGCGAAGCCCCGAACGCATCGTCGCTTCCAGTTCCTGCTTATAGGCGGTGTTGATCGCTTCCAACTCGACCTGACTCAGGTTCCTTTCGGCGAGCCTCATCTGGTATTTTTCGGAAACGGCCGAAGCCAGCGGCGACCCGTAATCGACCGCCAGATAGTCCTTCAAAGGAACATCGTCGGGAATATGGAAGCGGCTCCGCAATCCGGCGATCACCTGGGGAATGAGAAGGTCGCCCGGCGAGAATGCGGCCCCGTTCTGGAAGCGGGAATTCTCGATATTCCTGAGGGTGACGTAATACTGGACAGGCGTATTGAAATTCGCCGCCTTCCCGAACACCCATGCAGCGGCAAACAGTATGCTGGCCAGTAGAATCACTGCGACGGCACCGCGCAATTGCCACGCTCTTCTGACCAAATCCGAGAGCGTCAGCTCAGTCTCATCAGTCATGCCAATCCCCTTTGCCTGGCCCCGTAATGCTATCGCAACATGATTCCGTCAAGGAAATGCAGAAAACATCAGTGTTCCCACCGATGTTTTCAGGCACTTTCCCTAAGCTGTGACATGAACGATACATCGAAGGTGCCGTCTCCAACTTAGAGCCTCGGGCAAAACCGAAAGACATCGCAAAACGGCAGAAATGAAGTTGCCAGAATCCCGGGGAACCAACTCATGCCCCCGGCGAGTATCCCTGCGCTCTCGACAACTCATCCTGAATTGCGGCAGACCATCAATAATCGGCAGGAAAGCGCGGGTGGCCGAGATCGGAATCCGACAACGTTCAGGATACGAGCCCATATCGGCCCGAAGCCGCGCTACGAGCACGGCTATTGAAAGCGGGAGAATGGTGCGGTCGAGAAGACTCGAACTTCCACGGGTTGCCCCACAGCGACCTCAACGCTGCGCGTCTACCAATTCCGCCACGACCGCATGTGGTAGAAGCCGGACGCATCCGGCACGCGGCGTGTAGCAAATCGTTTATCGCGAAACAAGGCGTATCGATCATTCCGATCGCACTAAAATGACGGCACGGGGAAAGTGAAAAACCGCCGCTTCGACGCGACTGGACCTGGGCGGCAATTATCGCCATATGTTCAATCGGAATTCCGAGACCAGCCATGCCTCAACGCAGCCAACTCGCCACGTCCTTTCTGCCCGCTCCCGGATCGGAGCCGGTCGAATGGCGCATCGAACCCGGGCTGACGGACTATGCGACGGCGCTGGCTTTCATGGAACAGCGCGCCGAAGCGATCCGCTCGGGCGCGGCCGGCGAGATGGTCTGGCTGGTCGAGCATCCGCCGCTCTATACCGCCGGCACCAGCGCCCAGCCCGCCGACCTGATCGATCCGGATCGCTTTCCCGTCTACGCGGCGGGACGCGGCGGCGAATACACCTATCACGGCCCCGGCCAGCGCGTCGCCTATGTCATGCTCGACCTGAAGCGGCGGCGCGAGGACGTGCGCGCCTTCGTGGCGGCGCTGGAGGACTGGATCATCCAGACGCTCGCCGCCTTCTCCGTGCGCGGCGAGCGGCGCGAGGACCGCGTCGGCGTCTGGGTGGTGCGGCCCGAACGCCCGCCGATGCCGGACGGCACACCGGCAGAGGACAAGATCGCCGCCATCGGCATCCGCCTGCGCAAATGGGTCAGCTTCCACGGCATCGCCATCAACGTCGAACCGGACCTGGCGCATTTCGGCGGTATCGTTCCCTGCGGCGTCGCCGACCACGGCGTCACCAGTCTCGTCGACCTCGGCCTGCCGGTGACGATGACCGATCTCGATCTGGCGCTGAAGGCCGCCTTCGAAACGGTGTTCGGTCCGGCCGCATCCGCCGAGGCTCCACCCGCCCGTAGGGCCGGCTGATTGCCGGGACCCAGCTCGTTTCCTGCTTTTCCTTCGACAGCGCCGGCATCATGCAGCGGTGCCACTTCCCATGCCGGTGCGTCGCACCGGCCCATTCTCACATTGCGCCGATCCACATCGCCAT
Organism: Mesorhizobium sp.; assembly: GCA_051954615.1. Classification (GTDB taxonomy): domain Bacteria; phylum Pseudomonadota; class Alphaproteobacteria; order Rhizobiales; family Rhizobiaceae; genus Mesorhizobium. Next base: position 4,867 of record JBQCHN010000393.1, on the reverse strand, counting down.
CGAGACGAGGAAGGTGCTCATGCAAACCAGCGAGACGACATCGTGAACCAGATCGGTCATAATTCTCTCCTGTTTTTAATATGTTCGTAATTTGTTCTATTTTTGTTCAAATGTCAAACGAAGAAAGCGGGCAAAACGGCCGGGCGCCGCCTCGCGCGTCACAGGGTTAAGAAAAGGTTGCGGGACAGGCTCCCGCACCAGCCGGACGAGATCAGGCAAGCAGCGAATTTGATTCGCGGGAATCCGTTCCGGAAGAGAGATGGCGGGATTTCGAGAACGGACGTGCGGCGCCCACGACATATGAGCGCCGAAAGTCGCGCTCGACGTCCGTCGCAGTCAAATTACCAAACCATGCCTAAAGCTGGGCGGCCTGCAGCGGCACCACCCTGCCCTCGGCCAGGGTGACGCGACGATCCATGCGCGCGGCGAGCTCGTGGTTGTGGGTGGCGATCAGCGCGGCCAGCCCTGACTGGCGCACCAGCGCCTCCAGCGCATCGAAGACGTAGGAAGCCGTGGCCGGATCGAGGTTGCCCGTCGGCTCGTCGGCGAACAGCACCAGCGGCGCATTGGCCACGGCGCGCGCGATCGCCACGCGCTGCTGCTCGCCGCCCGACAGTTCCGACGGCCGGTGCTGTGCCCGCTTGCCGATCTGCATGTAGTCGAGCAGCTGGGCCGCCCGCTCGCCCGCTTCCTTGCGCCCCAGCCCCTTGATGAGCTGCGGCATCATGATGTTTTCCAGAGCCGAGAATTCCGGCAGCAAATGGTGGAACTGGTAGACGAAGCCGACGTCGTTGCGGCGGATGGCCGTGCGCTCCTCGTCCGACAGCCGCCCGCAGGCGCGCCCGGACAGGATGACGTCGCCGGCGTCCGGCCGCTCCAGCAGGCCGGCCGTGTGCAGCAGCGTGGACTTGCCGGCACCGGACGGCGCCACCAGCGCCACCATCTCGCCGCGATGCAGCGAGAAGTCGGCGCCGTTGAGGATGGTCAGCCGGCGCGGCCCCTGCACATAGTGCCGCTCGACGCCGCGCAACTCGATAACGGTCGGTGCCGCCATCACCCGTACCTCAAGGCTTCGACAGGATCGAGGCGCGCCGCGCGCCAAGCCGGAAACAGCGTGGCGAGGAAAGACAGCACCAGTGCCATGGCGATCACCGACAGCGTCTCGCGCAGGTCCATGCGCGCCGGAAGCTGCGACAGGAAATAGAGCTCCGGATTGAACAGCACCGTGCCCGACAGCCACGAAAAGAACTCGCGAATGCGCTCGATGTTGAGGCAGACGATCATGCCGAGGACCACGCCGGCTATCGTGCCGACGACGCCGATCGCCGCGCCCGTCATCAGGAAGATGCGCAGGATCGCGCCGCGCGTCGCCCCCATGGTGCGCAGGATAGCGATGTCGTGCCCCTTGTCCTTCACCAGCATGACCAGGCCGGAGATGATGTTGAGCGCAGCCACCAGCACGATCAGCGTCAGGATCATGAACATGACATTGCGCTCGACCTCCAGCGCGGAGAAGAAGGTCTGGTTGCGCTGGCGCCAGTCGGTCATGTAGATCTGCCGCTGCGCCGCCGCTTCGACCTTCGGCTTGAGCGCATCGACATTGTCAGGATTGTCGACATAGATCTCGATGCTCTGCGCCTTGCCTTCCATGTTGAAATAGAGCTGGGCCTCGGAGAACGGCATATAGATGATGGCGCTATCGTATTCCGACATGCCAACCTCGAAGATGGCGGCCACCTTGTAGCCCTTGAGCCGCGGTGTGGTGCCGAGCGGCGTCACGTCGCCGTCGGGCGAGATCAGCGTGATGGTGTCGCCGACGACGAGGCCCAGCGCCTCGGCCATGCGCGTGCCGATCGCGACCCCCTCGCCGCCGTCGAAGCCCTCCAGCGTGCCCTGCTTGATGTTGTCGGCCACCAGCGCCATCTTGCCGAGGTCGTCGCCGCGGATGCCGCGCACCAGCGCGCCGGTGCCAGAACCGACATTGCCCTGCGCCAGCACCTGTCCGTCGATCAGCGGAATGGCGTATTTGACCCCCTGCACCTTGTTGATGCGCTCCGCCACCGCAGCATAGTCCTCCAGCGGCATGTCCACCGGCGTGACGATCAGATGGCCGTTGATGCCGAGGATGCGGGTGAGCAGCTCGGCGCGAAAACCGTTCATCACCGCCATGACGACGATGAGCGTGGCAACGCCCAGCATGATGCCGAGGAAGGAAATCGAGGCGATGACCGAGATCACCGTCTCCTTGCGCCGCGAGCGCAGGTAGCGCCACGCCACCATGCGCTCGAAACCGGAAAACGCGCCGGCACCGGCCTTGCCCTGCTTCGCCGGTGCGGCGGTTGCGGCGGTGCTGCTCACGCGGCCTTCTCCAGCGAGGCCAGCAGGTCCTCGATCTTGCGGACGTCGCGCTCGCCGGTCCTGCGGTTCTTCACCTCGACCGTGCCGTCGCCTACGCCGCGCGGACCGACGATGACCTGCCAGGGCAGGCCGATCAGGTCGGCGGTGGCGAACTTGGCGCCGGGACGCTGGTCGGTGTCGTCGTAGAGCACGTCGCGCCCGGCTTTTTCGTAAGTGGCGTAGAGCTTCTCGCAAAGCGCGTCGCAACCCGCGTCGCCCGGCTTCATGTTGATCAGCCCGACATCGAACGGCGCCACCGCTTCCGGCCAGATGATGCCATTGTCGTCGTGGCTGGCCTCGATGATGGCCGCCACCAGCCGGCTCGGACCGATGCCGTAGGAACCGCCCGACACGAAATGGTCCTTGCCGTCCGGCCCGGTCACCTTGGCGCCCATCGGCTTGGAATACTTCTCGCCGAAGTGGAAGATGTGACCGACCTCGATGCCGCGCGCCGACAGCTTGTGCGTCTCCGGCACCTTGGTCCAGGCCGCTTCGTCGTGCATCTCGTCGGTCGCCGCGTAAGGCGTGGTCCATTCCTTGACGATGCCGTCGATCTCGGCGTCGTTGGTGAAATCGGTGTTCTCGCCGGGCACCGGCAGCGAAAGATAGTCTCGGTCGCAGAACACCTGGCTCTCCCCGGTCTCGGCCAGGATGATGAATTCGTGGCTGAGGTCGCCGCCGATCGGGCCGGTGTCGGCGCGCATCGGGATCGCCTGCAGGCCCATGCGCGTGAAGGTGCGCAGGTAGGACACGAACATGCGGTTGTAAGCCGCCCTCGCGCCTTCGAAATCGATGTCGAAGGAATAGGCATCCTTCATCAGGAACTCTCTGCTACGCATGACGCCGAAGCGCGGCCGCACCTCGTCGCGGAACTTCCACTGGATATGGTAGAGGTTGAGCGGCAGGTCCTTGTAGGAGCGGACGTAGGAACGGAAGATCTCCGTCACCATCTCCTCGTTGGTCGGGCCGAAAAGCATGTCGCGCTCGTGCCGATCCTTGATGCGCAGCATCTCCTTGCCGTAGTCGTCGTAGCGGCCGCTCTCGCGCCACAGGTCGGCCGACTGGATGGTCGGCATCAGGATTTCCAGCGCGCCGGCCCGGTCCTGCTCCTCGCGGATGATCTTGCAGACCTTGTCCAGCACCTTCTTGCCGAGCGGCAGCCAGGAGAAGGAGCCGGCGGCCTGCTGGCGGATCATGCCGGCGCGCAGCATGAGGCGATGCGAGACGATCTCGGCCTCACGGGGATTTTCTTTGAGAATGGGCAGGAAGTAGCGCGACAGACGCATGGACGATTCCGTGAGAGAGGCGGTACGCGCCAGAATCGGCGCGAAGCAGGCTGTTTGCCTGGGCTTCATAGCCATTTCGTGGCGGAATGGAAACCCAAGCCGGCGTGCTTCAGGCACCTGGTTTTGACTGTTCAACAAGCAGTTCGAGCCTATTCATTGTGCAATGCAGCACATGAATGCTTGTTTCAAAGCAAAATTTTCCGTGACATCGCTGTGAAGCTTGGTCTAGTGTGCCTCGATAACCGAGAGGGCAGAGAACAATCTGCCTTCCTACGCGGTCAAAGTCTTGGGAGGATGCGATCTAGGCGCGGTCATTCGCTGCCGCCGGAATTCCGGAAACGGATCGGACGCGTTCAATTGCAAGGCTTCGTGCCTTGCATTTTTTTTGGAAAATGGACACTTGCAGCAAACAGTTCAGGCGCGGCCTGAAGATTTAAGCTTGCGCCTTGCTAGGCTCGTTAACAGAGCATTTCCAGTAAAAGCGTGAAACGGCTTTAGGTCCGGGAATGCGGCCAGAAAGATGCTGCCGCAACAATGCCCGCTGGCAACTACCGGCCGTAGGTGGGCAGGATCTGCGGAAGGTCGTCAACGCCGAAGCCGAGCCCGGCCGTCACGCCATAATAGGTACCGTACACGATCAGCGACCAGACGGTCGTCCACAGGACGATATAGAGGAAGCGCAGCTTCTTGGGCGCACTGGCATGCGTGCCCAACACCACCTCTTCTTCATCCTGTGCGCGAAAGCTGAAGGGCAGGATCGCGAACAAGGTGATCCACCAGACCACGAAATAGACCGCGATCAGGGAAATCCAGTTCCAGCCGGTGAAGCTTCCTCCGGTCATGACTGCTCCAGTTCAACCAGCGTACCAGAAAAGGCCTTCGGATGCAGGAACAGCACCGGCTTGCCGTGTGCCCCTAATTTCGGCTCTCCGTCGCCGAGCACGCGCGCACCGGCGGCCTTGAGCCGGTCGCGGGCGACGAGGATGTCGTCGACCTCGTAGCAGACATGGTGCATGCCGCCGGACGGGTTCTTGGCCAGGAACGCCGCGATCGGCGAGCCCTCGCCCAGCGGCTCCAGCAGCTCGACCTTGGTGTTGCCGACATCGACGAACACCACCGTCACGCCGTGCTCCGGCAATGCCTGCGGCGCGCTGACGGGGGCGCCCAGCGTATCGCGATAGGTC
>JBQCHN010000392.1:0-6559 GCA_051954615.1 Mesorhizobium sp. | reverse complement strand
GCCTCGCGGAAAGGCAGGCCGAGCTCCCGCACGAGCCAGTCGGCGAGGTCGGTGGCGGTGGCGTAGCCGGAGCCTGCCGCTTTCTTCATGGCGGCCTCGTTGACGGTGAGGTCGCGCACCATGCCGGTCATCGCCGCCAGCATCAGGTCGAGCGTCTCGGCGGTGTCGAAGACGGCTTCCTTGTCCTCCTGCATGTCCTTGGAATAGGTCAGCGGCAGGCCCTTCATGACGGTGAGCAGGCCGATCAGGTTGCCGTTGACGCGGCCGGTCTTGGCACGCACCAGTTCGGCGGCATCCGGGTTCTTCTTCTGCGGCATGATGGATGAGCCGGTGGAGAATTGATCCGACAGGCTCACGAAGCCGAACTGGGGCGTCGACCAGATGACGATCTCCTCGGCCAGCCGCGACAGGTGGGTGGCGCAGATGGCGGCGACGGAAAGGAACTCCAGCGCGAAATCCCGGTCGGAGACGCTGTCCAGCGAGTTGCGCGTCGGCTCGCGGAAACCCAGCGCCTTGGCCGTCCTGTGGCGGTCGATCGGAAAGCCGGTGCCGGCGAGCGCTGCGGCGCCCAGCGGGCTTTCGTCCATGCGCTCGATGGCGTCGCGCACGCGCGACAGGTCGCGCGCAAACATCTCGACATAGGCCATGCAGTGGTGACCGAAGGTCACCGGCTGGGCGGTCTGGAGATGGGTGAAGCCCGGCATGACGGTGGCCGCGTGCTCCTCGGCGCGGTCGAGGAAGGCGGCGATCAGGTCCTTGAGCGCTGCGGCGACGCGGTTGAATTCATCCTTCACCCAGAGGCGGAAATCGACGGCCACCTGGTCGTTGCGGGAACGTGCCGTGTGCAGGCGGCCGGCCGCCGGGCCGATCAGTTCGGCGAGGCGGGCCTCGATATTCATGTGGATGTCTTCGAGCTTCTTCGAGAAGGCGAAGGTGCCGGCCTCGATCTCTTTCAGAATCGTGTTCAGCCCGTGAGCGATTTTTTCTTGATCGACAGCCGAAATGATGCCCGTTTGCGCCAGCATTTCGCTATGGGCGAGCGAGCCTCGAATGTCCTGCGCGTAGAGCTTGCGGTCGAAGTCTATGGAAGCGTTGATCGCTTCCATGATCGCGGCCGGACCCGAGGCAAAACGTCCGCCCCACATCTGGTTGCTGGCCTTATCGTCACCCATCGCTATAACCCGCTCGACCAAACCGTTTCGGAAGACATCAAGACCATGGCAAACGGCAAAAACCTTCTCCCGGCCCCACGCCTGGTGCTCGCCGCGCTGGTCGCCGGCGCGCTGGCCGGCGCGGTCGCGGTATATGTCAGGGAGAGCGGGTCTGGCAACACGGCACCGGACACGATCGCCGCCGCCTCCGGTCCCGACAATACCGCCTGCGCGGCCAAGGCCGACAGGGCGAAGACTGTGGCCGCCTCGGCCACCGGGGAGGTTGCGGCGCTGCTGCCGGCCGACCCGCCGCAGTCGCTGAAGGCGCTTTCCTTCGACGGGCCGGACGGCAAGCCGACGACGCTGGCCGGTCACGCAGGCAAGACGGTGCTGCTCAACCTGTGGGCGACATGGTGCGCGCCGTGCCGCGCCGAGATGCCGGCGCTCGACGCGCTGCAAAAGGAGATGGGAAGCGACCGCTTCGAGGTCGTCGCCGTCAACGTCGACACCGGCGACGATGCCAAGCCGAAGAAGTTCCTCGCCGACATCGGCATCAAGACGCTCGGCTACTATCGCGACGCCTCCATGGGCGTCTTCAACGACGTCAAGCAGCGTGGGCTGGCGCTCGGCCTGCCGGTCACCATGCTGATCGATGGCGAAGGCTGCCTCGTCGGCCACATGAACGGCCCTGCCGAATGGGCGAGCCCGGACGCCCACAAACTCATCGAGGCCGCGCTCGAAAACTGAGCCTTCCTCAGCCAGTCGCTCAAACGAAACCGATCCGAACTTCGTGTGAAAGGTCACGCAGTCGTAACAGAACTATTGCGCACCTGTCACAATCCGCCGATACTTGCCGTCGCGAACACGTTTCGCCAATGACAGATCGGGAGAGAGACATGAAGTTTCACGGCTTTGCGGCCGCCGCCGCCACCTTGACCTTGTTTTCCACCACGACGGCCTTCGCCGCGACGCAGATCACCTGGTGGCATGCGATGACGGGCGCCAATGCCGAGGTCGTCGACAAGATCTCCAAGGATTTCAACGCCAGCCAGAAGGACTACGAGATCGTCCCGGTCTTCAAGGGTACCTATCCGGAAGCGCTGAACGCCGGCATCGCCGCCTTCCGCGCCAAGCAGGCGCCCGACATCATCCAGGTCTTCGACGTCGGCACTGGCGTGATGATGGCTGCCGAAGGCGCGGTCAAGCCAGTAGCCGAGGTGCTGGAAGGCGCCGGCATGAAGTTCGACAAGAGCCAGTACCTGCCGGGCATTGTCGGCTACTATTCGAAGCCGGACGGCACCATGCTGTCCTTCCCATACAACTCCTCCTCGCCGATTCTCTATTACAACAAGGACATCTTCAAGAAGGCGGGCCTCGACGAGAACACGCCGCCCAAGACCTGGAACGAGGTCTGGGACATGGCCAAGAAGATCAAGACCAGTGGCGCGGCTGCCTGCGGCTACACCTCGACCTGGCTGACCTGGATTCATCTGGAGAATTTCGCCGCTTGGAACAACGTGCCGTGGGCGACCAACCAGAACGGCCTTGAAGGCGGCACGCCGGAACTGAAGATCAATGCGCCGATCTATGTCAACCATTTCCAGGCGCTTGCCGATCTCGCCAAGGACGGCACGTTCAAGTATGGCGGCCGCACTTCAGAGGCCAAGCAGCTCTTCCTCGCCGGCGAATGCGGCATCATGACCGAATCGTCTGGCGGCCTCGGCGATATCGTCAAGTCGGGCATGAACTACGGCATCGGCCAGCTGCCCTATGACAGCGACGCCAAGGGCGCGCCCCAGAACACCACGCCGGGCGGCGCCAGCCTGTGGGTGTTCGGCGGCAAGACCGATGAGCAGTACAAGGGCATCGCCGCCTTCTTCACCTACCTGTCGCAGACAGACGTGCAGCAGTACCTGCACGAGAAGTCCGGCTACCTGCCGGTCACGCTGGCCGCCTACGAAGCGACCAAGAAGTCGGGTTTCTATGAGAAGAACCCGGGTCGCGAGACGCCGATCCTGCAGATGATGGGCAAGGAGCCGACCGAGAACTCGAAGGGCGTACGCCTGCCCAACCTGCCGCAGGTGCGCGACATCCAGAACGAGGAGTTCGAGAACATGCTGGCCGGCAAGCAGACGGCGCAGCAGGCGCTCGACAATGCCGTCGAGCGCGGCAACGCCGCGATCAAGGAAGCGACCGGGGGTTGAGCGGCGCCGGCGATTTCTCCCCCCTCGAGGGGGAGATGGCCGCCGGGCGGCCAGATAGGGGCATTGCGGACGTGTGCCGGCGCTTTTGGGGCGAGACCCTGGCAGCCGTGCCTTCGGCGATGCTTTCTGCCAGCCTTACGGGTACCTCCCCCATAAGGGGAGAGGATCACACATGACCCCGCGCGTCGTCTTCCCGAACAAAATCCTGCCCTATCTATTGGTGGCGCCGCAGCTCGCCATCACGCTGATCTTCTTCTACTGGCCGGCGGGGCAGGCGCTCTACCAGTCGATGCTCAAGGAAGACCCGTTCGGGCTGAAATCGAAATTCGTCTGGTTCGACAATTTCGCCAAGGTGCTGTCGGAGCCGGCCTACGTCAATTCGATCAAGGTGACGGTGGTCTTCTCGGTTGCCACCGCCGCCGTCGCCATGGGCGTTGCGCTGCTGCTGGCAGTCATGGCCGAGAAAGTGGTGCGCAGCAAAGGCTTCTACCGCACGCTGATGATCTGGCCCTATGCGGTGGCGCCGGCCATCGCCGGCATGCTGTTTCTGTTCATGTTCAACCCGTCGATCGGTTCCGTCGCCGTCCTTTTGAGGCGGCTGGGCCTGCACTGGGACCCGGTTCTCGACAGCACCGACGCGATGATCCTGCTGGTGGTTGCTGCCGCCTGGAAGCAGATCAGCTATAATTTCCTGTTCTTCGTCGCCGGCCTGCAGGCGATCCCGAAGTCGCTGATCGAAGCGGCGGCGATCGACGGCGCGGGCGAGACCAAGCGGTTCTGGACGATCGTCTTTCCGCTGCTGGCGCCGACCACCTTCTTCCTTTTGGTCATCAACACGACCTATGCCTTCTTCGACACGTTCGGCATCGTCCATGCGGTGACCGGCGGCGGACCGGGCAAGGCCACCGAGACACTGGTCTACAAGGTCTACAACGACGGCTTCGTCAATCTCCTGCTCGGTTCCTCGGCGGCCCAGTCCGTCATCCTGATGGTCATCGTCATCGCGCTTACCGCCATCCAGTTCCGCTACGTGGAAAGGAAGGTGCACTATGGCTGACCGGAAAGCGCCCGCCAGCGGGCACGACAAGCTGATGATCGGCCAGTCGGCGACCGGCATCTACATCGCCCACGCCGTGCTGATCCTCGGCATCCTCGTCGTCGCCTTCCCGATCTACTACACCTTCGTCGCCTCGACCCACACGCTGCAGACGATCCTGCGCCCGCCGCTGCCGCTGCTGCCGGGCGGCGAGTTCTTCGCCAACTATACGGAAGCCCTGTTCGGCGGCGTGGGGCGCATCGGCGGCGTCGGCGTCGGCACGCTTCTGTTCAACACCACGGTGATGGCGCTCGGCATCGCCATCGGCAAGATCGCCATCTCGATCCTGTCGGCCTACGCCATCGTCTTCTTCCGCTTCCCGCTCAGGATGACGTTCTTCTGGCTGATCTTCATCACGCTGATGCTGCCGGTCGAGGTGCGTATCCTGCCGACCTACAAGGTGATGGTCGATTTCGGCCTGATCGATACCTATGCCGGGCTGATCCTGCCGCTGATCGCCTCGGCGACGGCGACACTTCTGTTTAGGCAGTTCTTCATGACCATTCCGGGCGAACTGGTGGAGGCCGCGCGGGTCGACGGCGCCGGCCCTTGGCGTTTTTTCTTCGATATCCTGCTGCCGCTGTCGCGCACCAACATCGCGGCGCTGTTCGTTATTCTGTTCATCTACGGCTGGACGCAATACCTGTGGCCGCTGCTGGTGACGAACCGCAACGATATGAACACCATCGTCATTGCGCTGAAGAAAATGGTGTCGTTCGCCGACGCCGACACGCAATGGCATCTTGTCATGGTTACCGCCATGTTCGCCATCGTACCGCCCATCCTGGTGGTGGTGCTGATGCAGCGCTGGTTCGTGCGCGGCCTGGTGGAATCGGAGAAATAGCGTTCATGGCGACAGTCGACCTGAAGGACGTGAAGAAGGTCTATGCCGGCGGCGTCGAGGCGGTGAAGGGCGTTTCCATCGCCATTCCGGACAAGGCGCTGTGCGTGCTGGTCGGCCCCTCCGGCTGCGGCAAGTCCCCGCTGCTCAGGATGATCGCCGGGCTGGAGGCGATCTCGTCGGGCACCTGCTCGATCGATGGCAAAGTCGTCAACGACATCGGTCCGACCGAGCGCGATATCGCCATGGTGTTCCAGAACTATGCGCTCTATCCGCACATGAAGGTCTACGACAACATGGCCTACGGATTGCGCAACCGCGGCACGCCGAAGGACGAGATCGACCGGCGGGTGAAGGACGTGGCGGAGACGCTGGAGCTTTCGCACCTGCTGGACCGGCGGCCGCGCGAATTATCCGGCGGCCAGCGCCAGCGTGTCGCCATGGGCCGCGCCATCGTGCGCAGCCCGAAAGTCTTCCTGTTCGACGAACCGCTGTCCAACCTCGATGCCAAGCTGCGTGGCCAGATGCGGGTCGAGATCAAGAACCTCCAGCGCTCGCTCGGCGTCACCTCCGTTTACGTCACCCACGATCAGCTCGAAGCCATGACGCTGGCCGACATGCTGGTGGTGATGAATGCGGGGTTGGTCGAGCAGATCGGCGCGCCGCTCGACGTCTACGAGAAGCCGGCCTCGACTTTCGTCGCCTCGTTCATCGGCGCGCCGCCGATGAATCTCCTCCCCCTGATAGGCGACGGGACATCGTTCGCCGACGCCAGTGCGACCGGCCTTGTTACCCCGGCCAAGGCCGTAACGCTCGGCTTCCGGCCGGAGGATGCGGACGTGGCGGCAGACGGCGATGCGTCGGCCGGATCGCTGGTGCTGCCGGCCACCGTCGAAGCGGTCGAGCCGGTCGGGGCCGAAAGCTTCCTCTATTGCGCCGCTGCCGGCGGCCGCATCGTCGTGCGGGTCTCGGGTCGCGCGACCGCGCAACCGGGCGACGCCCTGCGCGTCGTGGCGAAAGCGGACAGGTTGCACTGGTTCGACAGCGCCGGAAAGCGGGTCTAGCCGCTCACTCCAATACGTGGGCAGTGCCGGCGACGCTGACGCGCACCACTTCGCCGACGGCTGGCGCTTCGATGCCGGGCTTCTTCAATATGAGCGGCGTCGAGCCGATGGCGGCGGCGTCCGGCGGATCGGGATTGTTGAGCAGCCTGACCGCCACCGTGCAGACGGCGCCGGCGAATTCCATCTCCGTGACTTCCGCGAAC
>JBQCHN010000391.1:0-11588 GCA_051954615.1 Mesorhizobium sp. | reverse complement strand
GGTATCTCGACGCCGTCGGTCTTGATTTCTCCGATACCATCCGTGTCGTGAACGCTATTCCGCGCCTCTACGAGGAAGGGCGCAATTGAGCGCGACCATCTGGTATATTTCGAAGTATGCAGTCGTGCCTATGGCGCAGAGTGTCGGTACGCGGGCCTTCATGCTGATGCGGGAACTGGCGCGGAAAGGGCACCGCTGTCTTATCCTGACTTCCGATTCGAATCATCTGGTCCCGTCGCCGGAATTCGAGGGATCGTTCGAGACCCTTACCGTCGATGGCGTCGATGTCTGCTGGGTTCGCACGATGAAATACCAGGGAGCCAAGTCTATCCGGCGTATTCTGAGCTGGTTCGATTTCGAATGGCGTCTCTGGCGGCTGCCGAAGGATCAATTTGCCAGACCCGACGCGGTCATCGTCTCCAGCCTGTCGCTGCTGACGATCCTCAACGGTCTTCTGCTGCGCAGGCGCTATGGATGCCGGCTGATCTTCGAGGTGAGAGACATCTGGCCCCTGACGATCATCGAAACGGGCGGCTACAGCCGCTACAACCCTTTCGTGTTCGCCCTGGCTTTGGTCGAACGCCTTGCCTATCGTAAGGCCGACGTGATCGTCGGCACCATGCCGAACCTGGGGCAGCACGTGGAGGAAGTCCTCGGCTATTCTCGGCCCGTTGCATGTGTTCCAATGGGCGTGGACGAGGAGCTGGTCGGAAAGGGCGACCCACTGCCGCTGGACTATGACGCTTATATTCCCGAGAACAAGTTCATCGTCTGCCATGCCGGAACGATCGGTATCGACAATGCGCTCGATCCGCTGTTCGACTGTGCACGCGCGTTGCGTGACAGGCCCGATATACACTTCCTGATCGTCGGACGTGGCGGGCTGAAAGCGCACTACGAGGCGGCTTGTGCCGATCTCCCGAACGTCAGCTTTCCGCCTGCCGTGCCGAAGGGAATGGTGCAGTCCGTTCTCGCCAGATGCGATCTTCTCTATTTCTCGACGCATGTCTCGAAGGTATGGAAATACGGCCAGTCCCTGAACAAGGTCATCGACTATATGCTGGCCGGGAAGCCGATCGTGGCATCCTATAGCGGTTTTCCCTCGATGATCGACGAATCAGGAGGGGGGAGCTTTGTCCCTGCCGGAGACGTCGATGCACTCAAGGGGGAGATTCTGCGCTATGCCGCCATGCCGCAGCGAGAGCGTGGGGAGATGGGTGCCGCCGGCCGCCACTGGCTGCTACGCAACCGTCGATATGCAGACTTGGCTGACGACTATCTGAAGCTGGCGGTGCCGGAGGCTGCCTGAATGTTCCTGCCTCAGGAAAGCCGCGACGGATTTGGTCCAGTCGAACCTGCACTTTCTCCGGCGTTTGTAGCGATGTGCCTTGGTTTGAGAGCCAAATGGGACAGGCGCGAGCAATGAAGCGGCTTTTCGATATGCTCGTTTCCGGCTTGGCTTTGGTTGTCCTGTCGCCGTTCCTGGCGGCTTTGGCCCTGCTCGTGCGTTGGCATCTCGGTAAGCCGATCCTATTTCGACAGGTCAGGCCAGGCATGGACGCTCGGCCTTTTGAGATGCTGAAGTTCCGCAGCATGACAGATGTCCGACGCGCCGACGGCACTTTGCTGCCGGATGCCGAGCGGCTGACTCGGTTCGGCCGTTTCCTGCGCTCAACCAGCCTCGATGAACTACCCGAACTATGGAACGTGCTGAAGGGCGACATGAGTCTCGTCGGCCCCCGTCCGTTGCTGATGGAATACCTGCCGCTCTATTCTCCCGAACAGGCCCGCCGGCATGAGGTGCGGCCCGGCATAACCGGCTGGGCGCAGGTCAACGGCCGCAATGCCTTGTCCTGGGACGACAAGTTCGCGCTCGACGTCTGGTATGTCGATAACCGATCGTTCTGTCTGGATTTGAAAATTGTCGCGCTCACGGTTGTCCGCGTGCTGAAACGCTCCGGCATATCGGCCGAGGGCGAGGCGACCATGCCGCGCTTTTCCGGCACCCGAAATGGCAACGGGGGTGCCCGGTGAAACGATCCCTGCTCGTGCTTGGACGAGGCGGCCACGGTCGCGTGGTAGCCGATGCCGCGTTGGAATACGGCTATGACGACATCGCCTTTCTTGACGATGCCGACCCGGCGCGACATCCTCCAGGTGCCAGAGTTCTCGGGCCGTTTGCCGCGATGGCGGACTTCATGGCTGACTGGCCGGCGGCAATCGCTGCTGTGGGGAACGGCGATCTGCGCCTGAGATTGTTCCAGGACCTTCGGAAACTAGGATTCGAAACGCCTAACATTGTCCACCCGTCGGCCGTCGTCAGCCGTGGCGCACTCCTCGGCAACGGCGTATTCGTTGCGGCCGGTGCGATTATCAATACCGACGCGCGGATAGGAGATGCGGTGATCGTCAATACCGGTGCGCGCATAGACCATGATTGCGAGGTCGGAGCGGGCAGCCATATTGCCCCCGGTGCGACATTGTCCGGAAGTGTCGTCGTTGGTCGGCGGTCATGGCTCGGAACTGGTTGCTCCGTTCGCCAAGGAGCCAAGATTGGCGAGGACGTGGTCGTCGGCGTTGGAACTGCCGTCGTATCTGACCTCGCCGATGGTCAAACTTATGTCGGCGTCCCGGCCCGTGTGCTGAAGACCGCCAGATAAGGACGTCTGCTCATGCTCAATACCCCCTTTTCGCCCTGGCCGTCCTTTTCCGAGGAGGAGGTCGAGGCCGTCGCAGGCGTCATGCGTTCGAACCGGGTCAACTATTGGACCGGCGACGAGTGCCGCAAATTCGAGCGCGAGTTTGCAGAGTGGGCCGGATCGCGTCATGCGATCGCACTCGGCAATGGCACGCTGGCGCTCGATCTTGCCTTGCAGGGCCTGGGCATAGGGCCGGGCGACGAGGTGGTGGTCACGCCGCGCACCTTCCTCGCATCGGTTTCGTGCGTGGTGAATGCTGGAGCCGTTCCGGTCTTCGCCGATGTTGACCATGACAGCGGCAACATAACCGCCGATACCATTGCCGCCGTGCTGACCCCGCGCACCAAGGCGGTCATTCCGGTGCATCTGGCCGGCTGGCCTTGCGACATGGATCCGATCATGGATCTCGCTGCCGCTCATGGTCTGAAGGTTATTGAGGACTGCGCCCAGGCTCATGGCGCACGCTACAAGGGCCGGTCTGTTGGCTCGATCGGGCATGTCGGCGCATGGTCGTTCTGCCAGGACAAGATCGTCACCACCGGCGGCGAGGGCGGCATGGTGACGACGGACGATCCCGAAGTGTGGTCACGCATGTGGTCCTTCAAGGATCACGGCAAAAGCTGGGAGGCTGTCTACGAGCGTGCGCACCCCCCCGGTTTCCGTTGGTTGCATGAAAGCTTCGGCACCAACTGGCGCATGCTGGAGATGCAGGCGGCGATCGGGCGTATCCAGTTGCGGCGCATGAGCGAATGGACGCAGGCGCGAACGCGGAATGCCACGGCGATCCAGGCGGCGCTGGAGGAGTTCGCCGGAAGGGACGGCCCTGTGCGCGTACCGGCCTTGCACCAGGACGTTGCCGGCAGGAATGACGGCTCCCGCCACGCCTTCTACAAGTTCTATGCCTTTGTCCGTCCGGAGAATCTTGCAGCCGGATGGACCCGGGACCGTATCGTAAGCGAGGTCAACGGTGCCGGCGTTCCCTGCTATCAGGGGTCCTGTTCCGAGGTGTATCTCGAGAAGGCGTTCGACGGTACCGGATGGCGCCCTGCAGAACCATTGCCCATTGCACGCGAACTTGGCGAGACGAGCCTGATGTTCCTGGTGCACCCGACGTTGCAGAGCGAGGAGATAGTCAAGACGGCTGCGGTGGTGTCGGATGTCCTGCGCAGGGCCGCGGCCTGATCTTTCGGAAGGTCGGCCGCCGTTCGAAGGCGGACCTCGCGCCATTTTCGGATTCTGTCATCGCTGGTTTGCTGGTAAGGTCTGCCAATGCAGGAAAGATATGATCAGGATGACGTCTTGCGGAGGTTGTCTGTGAGAGTGTCGACCGCCTTGCTTTTTCGCCTTCCGTCGTCCAGCCCGCGCCTGTAGAAGGCCTGCCTATGGCACCCATACTGGACATTAGCGTAAAACTGATCGGCCTGCCGCGGCGACAGAAGCAGCTTTTTGCCCTGTTTGCCGATGTCGTGATGTCGCTGGTGGCGATGTGGCTGGCTTTTTCGCTTCGACTCGATGTGGATCATTCGCCGCGCAATTTCGAATGGGTTCCCTACGGCCTGGCTGCTTTCCTTTTCGTGCCGTTTTTCATCAGGCTCGGTCTCTATCGAGCGATCTTTCGCTATTCCGGAGCCTCAAGCCTGGCCTCGGTGGCGAGCGCCGTCTTTCTGTACGGCATCTTGCTGAGCCTCATTCTTTTCATCGGAAAATTTCCGGATGTACCCCGTTCGATCGGCATTCTTCAGCCTATCCTGTTCTTCACCCTGGTGTTCGGCAGCCGGGTGGTCGCTTCGCAATTGCTCATTCGGGCCGTGCCTGGGGTGGCAACGGTCAAGAACGTGCTGATTTATGGTGCCGGTCAGGCGGGCGCGCAGGCTTGCGAGGCCCTGGCCATGACTCCCGAATATCGGGTCAGGGGGTTCCTCGACGACGATCCGGCCAAGCATAATTGGCGCCTGCACGGTCGCCCGGTCATTGATCCGAGGCACGCCGCCGAAGTCGTGGCCCGGTTCGGCATCAGCGACATACTGATCGCGGTCCCGAGCGCCGGAATCGAACGGCGGCGCCAGATCGTCGATTCGCTGGCCGCTCTCCAGGTTCGTGTGCGGACAATTCCCGGTATCCTGGATCTGGCGCGCGGTACCGCGCGGATCGACGAGATCCAGGAATTGCAGATTATCGACCTTTTGGAACGGGCGCCGATCGTCACGCCTCTGGACAGGTCCAGGATAGCCGGGAAGACTGTGTTGGTTACCGGTGCCGGCGGCTCGATCGGCAGCGAATTGAGCCGTCAGATTCTCTCGTTGGGGCCGGCCAAGCTGGTCTTGTTCGATCACAACGAGTTCAGTCTCTACATGATCGATGACGAACTGCGCAGGCTGGCGCCGCAACTGAAGGTTCCGACGGAGATCGTCTCGTGCCTGGGCTCCATCCGCGACGAAATCCGGGTCAGGATGGTGATGGAGGGCCACAAGCCGCAGCTCGTCTATCACGCCGCCGCCTACAAGCATGTGCCGCTGGTCGAATCCAATCCGATCGAGGCGGCGACCAACAACATACTCGGCACGGCAATCGTGGCGAACCAGGCGGAAGCGGCAGGCGTCGAGCGTTTCACTTTGATTTCCACCGACAAGGCCGTCCGCCCCACGAATTTCATGGGCGCAAGCAAGCGTCTGGCCGAGCAGATCGTCCAGGGGCTGGCGGCGAAACCGGGACAGAAGACCGTTTTCTCCATGGTGCGCTTCGGCAACGTGCTGGGCAGCAGCGGCTCGGTGGTTCCGCTTTTCCGGCGCCAGATCGCATCGGGCGGTCCGTTGACCGTCACCGATCCCGAAGTCATCCGTTATTTCATGACCATCCCGGAAGCCGTCGGCCTCGTCCTGCAATCGTCGCAGATGGCGCACGGCGGGGAGGTCTTCGTGCTCGACATGGGCGATCCGGTCAAGATCATCGATCTTGCGCGCAAGATGATCCGCCTGTCCGGTCATGTCGAACGCACACCTGCCAATCCCTATGGCGACATCGAAATCAAGATCGTCGGTCTGCGGCCGGGCGAAAAGCTCTATGAAGAACTTCTCATCGGCAACGATCCGCAGCGCACGTCGAATTCGCACATTATGATGGCGCGCGAGAACTTTTTCCCTCCCGAGCAGCTTGTCGGGGAGATCGAGATCATACGCCGCTGCGTCGAGCGACAGGATGTCGCCATGCTCGCCGGCGTGCTGATGCGCACCGTTGCCGGCTTCAACTGGAACGGCGAAACGGTGCCGACCACCGCGAATGGCTGGCACCAGCAACCCCCGTTGGAAGACGAGCCGTTTCTGGACCGGAGGGCTGGCTCGTTCTGATCGGCGACGACGGCTGCCCGCAGGTGGGCTGGAACGCACGAGGACGCGTCTCTAGCGACCAAGCTGCCTTGAACGGGAGCAATACGGCTGCTTTTCACGGCTTTCGGAAAATGGCTGGGGCGCCAGGATTCGAACCTGGGAATGTCGGTACCAAAAACCGATGCCTTACCACTTGGCGACGCCCCAACGTTCGATCACGTCGGATCGAATGTGAGCGGCCTTATAGGCAGAGCCGTCAAAAAGCACAATCACCTACGATCGCCAAAGCGCCTAATCTCCCCACACGGCCAGTTCGTTGCCGGCGGGATCGAGGAAGTGGAAACGCCGGCCGCCGGGAAAGGAAAAGATCGGTTTGACGATCGTTCCCCCGGCGTTTGTGACGGCAAGCAGCGTTTCCTCCAGCTTTTCCGAATAGAGGATCGGCAGCGGCTTTGCCGCCACCTCCGCCGCATCGGCCTGGAAGCCGCCTTCCAGCCCTTCATCGAAGGCCGAATAGGTCGGCCCGTAGTCGGTGAAGGACCATGAAAAAGCGGCGCTGTAGAACGCCTTGACGCTGTCGAGCCTGCCGTGCGCCGCCGGCAATTCCAGATAGTCGAGCTTGCCTGTCTGTTTCATGACGTCGCCCCTTTTGTTCCCTTTATGTTCTATATCTTGTATCTCGATCGGGCAAGAGCAGGGGCAAGATTTTTTCTTAATCGATTGTACGCCGTCGCACTTCTTGCCTTTCGCACCGCAGCATTCTATCGCTCGCGGCGAACGTCCGCACAGGATGTCCGCCAACCTGGAAGACTAGGGAGCGAACATGACCAAGTGGGTCTACACCTTCGGCGACGGCGCAGCCGAAGGGCGCGCAAGCGACCGCAACCTGCTCGGCGGCAAGGGGGCCAACCTTGCCGAGATGTGCAGTCTCGGCCTGCCGGTGCCGCCCGGTTTCACCGTCACCACCGAAGCCTGCAACTGGTATTATGCCAACGGCCGTTCCTATCCCACGGCCCTCGAAGGCGAGGTCGAGGAAGCTTTGAACCATGTCGGCCGGCTGACCGGCCGCCGTTTCGGCGATCCTGAAAAGCTGCTGCTGGTCTCAGTCCGTTCCGGTGCCCGCGCGTCGATGCCGGGCATGATGGACACGGTGCTCAATCTCGGCCTCAACGACGAGACGGTCGGGGCGCTGGCCGCAGATTCCGGCGACGAGCGCTTCGCCTATGACAGCTACCGGCGCTTCATCCAGATGTATTGCAATGTCGTGCTCGGTCTCGATCACGAGGTGTTCGAGGAAATACTCGAGGATCGCAAGGCGAGCCTCGGTCACGAGCTCGATACCGACCTGACCGCGCTGGAATGGCAGGAGGTGATCGCGCTCTACAAGGCGCGGATCGAGGAAGAACTGGGCAAGCCGTTTCCGCAGGACCCGCAGGAGCAACTCTGGGGCGCTATCGGTGCTGTCTTTTCGAGCTGGATGAATGCGCGCGCCATCACCTATCGCCGGCTGCACGACATTCCCGAAAGCTGGGGCACGGCCGTCAACGTGCAGGCCATGGTGTTCGGCAACATGGGCGAAACCTCGGCCACCGGCGTCGCGTTCACCCGCAACCCTTCGACCGGTGAAAAGGCGCTCTATGGCGAGTTCCTGGTCAACGCGCAGGGCGAGGACGTGGTGGCCGGCATCCGCACGCCGCAGAACATCACGGAGGCCGCCCGCATCGCCGCCGGCTCCGACAAGCCCTCCTTGCAGAAGCTGATGCCGGACGCCTTCCAGAGTTTCGTCGACATATCGTCGAGGCTGGAAAAGCATTACCGCGACATGCAGGACCTGGAGTTCACCATTGAGCGCGGCAAATTATGGATGCTGCAGACCCGTTCGGGAAAGCGCACGGCCAAGGCGGCGCTGAAGATCGCGGTGGACATGGCGAACGAGGGCCTGATCACCCGCGCGGAAGCGGTGGCGCGCATCGATCCGGCATCGTTGGACCAGCTCCTGCATCCCACCATCGACCCGAAGGCCAAGCGCGACGTGCTGGGCATCGGCCTGCCGGCATCGCCGGGGGCGGCTACCGGCGAGATCGTCTTTTCCTCCGACGAGGCCGAGGAGGCCAAGGCGGTCGGGCGCAAGGTCATCCTGGTGCGCGTTGAGACGAGCCCGGAAGATATCCACGGCATGCACGCGGCGGAGGGCATCCTGACCACGCGTGGCGGCATGACCAGCCACGCCGCGGTGGTGGCGCGCGGCATGGGCAAGCCTTGTGTCTCAGGCGCCGGCTCGCTGCGTGTCGATCATCGCACCGGCACGCTGATGGCGATGGGGACTGCCCTGAAGAAGGGCGACGTCATCACCATCGACGGCGGCAACGGCCAGGTGCTGAAAGGCGCGGTGCCGATGCTCCAACCCGAGCTTTCGGGTGATTTCGCGGCCATCATGGAATGGGCGGATGCTGCCCGGCGCATGAAGGTGCGCACCAATGCCGAGACGCCCGCTGACGCGCGCATGGCGCGCTCCTTCGGCGCGGAAGGGATCGGCCTGTGCCGTACCGAGCACATGTTCTTCGACGGCCAGCGCATCGTCGCCATGCGCGAGATGATTTTGGCCGATACGGAAAAGGACAGACGTGCCGCCCTTGCCAAGCTGCTGCCCATGCAGCGCGCCGACTTCCTCGAACTGTTCGAGATCATGGCAGGCCTGCCGGTGACGATCCGCCTGCTCGACCCGCCGCTGCACGAGTTTCTGCCGAAGACCGAGGAGGAGATCGCCGAGGTCGCGGCGGCCATGAACGTGTCGGCCGACAAGCTGCGCCAGCGCACCGAGGCACTGCACGAGTTCAACCCGATGCTCGGCCATCGGGGCTGTCGCCTCGCTGTCTCCTATCCGGAGATCGCCGAGATGCAGGCGCGTGCCATCTTCGAGGCCGCCGTCGAGGCCGGCCGCAAGGCGGGGCAACTGGTGGTGCCGGAAGTGATGGTGCCGCTGGTCGGCCTGGTGAAGGAACTCGATTACGTGAAGGCTCGCATCGACCAGGCCGCGAAGGCGGTAATGGAAGAAACCGGCGTCCACATCGACTATCTCGTCGGCACGATGATCGAGCTGCCGCGCGCCGCGATCCGCGCCAATGTCATTGCCGAGACGGCCGAGTTCTTTTCCTTCGGCACCAACGACCTCACCCAGACCACCTTCGGCATTTCGCGCGACGATGCTGCCTCTTTCCTGGAAACGTACAGGCACAAGGGCATCATCGAGCAGGACCCGTTCGTCTCCCTCGATATCGAGGGTGTCGGCGAACTGGTGCGGCTGGCTGCGGACAAGGGCAGGGCGGCCCGGCCGGGGATCAAGCTCGGCATCTGCGGCGAGCATGGCGGCGACCCTGCCTCGATCCGCTTCTGCGAGGAGGTCGGGCTGGATTACGTGTCCTGTTCGCCCTTCCGCGTGCCGATCGCCAAGCTGGCTGCCGCGCAGGCGGCGGTGCGCGGCAAGAGCTGACAGCCGGGTTCAGGGTATAGGCCGGTCCGTCGCGGCCGCGGCCGTCGCCTCGATCGCCACCTTCTCGGGGTAGAAGGCGCCGTGGTCGCGAATGGCGAGCATCTCGTCGTAGGGATGCTCGTAGGCCCACATGATGTCCGGGCGCGCTTCTCCTGCAGCGATCACGCTCCAGTAGCTCGCATCTCCCTTGTAGGGGTGGTGCGTCGAGGTCTCGCTGCGGCGAAGGAAATCGAAGTAGATGTCTTCGAAAGGGATATAGAGCACGTCGGAGTGCCCGGCCTCCTTCAGGACCTTTGCGTTCTTCGTGGAAGCGATGACCGCGCTGGAAAAGTGCACGGTCACCACGCCATCGAACGGTTCCACGGTTATGTGGTGCGAAGGGTTGCTTCTAAAACCCGGCGAAGGATTGTCCATGCGGCGTCTCCATCTTTGCCGCATAACGTGTGCCGGGCCAGCATGTTCCGCAACATCGCGGCTTTGCCGGATGCTTGCGCCATGTTCACCCTAGGTACATAGCCCCGCGACGGCCTTTATGCGGCCGCCTGGAAGACATCCATCAGGCCGGCATAGGAAGCGGCCAGGCTGGCGACCGGGTTCTCGCTTTTGGAGGCTGTCTCCACCTTCAGCGCCCCGCCGCTGGCGGGCAGGGTGAGCACGAGGAACTGGCGCTCGCCACCGTCGCCGATGGAAGCGGCGGCCACATGCTCGCTCTCGCCGTTCCTGTCGAGCCGCATCTTGAACAGCAGCCTGCCACCGACGGCTTCCAGTGCTCCGCCGACGACTTCGGCGAATTCGCCTTCGGAAACGGTTCGCGTTTCCGGCACGAGGTCTGCCAGGCTCTCGGCCAGCTTTTCTTCCAGAGCCCCGTCTTCGAGGCTCTTGTCTTCCATGTCCTTGTCTTCGAGTTGCGCGCCCATGCGAACCTCATCCATTCGCCAACGGCACCCCGCCAGAAATTACGATTCCCGCCGACAATGGCCGGATTGTGACGCATTCTACCTTTGTTCAAGGGCCGAACAGGCCGCTGGACATTGTCGGCGTTCGCTTCACAATGCCTGAAAAAACGGGAGGAACGACATGCTCGGTCTGATGCAGGAATGGCCGTTGCTTTGCCATAAGCTGATCGACGAGGCGGCGATCCAGCATGGCAGGCGCGAGATCGTATCTCGCTCGGTGGAAGGCCCGATCGTGCGCACCACCTATGCCGAGTTGCGCAGCCGCGCGCTCAAAGTGGCGCAGCGGCTGGAGCGCGACGGCTATGGGCTCGGCGACCGCGTCGCCACGCTGGCCTGGAACACGGCGCGCCACCTGGAGGCCTGGTACGGCATCATGGGCATCGGGGCGATCTATCACACGCTGAACCCACGCCTGTTCCCCGAACAGATCGTCTGGATCATGAACCATGCCGAGGACAGGGCGGTCTTCGTCGATCTCACTTTTCTGCCGCTGGTCGAAAAGATCGCCGAGCAGGTGAAGTCGCTGCGACAGGTCATCGTGCTGACCGATAGTGCGCACATGCCCGAGACGACGCTCGCCAACGCGGTCGCCTACGAGGAATGGCTGGCCGAGGCGGATGGCGATTTCCGCTGGAAGACGTTCGACGAGGGCACCGCGGCCGGCATGTGCTACACCTCCGGCACGACCGGCGAGCCGAAAGGCGTCCTCTACAGCCATCGCTCCAACGTGCTGCACGCCATGCTCGCCGCCATGCCGGATGCCATGGGCCTGTCCTCGCGCGACGTGGTGCTGCCGGTGGTGCCGATGTTCCACGCCAATGCCTGGGGTCTCGGCCAGAGCGGGCCGATGATCGGCGCCAAGATGGTGATGCCGGGCGGCAAGATGGACGGCGCCTCGATCTACGAGTTGCTCGACACCGAGAAGGTGACGTTCAGCGCCGCTGTGCCGACGGTGTGGCTCATGCTGCTGCAATATCTGGAGGAGACGGGCAGGAAACTGCCCTACCTCAACAAGGTCGTCATCGGCGGCTCGGCCTGCCCGCGCATGATCACGAAGAAATTCCAGGACGTCTACGGCGTCGAGGTCGTCCACGCCTGGGGCATGACGGAAATGTCGCCG
>JBQCHN010000390.1:0-10482 GCA_051954615.1 Mesorhizobium sp. | reverse complement strand
GCCCGATGCCGAAAACCTGTTCGGCCTGTTCGAGGCCGCCTGCGCGCAGCATCCCCGGATCGACGTGCTGGTGCGCCTTGTCGACCATGACGGCGTCGACTGGGCCGATATCGCGGCCGACACGCTCAAGCAGGGCAGCGCCGAGGCGGCGGACCATGTCGGCCGGTGCGCCATAATCGGAGAACCGAGCTGGAGCGACCGGGTGCAAGGCTGGCTCGCCGCTCCGTCAACCATAGAGATCCGCCACTTCCCGGCCACCGGCGAGGCCGATGCCTGGGCATGGCTCGACGCGCACGAAAAGCCGGCGGACGTATAGGCGCGGACGGGACAAGAAGCGCACGAGCGCTTCAGCGCACCACCGTCAGCCGCTCCGCCGCCCTCGTGATCGCGGTGTAGAGCCAGCGCTGGCGCGTATCCTTGAAGGCGAAGCTTTCGTCGAACAGCACCACTTCGTTCCACTGCGAGCCCTGCGCCTTGTGCACGGTCAGCGCATAGCCGTAGTCGAAGTCGTCGAAGCGCTTCTTCTGCTGCCAGGGCACTTCCTCGTCCGGATTCTCGAAAGCGGCCTTGAGCAGCTTGATCTTGGCGACACCCCGGTCCGGATCGTCCTCTTCCGGCGAGACGAGCAGGTTGATGCCGGGCTTCACCGTTTCGCGCGAGGAGGTCATGACCTTCCACAGCGAGCCGTTGAGCAGGCCCTTGGCCGGATCGTTGCGCAGGCACACCAGCTTGTCGCCAGCCTGCGGATAGTCGGCCGAAAAGCCCTTCAGTTCGCGCAGGCGCTGGTTATAGCGGCGGCGCGTGCGGTTGGTGCCGACCAGCACCTGGTCGGCCCTCAGGACAAGGTCCTGTGTCACATCCTCGCGACCGATCACCTGCGCGCTGCCGAAATCGCCGCGCATGAACTCCCTGCCCTCGCGCACGTCCAGAGCCAGCCGGATGATCGGGTTGTCGCGCGCCTGGCGATGGATTTCGGTCAACAGGTAGTCCGGCTCATGCTCAGTGAAGAAGCCGCCGCCCGAGATCGGCGGCAGCTGCGCTGGATCGCCCAGCACCAGGATCGGCGTGCCGAAGCTCAGCAGGTCGCGCCCGAGCTGCTCGTCCACCATCGAGCATTCGTCGATGACGACCAGCGCAGCACGGCTGATGGGGCTCTGCCGGTTGAGCGAGAAAGTCGGGTTGATCGAGGTCTTGCCGGTCGTCTCGTCCTCGACGGCCTCCTCGCCGCGCGGCCGGTAGATCAGCGAATGGATGGTGCGGGCGTTGAGCGCGCCCTTCGAACGCAGCACCTGCGCCGCCTTGCCGGTGAAGGCGGCGAACTGCACCTGGCCGTCGACATGCTCGGCGAAATGGCGCGCCAGCGTCGTCTTGCCGGTGCCGGCATAGCCGAACAGGCGAAACACCTGCGGCCGCCCTTCCTTCAGCCAGCGTCCAACCGCCTTGAGCGCTTCATCCTGTTGCGGGGAAAAATCCATGGAACCGTGAGATCGGATTCGGTCGGCGAAGGCAATCGCAAATGCCTTTACGCCATGTCGGTCTGAGCGAAATCGCTGCCTTTATAGAGCAGCTGCACGCCGGCTCTCTTCGCCATCGCATAGGAAACACAATCACCGAGATTAAGCCGGGCCGGATGACCACTGCCTTTGCCGTAGCGATCACGGGCGACACACAATTCCGGCAGAACATCCGCCTCTATCGGTAGGACTTCGATATCCGCCAACTCAAGAAAGCGCATGATCTCGCCTAGTGCCGAGACACAACTACCTGTCAGCTTGCCCAAGGCTATCGATGCCTCGAAAACAGATATCGGGGATGTCGATTTCTTGCCCGTGCGCATCCGGTCGAAAAACGATGCCCGCTCCGGTTCGTTTGCGAGGACCGCGACGATCGCTGACGCGTCGATGTGCATCAATCCCCAACCTCCCCCCAAAGCTCATCGAAGAACGCCTTGTCGGAGCGGAAGCCCGTCCGTGGCAGCCTGTCCAAACGATCCAACAAAGGCTTCAGTCGACCTTCGAGCGCGTCAGCCTGATGGCGAAGCTCACGCTGACGGTCCGCGTGCAGCGCCTCTCGCACCGCTTCCTTGATGGCTTCGGTAATCCCAATACCTCGCCGATCAGCCAAGCGACGAACCAGATTGTCCGTTTCCACATCTTTAACATGCAGAACCATCGTATATAATAACCTTAAAGTTGTTATACCCTCTAATAGGCTAACATACATAAAAATCGAACACAACCAGAACATGCGATCTGGTTGTGTCTAACAGCTATCCCAACGCTGTGCGAAGGACGGCGGGAACTTTGGCTGAGTTATCAACCATTCCCGCCAGAGTCCTTGCTGATCATCGACTCTTCTCGATGAACGCCTTGAACGCCTTGCCGAAGGCCACCAGGAATTCTTCGGTGCTGTCGTTGGTGATCTGCCCGGTGCCGTCGAACAGGCTGCCGGTGTTGCCGACATAGGCTTCCGGCTGCGCCATCACCGGCATGTTGAGGAAGGCGAGCGACTGGCGCAGGTGATGGTTGGCGCCGAAGCCGCCGATCGCGCCGATCGAGGTCGAGATGACCGCCGCCGTCTTGCCCATCAGCGCACCCTGCCCGTAGGGTCGCGAGGCGACATCCAGGGCGTTCTTCAGCACACCCGGAACCGAACGGTTGTATTCGGCCGTCACGAACAGCACCGCGTCGGCTGCCTTGATCCGGTCACGGAATGCCGTCCAGTCGGAGGGCGGATTGGCTTCCAGGTCCTGGTTGAAATAGGAGACACCGCCGATATCGAGAAAGTCGAACGTCAGGTCCGGCGTCAGCTTGGCGACGGCGTTCGCAACCTTTCGGCTGAAGGATTCCTTGCGCAGGCTGCCGACGAGAACGGCTACGGTGGTCATGGGGTGAACTCCTTGCTTGGGGGATGAAGCATCAAGGCTTGGACGAAATTCAGAGGGAATGCCGCTTTTCCAGCAGGTCGGCGTCTGGATCGTTCTCCAGCAGGATCGGCTTGCCGTGCGGCGTCGCATGCGCGGCACGCTGCCAGGCGGCCGCAAGCGTATCGACATCGGCCGGTAGGGCAGCACCCTTGGCCGCGAGCAGCTTTTCCAGCGCCGCCAGCCAGCGTTCGTAATAATCGTGGCCATCGGCAGCCGCGTCCGGACGCTTCACTTCCGCCGACAGCACCTCGGCCCATTCACCCCACGAGAACAATCCGGCCTGGTGCAGCGATACGGTCATGGCGAAGGCCTGCGCCTGCCACGGTTCGGCGAAGGCGGGCTCGTCCATGCCCGGTGCCAGCGGCAGGCCGCCGTCCTCACGCGCGCTCAAGGTAGCTCTCCCACGCATCGATGGAGACGGTCAGCGTCGGGTCCGCCCCCTCGCCCCACACCTCGCTTCCGTCGAAGACGACGGTGTAAAGCCGCTCGGGATTCTCGCCCTTTCCATGCGCATTGCTGTCGGGGAGAACGAAGCCGTCATGCACCGCCTCGATGGTGCCGAGCTTTCCGCGCGCGTAGCGCGGCAGGCGCGTGTGGCCGGTCGGATTGAAATTCTTGGTGCGGACCCGTTCTCCCGCCCGGAAGCGCGCCGGCGCGGCGAGCGGCCTGTCGCACGGGCCGCCCTTGGCAAGCACGGCCGGCACGTCGGCCGCCTTCAGCACGCGCTTCGGCGTGGCGGCCCCGTCGACGGCTTCCCCTGCGGCGAGATCGGCCTCGCTGAGGAAGCCATGGCGCGTCAGCAGCACCTCCAGCGCCCGGATCCAGATCTCGTAATAAGTCGCCGCATAGTAGATCGCCGGATGCAGCGATTCGCGCGCGTGCCGGCTCTCGTCCAGGTTCCAGGCGCCGAACGCGCCGGCGGCGAGCGTCACGCCGAGCGCACGCTTTTCCCAGTCGGCATGGAAGAGCGGCTCGTCCTGTTCCGGCGCGACCGGCCCGAATCCCATCTGCCCGCCGAGATCCTGTGGCCCGTTCATGCCGACACCCGGGCCGGCACGCTGGCAAGGCCGGTGCCGATCATGGAATCGCGCGTCACCAGATCGGCGAGCGCCTCCTCGTCCAGCCCTTCGCTCCCCTCCGGGCGCATCGGCACCACCAGATAGCGCAATTCGGCCGTCGAATCCCACACCCGGACTCTTGTCTCGGCCGGCAGCGTCAAGCCGAACTCCGTCAGCACGCCGCGCGGATCGATGACCGCGCGCGAACGGTAGGGCGGCGCCTTGTACCAGACCGGCGGCAAGCCGAGCACCGACCAGGGATAGCAGGAGCACAATGTGCAGACGACGAGGTTGTGCGTATCGGGCGTATTGAACACCGCCTGCATGTGCTCGCCCTGCCGGCCGGTGAAGCCTAGCGAGGCGATCGCCGCCGTGGCGTCGCGCTTCAACCAGTCGGTATAGGCGGCGTCGCTCCACGCCTTCGCCACCACTTTCGCGCCGTTCCTCGGTCCGACCTTGGTCTCGTAGGTCTCGACGATGGCGTCGATCGCCGCCGGGTCGATCAAGCCCTTCTCGGTCAGGATCGTTTCCAGCGCCCGCACCCGTGCGGCCATGTGATCGAGATGATTGTCGTGATGGTGATGGTCGTCGTGATCGTGGCTCATGCGATCAAGCTAGGGCGGCGACGTCACCACAGCAAGCGCGTCGATTTGGGCCAACGCGGCATCTATTCGGCCGCAGCCCTTTCCGGCTCATCGAACAGCGATCGCTGTCCGTCTCCCTCCAAGAGGTTGAACTCCGGATTGTGCTTGCGGCCGAAGCCGAGCAGCCAGCCGGAGAAGCGCTCCATATAGACATAGATCACCGGCGTCACGAACAGGGTCAGCGCCTGCGAGGCGACCAGGCCGCCGACCACGGCCACGCCAAGCGGCTGCCGGAGTTCCGAACTGGCGCCGGCGCCAAGCGCGATGGGGATCGTCCCCATCAGCGCCGCGAGCGTCGTCATCATGATTGGCCGGAAGCGCATCAGGCAGGCCTTGTAGATGGAATCGACCGGCGAAAGCCCGTCCCGCCGCAGCTCCAGCGCCACGTCCACCATCATGATGCCGTTCTTCTTGACGATGCCGATCAGCATCAGGATGCCGATCACCGCGATCACCGAAAGGTCCATGCCGGCGACGCGCAGCGCCACCAGCGCGCCGAGCACAGCCGAAGGCAGGCCGGTCAGGATCGTCAGCGGATGGATGAAGCTTTCGTAGAGGATACCGAGCACGATGTAGATCGCCAGGATCGCCCCGCCGATCAGCAGGCCCTGGTTGGCGAGCGAATCCTGGAACGTCTTGGCGGTGCCGGCGAAGGTGGTGCCGATCTCGCGCGGCATGCCGATCTGTTCCTTCAGCGTGTCGATGTGGCTGACGCTGTCGCCCAGCGCCACGCCCTGCGGCAGGTTGTAGGAGATGGTCACGGCCGGAAGCTGGCCGAGCTGGTTGACCGTCAGCGCGCCGGCAGTGCGCTCGACACGGGCGAAGGCGCCAAGCGGCACCAGACTGCCGCTTGCCGTCCTGATCTGGATCGCCAGCATGCGCTCCGGCGACCAGTCGATCCTGGGATCGAGCTCGAGCACGACCTCGTAGCTGTCGGCCGAGCCGAAGATGGTCGAAACCTGCTCGGTGCCGAACCCGCCATAGAGGCTGGAGCGCAGCGTCGCGGTGTCGACGCCGAGCGTCGCGGCCTTGTCGCGGTCGATCGCCAACGTCGCCTGCAGGGCGTTGTCCTGCAGGTCGTTGGTCACATCGGCAAAAATGCCGTGGTCCGCCGCCATCGCGTCGGTCAGCTTGCGCGCCCATTCGTCGGTCGCCGCATTGTCCAGCCCCTGCACGACAAGCTGGTAGGCGCTCGCCGACGATCGCGACCCCAGCCGCAGGTTCTGTACCGGCTGCATGTAGCTGCTGATGCCCGGCACCTCGGCAAGCTGGCCCCGCAGCGTCGCCAGCACCGTTTCGAGAGCGGGCCGCTGGCTCTTGTCCTTGAGCTGAACGAAGAGTTGGCCCTGGTTCAACGCGTGGGCCGCGCCTCCTCCCCCCACCGACCAGGCGACGTGGGTGACGAACGGCGAATGCTCGAACACCTGCGCCACCTGGTTCTGCAACTTCACCATAGCATCGAAGGAAATGTCCTGCCTTGCCTGCGTCGTCACCGAGAGCTGGCCGATGTCCTCCTGCGGGAAGAAGCCCTTGGGTGACACCTCGATCAGCCAGACCGACAGCGCGGCCGTTCCCACGAAGATCAGGAAGACGAGGAACTGATGGCGGAGGCAAAAGCCAAGGGCATGACCATAGCCGCGCGTGAAGGCGCTCTGGTGGTGGTCGCCATGCGCCTCTCGCTCGGCCGGCGAAACCCTGAGCAGGCGCGAGCACAGCATTGGCGTCAGCGTCAGCGATACGAACATGGAGGCCAGGATCGAAACCGTGACCACGACGGCGAACTCGTTGAAGATCAGGCCGATCACCCCGCCCATCAGGAGAACAGGGATGAAGACCGCGACCAGCGAGATCGAGATGGAAATGATGGTGAAGCCGATTTCGCGCGAACCCTTCAGTGCCGCCTCGAAGGCCGGCAGGCCGTCCTCCTCCATATGGCGGAAGATGTTTTCCAGCATGACGATGGCGTCGTCGACGACAAGGCCCACCGCCAGTGTCAGCCCCATCAACGAGATGTTGTCGATCGAGAAGCCGAACAGATACATCGCCGCCAGCGTCGCGATCAGCGAAATCGGCACTGCCACGGCAGGGATGATCGTCGCCGTTACCCGGCGCAGGAACAGGAAGATCACCATCACCACCAGCGCGATGGTGAGCAGCAGTGTGAACTGCACGTCGTTCACCGCGTTGCGGATCGACGTCGAGCGGTCATTGAGGAGCTTGATGGATGCCGCCGCGGGCATCTGCTTCTCGAAAGAGGGCAGCATCGTCTTGACGCGGTCCACCACGTCCACGGTGTTGGCGTCCGGCTGGCGCTGCACCGCCAGGATGATGGCGCGCGTGCCGTCATACCAGCTTGCCGTCGTCGTGGTCTCGACCGAATCGATGACACGCGTCACCTCGCCCAGCCGCACCGGATGACCGTCCTTGGTGGCGATAATGAGATTGGAGAAGCCGGCCGCATCGGTGAGCTGGGTGTCGGCAGTGATGGTGAGCTGCTGCTTGTCGTTCTGAAGCACGCCGAGCGGCGTGTTGGAATTGGCGGATGCGATCGCGTCCTGCAACTGGTCGATGGCGATTCCACGCGCCGCCAGCGCCACCGGGTCGATCTGGATGCGCACGGCATATTTCTGCTGACCGTAGATGGAAACCTGCGCCACGCCGTCGATAGTCGACAGCGACGGCGAGATGACGTTCTCGGCGAAGGCGTCGAGATCGGTCAGCGGCACCGTGTCGGAGACGAGCGAAAGAAGCAGGATCGGCGCGTCGGCCGGGTTGACCTTCCGGTAGCTCGGCGGACTGGTCATCTGCGGCGGCAATTGGCGCTGCGTGCGTGCGATCGCCGCCTGCACGTCGGCCGCCGCAGCGTCGATGTTGCGGCCGAGCGCGAACTGGATGGCGATCGAGGTCGAGCCGAGCGAATTGGTGGTGGAGATGGAATCGATGCCGGCGATCGTCGAGAACTGCTTGATCAGCGGTGTCGCCACCGACGTCGCCATCGTTTCCGGCGAGGCGCCCGGCAGCGAGGCCGAGACGTTGATGACGGGGAATTCCGCGCTGGGCAGCGCCGCGACCGGCAGGAATTTGTACGCGAACAGTCCCGCAAGCACGAGCGCGAACGACATCAGCAGCGTTGCGACCGGCCGGCGGATACAGAAGGCGGAGATCATCGCGCCGCCTCACCGTCCGCCTTCTGCGCGACCTTGGCGGGCCGACCGCCGGGCGATCCCGACGCAGCCTCACCTTCGCTGACCGCCGCGCCGTTCTTGAGGCGGGTCTGGCCTTCCACGACCACCTTCTCGCCGCTCTTGAGCCCGCTGGACAGCCCGCTGTCGGCCCCAACGGTAAGCGCCACGGTCACCGGTCGCATCTCGACCGTGTCGTCCGGCTTGACAACATAGACGAACGGCCCTTTCTGGCTGGGCTGCACGGCCACGGTCGGAACCGACACCATGTCCGGCATCGTGCCGGCCTCCAGCGTGGCGCCGACATACTGGCCGGGCCAAAGCTTGAGATCGGGATTGGGCACGCTGGCCCGGACCGCGATGGTGCCGGACGCGGTATCGACGCTGGAATCCACGAAGGTCAGTTTGCCGGTGCCGATCGAATCGGGCTCGCCGTCGTGCCGCAGCGTGACGACCGCACCTTCCGGCACCGAAAGCGCCTTCTGCACAAGCTGCAGGTCGTCTTCCGGCAGGCTGAAACTCACCTGAAGCGGGTCCATCTGCGTGATCGTCACCAGAGGCGTCGTCTGGCCGTTCCCGTTGGCCGTCGTCACCAGATCGCCGACGGCGGCGTTGACGGCACCCAGACGGCCGGCGATCGGCGCGGTGATGCGGGTAAACCCAAGCTGGACATTATCGGCCTCGATCGCGGCCTGGTCCGCCACGACGGTCGCTGCGGCTGCCTTAGCTGCGGCCGCAGCCTGGTCGTAGGCCTGCTGCGTGCCTGCCTGCTTGGCGGCGAGGTCCGCTGCACGCTTCAGGTCGGCCTCGGCGCTGACCTGGAGTGCCTGATCCTTGGCAAGTGTCGCCTGGTCATGCGCCAGCGTGGCCTGAAGGGCGCGGTCGTCGAGCGAGAACAGCAGGTCCCCGGCCTTGACTGTCTGCCCGTCCCTGACGGCGATGGAGACGATCTGGCTCGCGAGGCGTGCGCTGACATTGACCACCGCCGGCGAGGAAATATAGCCGATGGCATAGCGCCGGATAGGGAAATCGGCCGTCGAGGCGGTCGCCGAAACGACCGTCACCGCCCTCGCCGCCCCACCCGTCCCGCGCGACGATGGCGGCCCGCTTTTCCCGCCGGCCGCCATCTGACGAACGGCGGCAAAACCGTTCGGCCACAGGTAGGTGCCGCCGACGGCCACGGAGGCCAGCGCGAGGATACCGATGACAATGACCTTCCCGCGCATCGCCGGGACCCTCCATCGCCGTGCGCACGCTGTCCGAGACAGGCAGCCGCCACGAATCCGCCTGACAGATAAGGCGTAGCTCGGGCGAAAAAGGGCCAAAATGCGGGATTACGAAGATTTAATGTGCGCCGCACAATGCAAGGGTCGGGCAAGGAACGGCGTCGACCGGCCTATTTCAGCATCGGCCACAGCGTCGCCGCCAGCAGGATGCCCATGGCGATGTTGAACCATTTCAGCCGCACCGGGTCGGACAGGAAGCCGCGCAACGCCATGCCGAAACCGGCCCAGGTCGAGACGCTGGGCAGGTTGACCACGCCGAAAATGACCCCGATCAGCAGCACAGACAGGATCGGCGTCGCCGGATTGGAATAGACGGCCATCGCCGTCACCGCCATCACCCAGGCTTTCGGGTTAACCCATTGGAAGGCGGCGGCTTCGAGGAAGGTCATCGGCCGCGTGCGCGCCTCGCCGCCGTCGTCGAACGACCGCGCCATGGCGATCTTCCAGGAGAGATAAAGGAGATAGGCGCCACCGGCGACCTTGAGCGCCGTGTGCAGGGCCGGAAACGCGGTCAGCACCGCCCCCAGTCCCAGCCCGACGGCCAACAGCAGCACGACGAAGCCGATGCCGATGCCCAGCATGTGCGGGATCGTGCGGGTGAAGCCGAAATTCACCCCCGACGTCAAAAGCATGAGATTGTTCGGCCCCGGCGTGATCGAGGTGACGAAGGCATAGGCCAAGAGGGCGAGCAGCGTGTCGGTGGACATTCGCCTATCCGGAAGAGGTTGGCTGGAGCGCTTCCAGCGAAAAATTTCGTCCGCAGATGCGGCCGGAATGAACGGAAGCGTATTTTCGGCGAAAGGCGGCTTGCCTACATGCCCTGCGAGCCGCGGTTCATCGCCGCCACGCCGGTGCGGCAGATCTCTATCAGGCCGAGAGGACGCATGATGGCGATGAACTGGTCGATCTTGGAGCCCTTGCCGGTGATCTGGAAAATGAAATGCTCGGTATTGGCATCCACCACATGGGCACGGAAGGCGTCGGCAAGCCTGAGCGCCTCGACACGGTGGTCGCCGGTGCCGGCGACCTTGATCAGCGCAAGCTCGCGCTCAAGCGGCCGCTCCTGGCCAAGCTCGTGCGCCCTGACGGTAAGGTCGACGACCCGATGCACCGGCACGATGCGCTCGAGCTGGTGCTTGATCTGCTCCAGCACATGCGGCGTGCCGCGCGTCACTATGGTGATGCGCGACAGCCTCTGCTCATGCTCCGTCTCGGAGACGGTGAGGCTTTCGATGTTGTAGCCGCGGCCGGAGAACAGGCCGATGACACGCGCCAGCACGCCCGGCTCGTTGTCGACCAGAACGGAGAGCGTGTGCGTCTCCGGCTTCTCCGTTTCCTTGGCGATGAAATAGGCCGAACCGGTGGGCTGCTGATGGGCGTTCATGT
>JBQCHN010000389.1:0-5327 GCA_051954615.1 Mesorhizobium sp. | reverse complement strand
GGATGGAGATGGCGTTTCGATAGTGATACACCTCGCGCCGGTAGTCATTCGAGGCCACAACGTGAAGAAATATTCGGTATTCGCCATCGCCCGCGAGGCCATGCGCGGCCACAAGGGCTGGGAGGAGCAATGGCGCTCGCCCGAGCCGAAGAAGGAGTACGACGTCGTCATCGTCGGCGCCGGCGGACATGGGCTGGGCACGGCCTATTATCTGGCCAAGGAGCACGGCATCACCAACGTTGCGGTGGTGGAGAAGGGCTGGCTCGGCGGCGGCAACACCGGCCGCAACACCACCATCATCCGCTCCAACTACCTCTATGACGAATCGGCCGGCATCTACGACCACGCAGTGAAGCTGTGGGACGGGCTCAGTCAGGACCTCAACTACAACGTCATGTATTCGCCGCGCGGCGTCATGATGCTGGCGCACAACGTCCATGACGTGCAGGTGTTCAAGCGTCACATCCACGCCAACCGGCTGAACGGCGTCGACAATGAGTGGCTGACGCCTGAACAGGCGAAGGAATTCTGCCCGCCGCTCAACATTTCCAAGAACGCGCGCTATCCGGTGATGGGGGCTGCCTTGCAGCGTCGTGGCGGCACGGCGCGGCACGACGCGGTGGCCTGGGGTTATGCGCGCGCGGCCAATGCACGCGGCGTCGACATCATCCAGAACTGCGAGGTCACCGCTGTCCGGCGCGACGCCAACGGGGCGGTAACGGGCGTCGAGACGACGAAGGGCTTCATCGGCGCCAAGAAGGTTGGTGTGGTGGCGGCCGGCAACACCTCAGTCATCATGGACATGGCGGGCGTGCGCATGCCGCTGGAGAGCTACCCCTTGCAGGCGCTGGTGTCGGAGCCGGTCAAGCCGGTCGTGCCCTGCGTGGTGATGTCGAACACCGTGCACGCCTACATCTCCCAGTCCGACAAGGGCGAATTGGTGATCGGCGCCGGCACCGACCAGTATATCTCCTATTCGCAGACGGGCGGACTGCACATCCTCGAACACACCCTGGACGCCATCTGCGAGATGTTCCCGATGTTCACACGCATGAAGATGCTGCGTTCGTGGGGCGGCATCGTGGACGTGACGCCCGACCGTTCGCCGATCCTCGCCAAGACGCCGGTCAAGGGGCTTTACGTCAATTGCGGCTGGGGCACCGGCGGCTTCAAGGCGACACCCGGTTCGGCCAACGTCTTCGCCCACACCATCGCCCGCGACGAGCCGCACCCGATCAACGCGCCGTTCACGCTGGAACGCTTCCGCACCGGCCGGCTGATCGACGAGGCGGCGGCCGCTGCCGTGGCGCACTGAGAAAGGCGAGGGGGACAAGAATGCTGCTGATCCGCTGCCCCTATTGCGAGGAAGAACGGCCGGAGCTCGAGTTCCGCAACGCCGGCGAGGCGCATGTCGTGCGCTCGGCGAATATGGCGGGAGAGAGCGACGACGATTTCGAGAAATACTTCTTCATCCGCTCGAACCCGAAGGGCATCATCTACGAGCGTTGGCGTCATATCCACGGCTGCGCGCGCTTCTTCAACGCGGTGCGCGACACCGTCACCGACAAGTTCGTCATGACCTATAAAGCCGGCGAGCCGAAGCCGAAGAAGCTGCCGGGAGTTGCAAAATAATGGCCGCCTCTTATCGCATTTCCGGCGCCGGCCGCTTCAGTCATGCCAAGGTCGCGAAGTTCAGCTTCGACGGCAGGCCGTATTCGGGCATCGAGGGCGACACGCTGGCCTCGGCGCTGCTCGCCAACGGCGTGCACCTTGCCGGCCGCTCCTTCAAATACCACCGCCCGCGCGGCATCCTCTCGGCCGGTGCCGAGGAACCGAACGCGCTGGTTGAGGTCCGCCGCGACGCGGCGCGGCGCACGCCGAACGTGCGCGCCACCGTACAGGAACTCTATGACGGGTTGGAGGCCGCTTCGCAGAACCGCTGGCCGTCGCTGTCCTTCGACGTCGGTGCGGTCAACGATGCTTTCTCGCCGCTGTTCTCGGCCGGCTTCTACTACAAGACCTTCATGTGGCCGAAGGCGGCGTGGAAATCGCTCTACGAGCCGAAGATCAGGGCGGCCGCCGGTCTCGGCGTGGCGCCGGACCAGCCCGATCCGGACCACTATGCGGCGCGCTTCGCCCATTCTGAGGTGCTGGTGCTGGGCGGCGGCGCGGCAGGCCTTGCGGCTGCGCTTGCTGCTGCCGAAACCGGCGTGCGCGTCATCGTCGCAGACGAGCAGGCGGATTTCGGCGGCGCATTGCGCTTCGAGGCCGGCGCGCGGATCGACGGGCAGGACGGCTGGGCCTGGGCGCAGGGCGTTGTCGCCAAGCTGAAGGCGATGGACAATGTGCGCGTGCTCAACCGCACGACCGCATTCGGTTATTACGCGCAGAATTTCGTTGGGCTGGTCGAGCGCGTTGCCGATCATCTCGCGGCCCCCGGTCGCGACCTGCCGCGCGAGCGGCTGTGGCAGGTGCGGGCGAAGAAGGTGGTGCTCGCTACCGGCGCCATCGAACGACATATGGTGTTCGCCGACAACGACCGGCCGGGTGTCATGCTGGCCTCGGCCGCGCGCACCTATCTGAACCATTACGGTGTCGCGGTCGGCCGCAATGTCGGCATCTATACGGCCAACGACTCGGCCTATGCGGCGGCGCTCGACCTGAAGAAGGCCGGCGTCAACGTGGCGGCCATTGTCGACCTGCGCGACAACCCGTCGGGTGAGCTGGTCGACCAGGCGCGCGCCGCCAACATCGAGATCCATGACGGCCGCGCCGTGGTGCGCGTCGGCGGCAAGCTGCGCGTCAATTCCATGACGGTGCAGAAGCGCACCGGCGGCGGCGAGCGTACCTTGCCAGTCGACGCGCTTTTGATGTCGGCCGGCTGGACGCCCTCGGTGCATCTGTTCTCGCAATCGCGCGGCAAGGTCGCCTTCAACGACGAGGTCAAGCGCTTCCTGCCCGGCACCTATGCGCAGGATTGCGTGTCGGTCGGCGCCTGCAACGGCACGGACGGGCTGGCGGCCAGCATGGACGAGGCCTATGCGGCCGGCGCCAAGGCAGCGAAGGAAGCGGGCGGCAAGGCGGCGAAATCCGCCAAGCCGAAGGTGGAAGCCAGTGAAGGCTGGTCGCGCGGCATGCTGGGTGCCGCGCCCGGCGCAGGTCCCGACACGACGGTGAAGGCTTTTGTCGATTTCCAGAACGACGTGACCGCCAAGGACATCCGCCAGGCCGTGCACGAGGGCATGCGCTCGATCGAGCACGTCAAGCGCTTCACCACCAACGGCATGGCGACCGACCAGGGCAAGACCTCCAATATGCACGGGCTGGCGATCGCGGCGGAAGAACTCGGCAAGCCGATCCCGCAGGTCGGGCTGACCACCTTCCGGGCGCCCTATACGCCGGTGACCTTCGGTTCCATCGCCAATCATGCGCGCGGCGCGCTGTTCGACCCGACGCGGCGCACCACGACGCATGGCTGGGCCGAAAAGCACGGCGCGGTCTTCGAGGATGTCGGCCAGTGGAAGCGCGCCTGGTATTTCCCCAAGGCGGGTGAGGACATGCACGCCGCCGTCAACCGCGAATGCGTGACGGTGCGCAAGACGGCCGGCCTGTTCGACGCCTCGACGCTGGGCAAGATCGAGGTGGTCGGGCCGGACGCCGCGACCTTCATGGAGTTAATGTATACCAACCCTTGGCAGAAGCTGGCGCCCGGCCGCTGCCGTTACGGGCTGATGCTGCGCGAGGACGGCTTCATCTATGACGACGGCGTGGTCGGCCGGCTGGCGGACGACCGCTTCCATGTGACGACGACGACCGGCGGCGCCGCGCGCGTCATGAACCAGATGGAGGACTATCTCCAGACCGAGTTCCCGCACCTGAAAGTCTGGCTCACCTCGATCTCGGAACAGTGGGCGGTGGTCGCGGTGCAGGGGCCGAACTCGCGCAAGATCATCGAGCCGCTGGTCGAGGGCATCGACCTGTCGGATGAAGCCTTGCCGCATATGTCGGTGCGCGAGGGCAAGATTTGCGGCGTGCCGACCAGGCTGTTCCGCATGTCGTTTTCAGGCGAGCGCGGCTTCGAGGTCAACGTACCGGCCGACTATGGCGAGGCGGTGTGGGAAGCGCTGTGGGCCGAGGGCCAGAAGCACGGCGCCTGCGCCTACGGCACCGAGACCATGCACGTGCTGCGCGCCGAGAAGGGCTACATCATCATCGGCCAGGACACCGACGGAACCGTCACGGTCAACGACGCCGGCATCGACTGGGCGATCGGCAAGAAGAAGGCCGATTTCGTCGGCATGCGCGGCATGATGCGGCCCGACCTTGTGGCGCCTGGCCGCAAGCAGCTCGTCGGCCTGAAGACCAAGGACCCGAAGGTGGTTCTGGAGGAGGGCGCGCAGATCGTCGCCGATCCCAACCAGCCGATCCCGATGAAAATGATCGGCCATGTCACATCGAGCTACTGGTCGGAAAATTGCGGCCGCAGCATTGCCCTTGGCCTGGTCGCAGGCGGACGCGAGAAGATGGGCCAGACGCTCTACGTGCCGATGCCGGATCGCGTCATCGAAGTGGAAGTGTCGGGCGCCGTGTTCTTCGACGAGAAGGGGGAACGCCTCAATGGCTAAAACTGCCGGGGCTAAAACTGCTGAGGCTAAGACTGCTGGGGCTAAGGCCGCAGCCGTGTCCTCTGCCGGGGTCGACCGCCGTTCCGCGCTTGCCGGCCGCGAAGCGACGGGCGCAGGCGTCAAGGTCGAGCCGCTGCCGTCGGCTGAGCGCGTTTCGCTGCGTGCGCCGGCGGAGTCGATCGCCTCGCTGTCGCGGGCGCTGGGCGTCACGCTGCCGCAGAAGCCGAAGACCTCCGCCGTCAAAGGCAGCCGCACCGCGCTGTGGCTCGGGCCGGACGAATGGCTGGTGCTCGACGAGGAGGGCAAGGACCTGCTGGGCGACTGCGCCAAGGCGAAGCAGCTGCATTCGGCGGTCGGCATCTCGCACCGCAACGTGGCGATTTCCGTCAGCGGTCCGGCTGCAGAGGCCTGCGTCAATGCCGGCTGCCCGCAGGACCTGTCGCTGGCGGCATTCCCTGTCGGTGCCTGCTCGCGCACGGTGCTCGGCAAGGCCGAGATCATCCTCTACCGCCCGGCCGAAGATGCTTTCCGCGTCGAGTGCTGGCGTTCCTTCTCGGACTATGTCTTTACTTTCCTCAGCGAGGCCGCCCGCGACGCCGCCGCATAGGAGGCGCCGGCCTGGCCTCTCCGTTTGATGCGAGCAAGCCGAGGACAGATCATGGCCACTGCGTCGAAAACCGGCAAAGACAAGAAAAGCGCGGC
>JBQCHN010000388.1:0-7746 GCA_051954615.1 Mesorhizobium sp. | reverse complement strand
TGACGATCTCGGCCTGCGGGTGGTCGGCGCGGCCGGGATAGATGACGCGCGCGATCTTGGCATGATCGGCAAGCACGTCGGCGATCTTGCCGGCCGACTCCGTCTGCTGGCGCACGCGCACCGGCAGCGTCTCCAGCCCCTTCAAGAGCGTCCAGGCGTTGAAAGGCGACAGGCTGGGGCCGGTGTGGCGGAAATAGTCGTGCAGGTTCTCGTCGATCCACTTCTTGTCCGACAGCACGATGCCGCCGAGGCAACGCCCCTGCCCGTCGATGTGCTTGGTGGCCGAATAGACGACGACATGGGCGCCGAGTTCGAGCGGCTTCTGGAACAGCGGCGTGGCGAAGACGTTGTCGACCACCAGCCGCGCGCCGACGGAATTGGCGAGGGAGGCGACGGCGGCGATGTCGGCCACTTCCAGCGTCGGATTGGTCGGGCTTTCGAGGAAGAACAGCCTGGTATTCTTCCTCACCGCCTTTTCCCAATTGGCGATGTCGGTGCCGTCGACGATGCTGCATTCGATGCCGTAGCGCGGCGCCAGTGTCTCGACCACCCAGCGGCAGGAGCCGAACAGCGCGCGCGCCGCGACGATATGGTCGCCGGCCCGCAAGCCGCACAGCACCGCCGCCGCGACGGCCGCCATGCCGGAGGCTGTGGCGCGCGCGTCCTCCGCGCCCTCCAGCGCACACATGCGCTTTTCGAACATGTCGACCGTCGGGTTGGCGTAGCGCGAATAGATGAAACCGGGCTCCTCGCCCCTGAAGCGCGCCTCCGCCTGCTCGGCGGTTGCGTAGAGATAGCCCTGCGTCAGGAAAAGGGCTTCCGACATTTCGCCGAAGCCGGATCGCAGCGTGCCTTCGTGCACGAGTTGGGTTGCGGGCTTCCAGTTGCGCTTGTTGTTCGTCATGGTCCTTCACCGACACAAAAAAACCGGCCGCGAAAGTCGCAACCGGTGCCATGGGCTCTTGTGCCGACGGTCCTTTAGCGACTTGTTTAACGTGGCTGCAAGCCGACCGGCAAATCACCACGGGATAAAATCGCTTTAGACCCGTCCCGCGCTTGCGTCAATCGATGGCTCGATTAAGAGCTTTATGCCAGACAGGCTTGGAGCGGTTCCTTGCGGCAAACCGGTATTCTTCCCGATCAGGACATAGCGGCGCTGTTTTCGTCCGGCGCGCTTGCCGCTCCCCGGCCGCTCGACGCCGACCAGATCCAGCCGGCGAGCCTCGACCTCAGGCTCGGCGCCAAGGCGTATCGCGCCCGTGCCTCCTTCCTGCCCGGCCCCGGCAGCACGGTCGACGCCAAGCTGGAACGGCTGAAGCTGCACGAGATCGACCTAGCGGAAGGCGCCGTGCTGGAGACCGGCTGCGTCTACATCGTGCCGCTGATGGAGAGCCTTTCCCTGCCCGACCATGTCTCGGCCTCGGCGAACCCGAAAAGCTCGACCGGCCGGCTCGACATCTTCACCCGCGTCATGACCGACCACGGCCACGAGTTCGACAAGATCGCCGCCGGCTATCACGGTCCGCTCTATCTCGAAGTCAGCCCGCGGACGTTTCCGATCGTCGTGCGCGCAGGCTCACGCCTGTCGCAGATCCGCTTCCGCACCGGCCATGCCGTGCTGTCGGAAGATGAGTTGCAGGCGCTGCATAGGGCACAGACGCTGGTCGCCACCGAGCCGCCGGACATTTCGGGCGGCGGCATCGCACTTTCCATCGACCTCGCCGGCGACGCAAACGGACTGGTCGGCTATCGCGGCAAGCACCACACCGGGCTGGTGGACGTCGACAGGCGCGCCGCGCACGACGTCGCCGACTTCTGGGAACCGCTCTACCGCAACAGGGCCGGCGAACTGGTGCTCGACCCGGACGAATTCTACATCCTCGTCAGCCGCGAGGCGGTGCATGTGCCGCCGCTGTTCGCCGCCGAAATGACGCCGTTCGACCCGCTGGTCGGCGAATTCCGCGTCCACTATGCCGGCTTCTTCGATCCCGGATTCGGTCATTCGGCGGCCGGTGGCACCGGCAGCCGCGCGGTGCTGGAAGTGCGCAGCCACGAAGTGCCCTTCATCCTCGAGCACGGCCAGATCGTCGGCCGCCTCGTCTACGAGCACATGCTGGAACGGCCGAAGGCGCTCTACGGCACCGACCTCGGCTCCAACTACCAGGCGCAGGGCCTGAAGCTGTCGAAGCATTTCCGCCCGCCGGGACGGTGAAGCCGGGCTTTACAGCGCCCTCACCGCCACCTTCACCGGCGCCTCGACCTCCAGCGCGTTGCGCAGCGGCAGGCCGAAATCGGCCGCCTCGATCTCGAACACGTCTTCCGCCTCGGCGCGGATGCCGTCGGCGAAGGAAAGCGTAGCGGTGCCGAACATATGGACATGCACGTCGCCCGGCTGGCGGAAGGCCGGATACTTGAAGTGGTGATGCTCCAGGTTGGCGATGGTGTGCGACATGTTCGCCTCTCCCGACAGGAACGGCTTTTCCCATATTGCCTTGCCGCCGCGCAGGATGCGCGAGGTGCCGCGGATATCGGCCGGCAGGTCGCCGACCAGGATTTCCGGACCGAAGGAGGCGTTGCGCAGCTTGGAATGGGCGAGGAAGAGATAGTTCACCCGCTCCGTCACATGGTCGGAAAATTCGTTGGACAGCGTGAAGCCGACGCGCAGCGGCTGGCCGTCGTCGCCGATGACATAGATGCCGGCGATCTCCGGTTCCTCGCCGCCGTCCTGGGCGAAGGAAGGCGAGACGAGCGGCGCACCCGGCGCCACCGCCATGGTGCCGTTGCCTTTGTAGAACCATTCCGGCTGCACGCCGACCTTGCCGGCCGCCGGCTTGCCGCCTTCCAGGCCCATGCGGAACATCTTCATGGAATCGGTGAGCTGCTCCTCACCATCCTCGGCCAGCTTCTTGTGCATGGAATCGCGAGTCGAGGCCGAGCCCAGATGGGTCAGCCCGGTGCCGGTCAGGTGCAGGTGCGCCGGATCGGGATGGTTGATCGGCGACAACAGCAGGCCCTTGCGATAGGCGGTCTCGAGGTCGACCGCAGCGCCCCAGCCCTTGCGCTCGATCAGCGCGGCAAGCCCGATGCCGGTGCGCGCCGCCTCGATCGCCAGCGCATAGACGCTGCGCGCACCGTTGACGACGCGCGCGCCGTTGCCGTTGCGCGCCACGACGCGGATCGTGTCGTCGTCGCCGAGCATCTGTGAAACCAGCATAGCTACCTCCTGCTTTCCCGTGCCGGCCGCCGCGGCCGCGCAAACCATCCCAGGCGCGGCGCATGCCTGCGCCGCGTTCCTCCAATGCGTGTCGGTTTAAGTTCCCGTCCGGCCTTCGCCCGCGGCTCAGGCCTTGTTCTTGTTGTAGACGTCGAAGACGACGGCGCCGAGCAGCACGAGGCCCTTGACCACCTGTTGCCAGTCGACGTTGACGCCCATGATCGACATGCCGTTGTTCATGACGCCCATGATGAAGCCGCCGACCACCGTGGCGATCACCTGGCCAACGCCGCCCATGGCCGAGGCGCCGCCGATGAAGACGGCGGCGATGACGTCGAGCTCGCTGCCGAGGCCCGCCGCCGGCACCGCCTGGCCGAGGCGCGCCGCGATGATCAGGCCGCCGAGCGCCGACAGCACGCCCATGTTGATGAAGACGTAGAGCGTCAGCCGTTCGGTCTTGATGCCGGAAAGCTGCGCCGCCTTCGGATTACCGCCGAGCGCATAGACGCGCCGGCCGATGACCATGCGCTTGGTGACGAAGACGAACAGGCCGATCAGCAGCCCCATCACGACGAGCACGATAGGCAGCCCTTTGTAGATGGCGAACTGGTAGACGAGGAACAGCGTCAGCAGGCTGACGATCAGCGTCTTGACGACGAACAGGGCGAACGGCTCGGCCTGATAGCCGTGGCGCTCGCGCGTGCGGCGCGCCGAAAGGCCGAACCAGGCATAGGCGGCGACACCGATCAGGCCGAGGATCACCGACGTCATCTGCAACTGGACGCCGCTGCCGAAGATCGTCTTGCCGGCGGCGTTGACCGTCGGCGGAACCAGCGTCCACACGCCCAGCAACTCCGGGATGAAGCCGGAGGAGAGTTCCTTGAAGGAGACCGGCAGGGGGCCGACGGAAAGGCCGCCGCCGAGCATGGCCTGGCACAGGCCACGGAAGATCAGCATGCCGCCCAGCGTGACGATGAAACTCGGGATGCGATGATAGGCGATCCAGTAACCCTGCGCCGCGCCGATCGCAGCGCCGACAGCCAGGCACACGATGGAAGCCACCAGCGGATTGCTCAAGAGGCCGAGCTGCCATGTCACCATCATGTTGGCGCCGAGCGCGCCGATGAAGCCGGCGACCGAGCCGACCGACAGATCGATGTGGCCGGCCACGATGACCAGCAGCATGCCGAGCGCCATGACGATGATGAAGGAGTTCTGCTGCACCAGGTTGGACAGGTTCAGCGGCTTGAACAGCGTGCCGTCGGTGGTGAACTGGAAGAACAGCATGATGATGATGAGCGCCAGCACGAGGCCGTATTCGCGCAGGTTCGTCACCAGCGCCGAGACGGCGACGCGCGGCTCATGGGTATCCTGGGCCACGCCTGTCTGTGGCGAGGGCGAGCTCTCGACGGTCATGATGCAGCCTTTCCTTCCCCGCGAATGATGGCGCGCATGATCTTTTCCTGGCTGGCTTCGGAAGCCGCCATCTCGCCGACGATGCGCCCTTCGTTCATGACATAGATGCGGTCCGATATGCCGAGCAGTTCCGGCATCTCGGACGAGATGACGATGATCGCCCTGCCCTCGGCGGCAAGGCGCGCGATGATCGTGTAGATCTCGTATTTGGCGCCGACGTCGATGCCGCGCGTCGGCTCGTCGAGGATCAGCACCTCGGGGTCGGCGAACAGCCATTTCGACAGCACCACCTTCTGCTGGTTGCCGCCGGACAGGTTGCCGGTGAGCTGGTAGACGCTGGGGGTGCGGATGTTGGTCTTGGCGCGGTATTCGTTGGCCACCGCAAGCTCGCGCAGGTCGTCGATGACGCCGCGCTTCGACACGCCCTTCATGTTGGCGGCCGTGACGTTGTGCTTGATGTGGTCGATCAGGTTGAGGCCGTATGTCTTGCGGTCCTCGGTGACGTAGGCGATGCCCCGGTCCACCGCCCTGCCGACGGTGGAGACGTCGACCGGCTTGCCGTCGAGCAGGACGGTGCCGGTGATGCGGCGGCCCCAGGAGCGGCCGAACAGGCTCATGGCGAATTCGGTGCGGCCGGCGCCCATCAGGCCGGCGATGCCGACGACCTCGCCCCTGCGGACGTTGAGGTCTATGCCCTTGATGACCTGCCGCTCGGCGTGGATCGGATGATAGACCGACCAGTCCTTCACCTCCAGCACCACCTCGCCGATCTTCGGCTCGCGCGGCGGATAGCGGTCGTCGA
This sequence comes from Mesorhizobium sp., assembly GCA_051954615.1. Lineage (GTDB taxonomy): Bacteria > Pseudomonadota > Alphaproteobacteria > Rhizobiales > Rhizobiaceae > Mesorhizobium. The sequence continues at coordinate 2,314 of JBQCHN010000388.1, read as the reverse complement.
GCGAGCGGCCGACCATCGAGGTGACGATGCGGTCCTCGGTGACGTCCTTGCGCGCAAGCGTCTCGATCGTCTGGCCGTCGCGGATGACGGTGACGTGGTCGGCGACGCGGCTCACTTCGTTGAGCTTGTGCGAAATGAGGATCGAGGTCATGCCCTGCCGCTTGAATTCCAGCAGCAGGTCGAGCAGCGCCTGGCTGTCCTTCTCCGACAGGCTCGCCGTCGGCTCGTCGAGGATCAAGAGCTTGACCTGCTTCGACAGCGCCTTGGCGATTTCGACGAGCTGCTGCTTGCCGACGCCGATGTTGGTGATCAGCGTCTTGGGGTCCTCGTCGAGGCCGACCTTCTTCAACAGCGCGCGCGTGCGCGTCTCGTTGGCGTTCCAGTCGATGACGCCGTAACTGGCGTGCTCGTTGCCGAGGAAGATGTTCTCGGCGATCGACAGCATCGGCACCAAGGCCAGTTCCTGGTGGATGATGACGATGCCCAACCGTTCGCTGTCGTGGATGCCGGCGAACTGGCACTCCTGGCCGCGAAAGACGATGGTGCCGTCGTAGGTGCCGGACGGGTAGACGCCCGACAGCACTTTCATGAGGGTGGATTTGCCGGCGCCGTTCTCGCCGACGATGGCGTGGATCTCGCCCTCCTCGACGCTCAAGGTGACGTTCGACAGCGCCTTCACGCCGGGAAACGTCTTGGTGATGTCGCGCATTTCCAGGATCGTGGAAGCCATCGCGATATCGCTCCTTCGTGGCCGCAATTCTACCGGCAGCACTGCGAAACGGAAAGGGGCCGGGCCAGGCCAGGCCCCTTTCCGGATACGATATTACTTCAGCTCGTCGGCCTTGATGTAGCCGGACTCGACGACCAGCTTCTCGTAGTTCGACTTGTCGACCTCGACCGGGGTCAGCAGGATCGAGGGAACGACCTTGACGTCGTTGTTGTAGGTCTTCTCGTCCAGGCCTTCGGGCTTCTTGCCCGACAGCACGGTGTCGACCAGCTCGACGGTCGCCTTGGCGAGTTCGCGCGTGTCCTTGAAGACGGTCGAGTACTGTTCGCCCGAGATGATCAGCTTGACCGAGGCGGTTTCGGCGTCCTGGCCGGTGACGATCGGCCACGGCTGGGCGTCCGTGCCGTAGCCGACGGCGCGCAGCGAAGCGGTGATGCCGCGCGACAGGCCGTCATAGGGCGACAGCACGCCGTGGACGCGGCTGCCGTCCGAGTAGTTGGCCGAGAGCAGGTTATCCATGCGCGCCTGGGCGGTGGCGGCCAGCCAGCGCAGCGTGCCGACCTTGTCCATGCCCATCTGGCCCGACTTGATCTTGATCGAGCCGTCGTCGATCAGCGGCTGCAGCACCGACATGGCGCCGTTGTAGAAGAAGAAGGCGTTGTTGTCGTCCGGCGAGCCGCCGAACAGCTCGACGTTCCACGGCTTGGCGTTGGGGAAGCGCTCCTTCAGGCCCTTGACCAGCGAATTGGCCTGGATGACGCCGACGCCGAAATTGTCGAAGGTTGTGTAGTAGTCGACGTTCGGCGTCTTCTTGATCAAGCGGTCGTAGGCGACGACGACGACGCCGGCGTCGTTGGCCTTCTGCAAGGCGTCCGACATGGTGGTGCCGTCGATCGAGGCGATGATGAGCGCCTTCGGGCCCTTGGTGATCTCGTTCTCGAGCTGGCTGAGCTGGTTGGGGATGTCGTCCTGCGCATACTGCAGGTCGACGGTGTAGCCCTTCTCCTCGAGCTGCTTCTTGACGGCATCACCGTCGTTGATCCAGCGCTGCGAGGTCTTGGTGGGCATGAGCACACCGACAAGGCCCTTGTCTTCGGCATGGGCGGATACCGACATGGCCGCGATGCCGAGGGCCGCGGCAGCGACCAGCGATTTGATGATCTTCACGTTACTCTCTCCCTGGTTGATGGGCGCTCAGCCGCGTGGCTCGCGGCCGCACGACCGGACGACAGCGCAACGCGCAGCCGCGGATCATCGATTGTCTCGCATCCTCCCGATCGGTCCCTCGGCCGCCCGCCGGCTTGCGGCCGGAACGTGGCGTCCTTGGAACCTGAGCAGCGTGTTATCCTTTGCCATAACTGTCAAATGCGATCTTCGATTGTTGCTATATCGAAGTCGGTATATCATATCGATTTAAGCCCTAAGGATCGGGCGAACGAGGCGACGGGCAGGCATGGTTGGGGCGCGCGATTCGACCGGAAACGACGACCGCGGAACCGCGGCCATACCGCTGCTGCGCAGCGGGCTCAGCCTGCGCCACATGCGCATGATCGTGGCGCTCGACGACCACGGCAAGGTCAGCGCCGC
>JBQCHN010000387.1:0-4980 GCA_051954615.1 Mesorhizobium sp. | reverse complement strand
GTCGGCCACCACCATCTCGGTGTAAAGCAGCGCGCGCGCCGTCAACTGGCGATGGAAGAAGCGGCAATGCCTGTCCGTCCAGTCCATCATGGGAGCGATGGAAAAAGGATGATCGTAGGCGGTCACAGTGGTCGCGATCCGTTTCGTTTCGCGGTGATCTAGTCATTGCGGCCGGTCGTGTCAAAACAACGGGAGCGAACGACACCCCAACAATGCGCTTCCGCCATGCGTCACCCGATGGTAAGCCCTCGACGATTGAAAACCGTGGGGAACCGCCTTGTCCGAAACCAACGATCGCCTGCCGCTCATCGAGATCTGCGTCGAGGGGATAGACGGCCTGCTAGCCGCGCAGGCGGCCGGCGCCGACCGGGTTGAACTGTGCGCCAGCCTGATCGAGGGTGGTATCACGCCGAGCCTCGGCACGGTACGCGCGGCGCTGGACCTGGCGACGATTCCGTTCCACGTCATCGTGCGGCCGCGCGGCGGCGATTTCCTCTACAGCGAAGTGGAATACCGCTCGATGCTGGCCGATGTCGAAGCACTGCGCGATGCCGGGGTGGCCGGCGTCGTGGTCGGCTGCCTGAAAGAGGACGGCACCATCGACGAGGATCGCATGACGGCACTCGCCAGGGCGGCCGGGCCGCTCAACGTCACCTGCCACCGCGCCTTCGACATGACCCGCGACCCGTTCGAGGCACTGGAGACGCTAATCCGCTGCGGCGTCGGCCGCGTACTGACCAGCGGCCAGCGCGATACCGCCGTGGAAGGCGCCGACCTCCTGGCCGCGCTGGTGGAGAAGGCGGCAGGCAGGATCATCATCCTCGGCTGCGGCGCGCTTGCCCCGGACACCATCGGCGCAGTCCGCCGCAGGACCGGACTGACCGAGATGCACTTCGCCTCGCTGAAGGACGTGCCGAGCGCCATGCGCTACCGCAATCCCAAGGTCGGTATGGGTGGCAGCGATCTCGACCGCGAATACCGCAACACCGTCACCGACGGGGGCCTGGTGGCCGCCACCATCGCCGCCGCACGCGCATGAATTCCGCTCCGTTGCCCATCGAGCCGGTCGCCGCGGCCGATCTGACCGCGGTTCTGGCGCTCAACAACGAGCATGCCGCCGAATTGTCGTGGCTGGAACCGGAGGGGCTCTCCGACCTGCTCGCCGAGGCTTTTCACGCCCGGCGCGTCGGCTCGGTCGAGGCCTTCCTGATCACCTTCGATCAGGACGCCGCCTACGACAGCCCGAACTTCCTGTGGTTTCGCCAGCGCTATCCGCGTTTCGTCTATGTCGACCGCGTGGCGGTCGCGGCATCCGCACGCGGGCGCGGCCATGCCAGGCGCCTCTACGAGGACCTGTTCGCCCGCGCCATGCAGGCGGGCCATACGCTGGTCACCTGCGAGGTGAACGCCGAGCCGCCGAACCCGGCTTCGGACGCCTTCCACGCGGCATTGGGGTTTCGCGAAGTCGGAACCGCCGCCATTCATGGCGGTGCCAAGATAGTGCGCTACTACGAAAAGCCTTTGGCCTGAAACGATTTCGCGTCAGGGCAATTCCCAGCGTCCGTCCGGACCCCAAAAGGGCGGCGGGCCTGTGAGGTCCGCCACCCCGGATATATGAGAAGCCGTGCCGGTTTACTGGAACAGCTTCATGGCATTGATGAGCGTCTGCAACACGCCCAGCACCAGCGGGATGCCAACAAAGCCCCACGCGAGCACAAGTTGCAGGGTGGTGGTGCCGTTATGATTGTTTTCCATTGCCGTTCTCCTCAGGCCTTGGCCGCTTGGCCGGCAACACCCAACGCCGGGTCAGCCGCTTTGTCCTTCATGTGGAAGCGACTGTCGACCGCCTTGACGAAGAAGTTGCAGATGAAGCCGATCACCAGAAGTCCGGCCATGATGTACATGGTGTTGTTGTAGGCTTGCGCCTTCGGCACACCATGCGTGACGTTATACTCACGCAGATAGTTGACGATGACCGGCCCGAAGATGCCGGCAGCCGACCATGCGGTGAGCAACAGTCCGTGGATGGCGCCCACATAGCGCGTGCCGAACATGTCGCGCAGGTAAGCCGGCACCGTCGAGAAGCCGCCGCCATACATCGAGATGATGATGAGGAAGCACAGCACGAAACCGGCGACGCTGCCGGCGGCACCTGTCAGCGGAACCAGGCAATAGAGGATGAAGCCCAGCACCATGAACACGAAATAGGTGTTCTTGCGGCCGATATAGTCCGACGTCGTCGCCCAGGCGAAACGGCCGCCCATGTTGAACAGGCTCATCAAACCGACCAGCCCCGCCGCCGCGACCGGCGTGATGTGGCCGGGGAACATTTCCTGGCTCATCGCCGAGGCCTGGCCGAGAACGCCGATGCCGGCCGTGACGTTCAGGCACAGCACCCACCAGATCAGCCAGAATTGCGGCGTCTTCAGCGCATCGTAGACGAAGACGTCGTTTTTGCTGATGAGCTTGTTCTCCTTGGGGGCGACATAGCCCGCAGGCTTCCAGTCGGCCGGCGGCACGCGCACGATGATCGAGCCGACGACCATGAAGATGAAATAGACGACGCCGAGAACGACGAACGTCTCCATGACGCCGATATGGGCGTCGGTGGTGAACTTCTTCATCAGCCACACCGACAAGGGCGCCGCGATGAAGGCACCGCCGCCGAAGCCCATGATCGCCATGCCGGTCGCCATGCCGGGACGATCCGGAAACCACTTGATCAGCGTCGAAACCGGCGAGATGTAGCCGATGCCGAGAGCGATGCCGCCCAGCACGCCGTAGCCGAAATAGATGACCCACAGATTGTGGATCGACACGCCGAAGGCCGAGATCAGAAACCCTGCGGCCCAGCAGCACGCGGCGGTGAACATCGCCTTGCGCGGACCGCCCTCCTCCACCCAGCGCCCGAACACCGCCGACGACACGCCGAGGAAGAAGATGGCGAGCGAGAAAATCCATCCCAGTTCCGTCAGTTTCCAGTCGTCTGGGGCCGATTCGGAAATGCCGATGAGCTTGGTCATCGGCAGGTTGAAAACGCTGAACGCATAGGCCTGGCCGATGCAAAGATGCACGCACAAGGCCGCCGGCGGCACCATCCAGCGGCTGAAGCCGGGTTTGGCCACCGTGCGCGAGCGGCTGAACCAGCCGCCGCCTCCCGATCCTGTATCCATGATTCCCTCTCCCTTGTTTGTTATAGGCAAGGGACAGAGTAGTATCGGAGCACGATATGACAATTGCCAATGAATGGCATACGACGATAGTCGAAGATTCAAGCAATCGCTAAAAAACGACGGCCGGCTTCGCAGCCGGCCGCAAAACAGGCGAACAGCCTGGGAGAAAGGGCCAAGCATGTCTCCCGAAAGTGAGGACCGGCCCGGGAAAAAACATGCGTGAAATCAAGAATCCAAAGCGTGCGGAGCGAATCTGAAAGATCGCGACACGCTTTGGAACGCTACTGGTTGGCTGCAGCGACCGCGCGCTTGGCCATAACCGTCACCAGATGCGCGCGATAGTCCGCCGAGGCATGGATGTCGCTCATCATGCTGCCGGCCGGCACCTTGACGCCGTCCAGCGCCGAAGCGTCGAACTTCTTCGCCAGCGCCGCCTCGATCGGCTTGCAGCGGAAGACGCCGTCGTCGCCTGCACCGGTGACGGCAACCTTCACATCGTCTTTCCCATTGGCCTTGCCGTTGGCAACGAAAACGCCGACGACTGCATAGCGCGAGGCCGGGTTGCGGAACTTCTCGTAAGCCGCCTTGGCGGGTGCTGCGAAAGTGACGGCGGTGACGATCTCGCCGTCCTTCAGCGCCGTCTCGAACAGGCCCTTGAAGAACTTGTCGGCGGCGATCTCGCGCTTGTTGGTGACGATGGTGGCCCCGAGCGCCAGCATCGCGGCCGGATAGTCGGCTGCCGGGTCATTGTTGGCGATCGAGCCGCCGATGGTGCCGCGATGCCGCACCGCCGGGTCGCCGATCAATGAGGCCAGATGGGCCAGCGCCGGACAGGCCTTCTTCAGCTTCTCGTCGCTGGCGACCTCGAAATGCGTGGTCGCGGCGCCGATGGTGACGGTCTTGCCGGACACCTTGACGCCCTTCAGCGCCTCGATGCGCGAGACGTCGACGAGATCCGAAGGCGCGGCCAGCCGCGTCTTCATCGCCGGGATCAGCGTCATGCCGCCTGAGACGAGCTTGGCGTCGCCGCTCTTCAACAGCTTGGCGGCGTCGGCGACGGAGGACGCGCGATGATAGTTGACCGAATACATGGCTGCCTCCCTCAGTGCTTCGCCGCGCGGATCGCCGCCCAGACCTTGTTGGGCGTCGCCGGCATGGTGATGTCTTCCGTCCCGATCGCGTCGGTGATCGCATTGATGACCGCCGGCGGCGAGCCGATGGCGCCCGCCTCGCCGCATCCCTTGATGCCGAGCGGATTGGATGGCGACGGCGTGCTCGACGTCGACAGTTTGTAGGACGGGACGTCGCCGGCGCGCGGCATCGTGTAGTCCATGTAGCTCGCCGTCAGCAGCTGGCCGCTGGCGTCGTAGCTGGTGCCTTCGAGCAGCGCCTGGCCGATGCCCTGCGTGACGCCGCCGTGCACCTGCCCCTCGACGATCATCGGATTGATGATGTTGCCGAAGTCGTCGGCCGCGACGAACTGGACGATCTCGGTCATGCCGGTTTCGGGGTCGACCTCGACCTCGCAGACATAGCAGCCGGCGGGGAAGGTGAAGTTGGCCGGGTCGTAGAAGGCCGTCTCCTTCAGGCCGGGCTCCATGCCGGCCGGCAGGTTGTGCGCGGTATAGGCGGCCAGCGCCATCTGGAACCACGGCACGTTCTTGTCGGTGCCGGCAACCTTCAGGGCGCCGTTCTCGATGACGATATCGCCCTCGTCGGCCTCCATCAGGTGCGCGGCGATCTTCTTGGCCTTGGCCTCGACCTTGTCGAGCGCCTTGACGATGGCGCTCATGCCGACCGCGCCGGA
>JBQCHN010000386.1:0-39749 GCA_051954615.1 Mesorhizobium sp. | reverse complement strand
GGATGCGATCGCCTCGCTCGACCTGCATATCCCCGGGGACCTGTCGCTGGTCTGTTTCGACGATCTCGATTGGATGAGCTTCATCAGGCCGGGAATAACCGCGATCGCGCAGCCCCTGATCGAGATGGGAGAGGCCGCTGCCCGGCTGATGCTGTCGCGCATCGAAGGCGACGAAACTGAACCACAGCTGCTGGCGCTCAAGCCCAGATTCTCCGCCCGGGGATCGGTCGCCGCACCGGGGTCAGCCTAGCAACTCAGGATGGGCGGTGCGGATGGCCGCAATATCGACCTGCAGGTCAATCGGCACGCCATGGCCGACGGCGCCATGATAACTGCAGGTTCGCGCCGCCTCGGTCGCCGCCGCGGCCAGAAGATCCATCGGCGCCTCACCCTGCACCAGGCCGTAGAGCGTGCGGGCGATGAACGTATCGCCGGCTCCGAGCGTATCGACGAGTTCGGCCTTCGCAGCCGGAATCTCGAAGACCTCGGCTCCACGCCCGAGCATCGCCCCCCGCGATCCACGCGTCACCAGGCACCATTCGGCACCGGCGGCAATAACGCCCCGCAGCAGATCCAGCGCATGCTCGCGCGAATCGTCCCTCGCCGATACCGAGGCGAGCAGGCATAGCGGCGCTATCCTGCCGATCTTCTCGTCCGTGTATTTGTTGGAAAAGTCGTAGGACAGCGGCCGAAGCGACGCCACGCGCTTCAGATGCCGGTCTAGCCCGCTGGACTGGCCGATCTGCACAGCGTCATAGGCGGAGATGAAGGAGAAATCGTCCTCCGAAGGCTCGAACATCGAGATTCCCAGATCGAACGTCACGAAGACCCGGTCGGCGTTCCGGTGGCCGATGATGCAATAGGCCGTAGGCCCATCGAGCAGCCGCAAACGGGAGACGTCGACGCCTTCGTCACCGAGCGCTTCGAGGATCGCACGGCCCGCCCGGTCGCGGCCTACGGCACCGACATAGGCGGATTTTCCGCCAAATCTACGAATGAAAACAGAGACATTCAGGCAATTGCCGCCGGGAAACATCGCTCCCTGCGACAGGTAGCAATCGACGACGTTGTCGCCCATCGCAGCAATCTTGACCATCGAAAATCTTTCTGATTGACTATATGTGAGAACGTTCGCATATCGTAACCCACACTGTCAACGTCGCCCCGGACCAGAGATATGAAGACCGAGTTGAACCAGGACATCCAGAACGCGCTGGCCGCCGTCGGCGCAAAGAAAATCACGCATGTCTTCCTCGTCGCCTGCGGCGGCTCGCTGTCGATCATGCATCCGGGAAAGTATTTCCTCGACCGCCATTCGGACGCGCTGACTTCGGATGTCTATAACGGCGACGAGTTCGTGGCGCGCGACCCGCGCAAGCTCGGCTCCGGTTCGCTCGTCATCCTCTGCTCCCAGACCGGCACGACCAAGGAGACGGTACGCGCCGCCAGGCATGCCCGCGCCAAGGGTGCCGTCACCATCGGCATGACGCTCGATCCGAAGTCGCCGCTCGCCGAAGCTGTCGATCATCCCGTCGCCTATCAGGCGTCCTACACGACCGGCATCGCCATTGACGCCGCCGACAGCAATTACGGCGTGCTCTACATGATCCTCGCCGGGTTGATCCGGCAGACGGACAGGGTGGACGTCGTTCCCACGCTGCTATCCAGCCTGAGCGCCCTGCAGCCGGCGATCGACAAGGCGCATGTCAAATATGCTGGCATGTTCGACACCTATGCCGACCGCTTCAAGGGTGCGCCGGTGATCTACACGATGGCGAGCGGCGCCGACTACGGAGCAGCCTATTCCTTCGCGATCTGCGTGTTCATGGAGATGCTGTGGATCAATTCCCAGGCAATCCATGCCGACGAATTCTTCCACGGCCCGTTCGAGGTCGTCGACAAGGACGCCAGGTTCGTCTGCATGATCGGGCTCGACGAGACACGCCGGCTGGAGGAGCGCGCCCGCGATTTCCTGCATCGCTTCGGCTCGAAGGACAACGTGCTGGCGCTCGACGCCGGCGAGCTTGACCTCACCGGCATCGACGACGCCTTCAAGGGCTATCTCGTACCGCTGATCTTCTTCGATACGCTGTGGAAGTTCGCCTACAAGCTGGCGGCCAGGCGCGGCAAGGTGATGCTGGAAGATCGCCGCTACATGAAGAAGATCTCGGATTACTGAGCGAGTCCTGCGCTAGTAGAGCGTGACCATCCAGGGTCGGACGCGGATTGCGTCGTCGCCGCCGGGAAGCTTCTCCAGAAGCTCCGTCGAGGAAACCTGGATATGTTTCCTCCATACCTTCTCGGAGGACACTCCATCCCCTTCATAAAGGGAATTGAGCAGGTTCGCGTATTTCTCGACCGTCGTATCGAACGCGTCGTATTCGATCTTTATCCTGCTGACGAGCGACTGTATTTCGGCCGTCAGCTGGTCGAAGCGGCGATAGACGCGCGGCAGGGAAGCCGCCAGCATCGTCGCCGATTGAATGCGGAATTCCTGCTCGATGATCTCCGACGACTTCGCCCCCGACAGGGTTCGCAGCTTCGCGAACTCGCCCGTCCGTATGCTGTCGATGCGGGTCTGGACCATCGCTTTCCCGTCTTCCGAGAAGTGATACTGACCGATCAGATTGCGGATAGCGATCAGCCCGAGCGAGCCCCGGATGGCATAGACCTCCAGCACGTCGTCGGCGCTTACCGCCGACACGATCGCACCCCTGTTCGGCCGCATCTCGATCAGCTGGTCTTCGTGCAGGATGCGCAGCGCCTCGCGCACGGGCCCGCGGGAAACGGCCATCTGCGCGGCGATGTCGGATTCGATCAGACGCGTACCGGCGACCAGAGAGCCACTGATGATCGCTTTCCTCAGTTCGCTGGCGACTTCGGTGGCCGCATTCAAAGGCTGCAGGCGCCTGAGATGAACCATCTCCCTTTGAGGGGTTTCCTTCATGCAGGCTTCTCTCCCCGTCCGATTGCTTCCGATGCCGCTGAAAAGAACATACGCACCGTGCCGGCCTTCCTCAAAACTGGATGCATAGACGCAACGCGTCCAGCATGGCGGCGTGAACCGAGCGGCTGGCCACGGCATCGCCGATCCGATGCAGCTCAAATCCCGATTCGGGCTTTTCCCGCAGGGGATGCGGACCGGCGACCATGGCAGGAATATCAGTCACCCCGTCGTTTACGGAAAGGGATCGAATCCCGTCATAGAGGTCCGAGAGCGGATACGTCCCGGTTTCCAGGATGACCTGCCCGCAATTCATGGATTGCGTCTTGTCTGTCAAGCGATGCCTGAGGGTGACGTCGAAGGTGCCGTCGCGGCCGGCCGTGACCCGTTCGATGTCGTACTCGTTCAACGTTCGTATCCCCAGCTCCGCGATGCTCTTGTGATAGACGATCTGCGAGTGGGCCTCCATCTCCGGCGCGACGCTCGGATCGAGGGTGACGAGGGTCACCGTCTTGCCGGCCGTCGCCAGATGCACGGCCGTCAGCGGGCCGGCGTGGCGACCTGTCCCGTCATGGATCAGGACGTCGGAGGCGGCCATCGTCGGCGCGCCGAGAATGTCCTGCACGCTGATGCAGTGTTCCTCTCCCGGAAATTCGCCGGGCGCCGGCAGGCCGCCCGTCGCGACGATGACAAGATCCGGGCTCTCCGCGAGCACGGTGCTTTCTTCGGCATAGGTATTGAGTTTGACGGTGACGCCCAGGCGCTTCAGTTCGGCCTCGCGCCAGTCGACAATACCCGTGAGGTCCTGCCGCAGCTTGACGCGTGTAGCCAGGGCCAACTGGCCGCCGAGACGGTTGGTCGCCTCGAACAGCACCACCTCGTGCCCCCGCTCGGCAAGCACCCGCGCGGCTTCGAGCCCGGCCGGCCCCCCACCCACCACCACGGCCTTGCGGCCGGCAGCGGGAGACCGTTCGATCAGCTGCGGCAGCCACGTCTCGCGGCCTGTCGCCGGATTGTGGATGCAGTGGATCGCCCGATAGAGGCAATGCGAGGCGCCGACGCAGGGCCGAATCTCGTCCTCGCGGCCTGACCGCAACTTGTTGACGATCTGCGGGTCGGCCATGTGCGCGCGCGTCATGCAGACCATGTCGAGAAGCCCTTCGCCGACGGCATAACGGGCCGTCGCCAGATCGGAGATCTTGGCGGCGTGGAAGATCGGCAGGCTGGTTTCGGCGCGGAACGCCCCCACCCGTTGGATCCACGGCGCGGAAGGCGAGGTGATGTCGGGAATGTTGTAATAGAGCAGGCCGTACTTCGTATCGAAACGGCCGAACACGCAGTTGAAGTAGTCCACCAGGCCGTCGCGTTCGAGTATGTTTGCGACCTTGACCGCGTCCTCGTAGCTCAACCCGTCGGGGTGGTCTTCGTCGATCGTATAGCGGATGCCGACCGTGATGTCGGACCCGACCTGCGCCCTGATTTCCTCGTAGACCATCCGCAGGAAGCGCATCCGGTTTTCGAGCGAGCCTCCGAATTCGTCCGAACGGCGATTAACCATCGGCGACAGGAACTGCCCGATCAGGTGGCCGCCCGTCAGCGTTTCCAGGCCGTCGAGGCCGCCTTCCTTGACCCGACGCGCCGCCTGGCCGAAATCGCGCACCACCCTGTCGATGTCGTGGCGATCCATCTCCCTGGCGAAGCTGCGCCTGTAGGCTTCGCGGGTATTGGAGGGCGCGATGGCAGGCAGCCAGTCGGCCGTGGTGGCATCGGAACGCCGCCCCACATGCGATATCTGGCACATGATGGCCGCGCCGTGCCGGTGGATGCGATCGGCGAACTGCTGAAAGACGGGGATGACATCGTCGCTGGTGTAGTCGAGCTGGTCCCCGCCCCAGAACGAGTCGCGCGACACGACTCCGGACCCGCCGAACATGGTGAGCGCAAGCCCACCCTTCGCCTTCTCCTCGTGGTAACGCTGATAGGCTTCCAGCGGATAGTTGCGCTCGCTGACCGACGTTTCATGGCTGGAGCTCATGATGCGGTTTCGCAGTGAAAGCGTGCCGACTTTCAGCGGCGCCAGAAGCGGATCGGACCGCCCCGGTCCGGCAGCATCGACCGAGGCCGGGCGCCTCGCCATTCCGGATTGTACGATCCCCCTGGGAGCGGGGTAGGTCCGGACCGGCTCGGGTTCAACGTCGGGCAGCGAATGATCGTTCATGATGGCGTCCTTGAAGCGGCTCATGGGCGGTCGTCGCGACACAAGTGAAACCCCACGTCCTGGCGCGGCTGCACGGCATTGCGGGTGCTGATTTCGCTGGAAGTCGCTTGACTCGTCGATTGTCTACAACTTACACTCTACTTGTTGCAAAGGGAGGAGGCAACAGAATGCAGAATCATTTCTCAGGTCCGAACGCGCCGCAGCACCGCCGGGACCTGGGCACGCAATGACCATGGCTATCGGAAGTCCGGCTGCGCGGATGCGCGGCGAGTTGGCCGGATCGCTGGTTGCAGCGTTGGGCGGCAGGTTCGCCCTGTCGGCAAGGGTCTTCGCGGCAGATCGGCGCATCGTGCCCGCGGAGCAATCTCATCATCAGTTGGCCGCGCTCCACAGGCGGCGTCCACCGCCGCGCGCCGGATAACAGAAGACCGCCAGCTTTTCCCCGTACCTGAACCTATGGTGAGAAAGTGCAAGCCACAGACCCGCTCCTTCAGCCTTTTCAACTGAAGGCCCTTCGCCTGAAGAACCGGGTCGTCAGCACGCCGCACGCCCCGAACTACGTCGAGGACGGAAAGCCAAAGCTCCGCTATCAGCTGTACCATGAGGAGAAGGCCAAGGGCGGCATCGGCATGACGATGTTCGGCGGCTCCTCGTTCATTTCCAAGGATACGCCCTCGGTCTTCGGGCAGATCGACGTCAGCAGCGACGACATCATCCCGTATTTCCAGGAGTTCTCGGAACGCATCCATCGCCATCAATGCGGCCTCGTCTGCCAGATATCCCACCTTGGCAACCGCACCACATGGAACGCCGGCAACTGGCTTCCGGTGGTTGCGCCATCCAGGGTCAAGGAGCCGAGCCATCGCGCCATTCCGCGTTCGATGGACCGCCACGACATACGAAGGGTTCTCCTCGCCTATGCCGCCGCCGCCGACCGGTGCAGGCAAGGCGGCCTCGACGGCGTCGAGATCCTGTCGCACGGGCACCTGCCGGGACAGTTCCTCTCTCCCGCAACCAATTTCCGGACCGACGAATACGGCGGCTCGCTGCGCAACCGGGTCCGCTTCACGATCGAAATGCTCGAGGAGGTCCGCGCCGCCGTCGGTGACGACTACGTCGTCGGAATCCGGCTCGGCGCAAGCGAGGATTGGGACCAGGGTCACGGCCTGGCGGAAGGCATAGAGGCCGCGCAGATCATCTCCGAGACGGGTCTCGTCGACTATATGACCGTCAATTTCGGCCATATCGAGAGCCACTATGCCCTTGCGAAGCAGATACCGGGCATGTGGTCGCCGCTGGCCCCCTGGCTGTCGCAAGTGGCCGAGTTCCGCAAGCACGTGAAGACGCCGCTCATCCATGCCTGCCGCATCGCCGACGTCGCCACGGCAAGGCACGCGATCACCGAGGGCATCCTCGACCTCATCGGCCTGACCCGCGCGCACATCGCCGATCCGCACATCGTGCGAAAAATCCAGGAGAAGAAGGAGCACGAAATCCGCCCCTGCGTGGGAGCGAGCTACTGCCTCGACCGTGTTTCGCAAGGTCTGGATGCGCTATGCCTGCACAATGTGGCGACCGGGCGCGAAGCCACCATGCCGCACGTCATCAAACGGACGACCGGTCCCGTGAAGAAGGTCGCCGTCGTCGGCGGCGGACCGGCCGGGCTGGAAGCCGCGCGCGTCAGCGCCGAACGCGGACATCAGGTTACCCTTTTCGAAGCCGGCAACAAATTGGGCGGCCAGATACGGATAGCCTCGCTGGCAGGCTGGCGCCGGGATATCATCGGCATCGTCGACTGGTACGGCGAGCGGCTGGAAGCGCTGGGAGTCGACGTCCGCTGGAACACGATGGCGGGGCTGGCGGACATACGGGAACTGAAACCCGATATCGTCATCGTCGCCACGGGCGGCGTGCCGGATACGGACCTGGTGCCCGGCGGCGAGATGGCGCAGAGCGTCTGGGACGCCCTGACCGGACGGCCGCTTTCCGGCGACATCCTCGTCTATGACGACAACGGCCAGCCACCGGCGCCGTCCTGCGCAGACTATCTGGCGGGGCAAGCCGGCGCGAAAGTGGAATACGTGACGCCGGACCGGGCTGCCGCCTCCGACATGGCGGCGCAGAACTTTTCGATCTTCCTGGAGCATTTCTATCGCAAGGGCGTGACGATCACGCCGGATTCACGGATCAAGCGCATAGAACGGGAAGGCAATAAACTGAGGGTCACCTTCTCCAACGAGTACGGCGGCCCCGACATCGCGCGCCTAGTCGACCACGTCATCGTCGAGCATGGAACGCTACCAGTCGACGAGGTCTACCAGGAATGCCGCCCTTATTCGCTTAACGACGGCGTGACGGATCAGGACGCTCTGCTGGAGGGCGCGCCGCAGGCCCTTCAACTCGTCCCCGAAGGTGAGTTCATGCTCTTTCGCGTCGGCGACGCCGTCGCCAGCCGCAACATCCACGCGGCGATCTTCGACTCGCTGCGTCTGTGCAAGGACTTCTAGGCGCAGGCTCCGCGCAACAGCGGAACCGTTTCAAAGACAATAACCGAACACCATAAAGGGGAATGATCCAATGAGCGACAAGCGACTTTCAGACCTCATCGTCCAGGGCAAGACGGGTTCCCTGTCCCGCCGCCGGTTCATGCAGGGGACTCTCGCCCTCGGTCTCACCGTGCCGTCGGCGACCGCCTTGTGGACGAAGCGGGTGGAAGCGGCGACGCCGAAGAAAGGCGGCAAGTTCCGCGTCGGGGTCGGCGACGCCAACACGACCGACACGCTCGATCCCGGCCAGGCGCTGGGCCTGTTCGCCATCCAGATGCCGCACATCTGGGGAACCTATCTGACCGAGGTGACGCCCGACAACAAGATCGGGCCGGACTCGGCCGAATCGTGGGAAGCCACGCCGGACGCCAAGACATGGCGCTTCAAGCTGATCGCGGGCCAGGAATTCCACAACGGAAAGTCCCTGACGTCCGACGACGTCGTCGCCTCCATCAACCATCATCTGGGCGCCGATTCGAAATCGGGCGCGAAAGGCCTTCTCGGCGACCTCGATTCCGTCAAGGCCGACGGCAAGGACGTCGTCGTCTTTACCATGAAGGTGGGAACGGCCGACCTGCCGGCCATCGTCGCGGACTATCACCTTCCCATCATGCCGGCCGACAGTTCCGGCAAGGTGGACGCCACCGCGGGGATCGGCGCCGGCCCCTACAAGCTCGTTTCGTTCCAGCCGGGTGTCCAGGCGAGCTTCGTGCGCAATGAGAAGTATCATCGCGAAACGTACTTCGACGAGGTCCAGCTTCTCGGCATCAACGACGCCACGGCACGCATGAACAGCCTCGTCAGCGGTCTCGTCGATGCCATCGACAGTCCCGACCCCAAGGTCCTCGACATGCTCAAGAACGCGCCGGGCATCATCATCGACGACGTTCCCAGCGGCACCCAGGTCACCCTCGACATGGATTGCTCCGCGACTCCGTTCGACAATCTCGATGTGCGGCTGGCACTGAAATACGCCCTCGACAGGCAGGCGGTGCTGGAGAAGATCGCGTTCGGCTACGGCACGCTCGGCAACGACCAGCCGATCGCGCCCAACATCCTCTACTACGCCCAGCTGGAGCAGCGTCAGTACGATCCGGACAAGGCGAAATTCCACCTCAAGAAAGCGGGGGCCGAAAACCTGACGGTGAACCTGTCGCTCAGCGATGCGGTCTATGCAGGCGCCGTGGACATGGGCAATATCTACCAGCAGAGCGCGCAGAAGGCGGGCATCAAGGTCAATGTCGTCAACGAGCCGACCGATTCCTACTGGTCGAACGTATGGGGCAAGAAGCCGTTTGCCGGCGGCAATTACGGGCAGCGCATGACCCCCGACATGGTGTTCTCGACCTTCTTCCGCAAAGGCGCGGACTGGAACGTCACGAGATGGCAGAACGACCGTTTCCAGCAGCTTCTGCTGGCGGCGAAAGGCGAACTCGACGAACAGAAGCGCGCCGACATGTACAAGGAGATGCAGCAGCTTTGCCGTGACGACGGCGGCACCATCGTCGCATTCTTCCAGAGCTTCCTCACCGCGCGCAGCGAGCGGGTGCAGCACCAGGCGAACATGTCGTCGGAATGGCAGCTCGACGGCGGCAGGGCCTATCACCGCTGGTGGTTCGCCGATTGATCCGAGGGGCCGCACAATCGTTCATCGCCTGCGTGCGGCCCTTCGTCCCCTGTGCAATCGAGGTCGAACATGCTGGAAACGAGGATGGTTGCAGACCGCATCCGACATCGGACGAGTAGAGGCTGATGCACCCCGTCTTCCGCACGGTCCTGCAGCGCATGGGACTTGGTCTGCTGACCCTGTTTCTGGTGTCGCTCATCATATTCTCCTCCCTGTCGATGCTGCCCGGCGGATTTGCCGAGACCGTTCTCGGACAGAGCGCGACGCCCGAAACGATCGCCGCGTTCAACCATGAGCTCGGTCTTGATCGGCCGGCATACATCCGCTACTTCGACTGGATCGGACACGCGCTGCAGGGCGACTTCGGCTCTTCCTATGCCGGGGTCGGCGGCAGCGTTAAGCGCAGCGTGGCCGACGTGATCGCGCCGCGCCTCTACAACACCTTCTTCCTGGCGATCATGACGGCCGTGGTGGCCGTGCCGTTGGCGCTCATTCTCGGCGTCCTGACCGCGCTCTATCGCAACAGCTGGTTCGATCGCGTCGTCAACGCCACGACGCTGACCACCA
Organism: Mesorhizobium sp.; assembly: GCA_051954615.1. Lineage (GTDB taxonomy): Bacteria > Pseudomonadota > Alphaproteobacteria > Rhizobiales > Rhizobiaceae > Mesorhizobium. The sequence goes on along the minus strand of JBQCHN010000386.1, from coordinate 29,847 downwards.
TCGCGATGCCGGAATTCTTTGTCGCCTACGTGCTGATGGTGCTCTTCGCCATCAAGTACCGCTGGTTCTATTCGCTCTCGACGATCGACCCCTCCACGCCGTTCTGGGAGCATGCCTACCGCGCGACCTTGCCGGCGGTCACGCTGATGCTGGTGACCGTCGCCTACATGATGCGCATGACGCGCGCCGCGATCATCAACCTGCTCGCCAGTCCCCATATCGAGATGGCGCGTCTCAAGGGCATTTCGCCCACCAAGATCATCCTGCGGCATGCACTGCCGAACGCCTGGGGGCCTATCGTCACGGTCATCGCCTTCAGCCTTGCCTATCTGGTCGTCGGCGTCGTGGTGGTCGAGGTGGTCTTCGTCTATCCCGGCATCGGCCAGTTGATGGTCGATGCGGTCTCGAGCCGGGACGTGCCGGTGGTCCAGGGCTGCACGCTGATCTTCGCGGTCACCTACATCCTGCTCAACCTCATCGCCGATGTGATCGGCATCGTCACCAACCCCCGGCTGCTGCATCCGAAATGACCGCTGCTCCGACCAAATCGCGGAATGCTCGGCGCAGCCGCTTCGCGACAGCGCGGCGCGAGCTCGCCAAGGCGCCGTTGAGCGCCTGGTTCGCCATGATCGTGATTGCGATCTATGCCTTCTGCGCGATCTTCGCGCCCTGGATCGCCCCGTATGGCGAAGCGGAAATCGTCGGCAGGGGTTACATGCCGGGCGGCTGGCACTCCGAGTTCCTGCTCGGCACGGACCAGATAGGCCGGGACATCTTCTCGCGCCTGATCTACGGCGCCCGCAACACGATCAGCGTGGCGCTGGTGGCGACGTTCATTTCCTTCTTCATCGGCATCGCCGTCGGCGTGCTGTCGGCATTGAACCGCGGCTGGTTCGATCAGGTCATGTCGCGCATCGCCGACGCGCTCCTGGCGATGCCAGCGCTCATCTTCGCCCTCATGCTGCTAGCCATATTCGGCAAGGGGATTCTCAATCTCATCGTCATCCTGGCGCTGCTCGACGCAACCCGCGTCTTCCGGTTGAGCAGGGCTGCCGCCATGAACGTCGTGGTGATGGATTTCGTGGAGGCTGCCAGGCTTCGCGGCGAAGGCACGCGCTGGATCGTCTTCAAGGAGATCATCCCCAACATCCTCGCGCCGCTCGTCACCGAATTCGGCCTGCGGTTCTGCTTCGTGTTCCTGACGATCTCGGCGCTGTCGTTCCTCGGCGTCGGCATCCAGCCGCCGACGGCCGACTGGGGCTCCATGGTGGCTGAAAACAAGTCGCTCATAACCTACGGCAACCTGACGCCGCTCTACGCCGCCGGCGCCATCGTCCTCCTGACCGTGGCCGTGAATTTCCTCGTCGACTGGCTTCTCGACAGAACGAGCGGGCTTCGCGATGAGCACTAACCCCCCGAAAAATGCCGGCAGGCAGCGCATGAAAGGCGAGACCCTGCTGGAGATCCGCGACCTCAGGATCGAGGGAGAATCGAGCGACGTCTGGCACCCCATCGTCAAGGGGATCGACCTGACATTGAAGGCCGGAGAGGTCCTGGGACTCGTCGGCGAATCCGGCGCGGGCAAGTCGACCCTGGGACTGGCGGCGATGGGCTATGTACGCCCCGGCTGCCGGTTCGTGTCCGGCTCCGTCGTCTTCGACGGTCTCGACCTTCTCAAGACGAGCGAAGCCGCAAGGCGCGCCATCATGGGCTCGCGCATCGCCTATGTGGCGCAGAGCGCCGCCGCGTCCTTCAATCCGGCACACAAGATCATCGACCAGACCGTCGAGACGGCCGTCGATCACCGGATCATGCCGCGCGACGATGCGGAGGACGACGCCCGCAACCTGTTCCGCATGCTCAAGCTGCCGCAGCCCGACAGCATCGGCGAACGCTATCCGCACCAGGTCTCCGGCGGGCAGTTGCAGCGCGCCATGACGGCCATGGCCATGTCCTGCCGCCCGGAACTGATCATCTTCGACGAGCCGACGACGGCGCTCGACGTCACCACCCAGGTCGAAGTGCTGGCGGCCATGCGCGATATCGTCGAACGCTTCAACACCGCCGCCATCTACATCACCCACGACCTCGCCGTGGTGGCGCAGATGGCGCATCGCATCATGGTGCTGCGCCACGGCCTCGTAGTCGAGGAGGCGCCGACCCGCGAAATCCTGACGGCGCCGAAGCAGGACTACACCAAGAGCCTGTGGGCGGTTCGCAAGCTCGGCAAGACCGAGGAACCCGGCGGCGACGTGCTGCTCAGGATGCAGGACATCGACGCCGCCTACGGGACGGTCACCGTCCTGGACAACGTGACCATCGACCTGCCCCGAGGGCGGACGCTGGCAGTGGTCGGCGAGAGCGGGTCCGGCAAATCGACGCTGGCGCGCGTCATCACAGGGCTCCTGCCTCCGTCCAAGGGCGAGGTCTTCTTCGAAGGCAAGCCCTTGCCCAAGGCGCTGGCCGGCCGCGACAGGGAGACGCTGCGGAAGATCCAGATGATCTACCAGTCGGCGGACACGGCTCTCAACCCGCGGCAGCGGATCGGTGAAATCATCGGCAGGCCGCTCGAATTCTATCTCGGCACAACCGGCCGGGCGCGCGACCGAAAGGTGGTCGAACTGCTCGAAATGATCGAGCTGGACGAAAGCTACATGGATCGTCTGCCGAGCGAACTGTCGGGCGGACAGAAGCAACGCGTTTCCATAGCCCGGGCGCTTGCCGCCGAACCGACACTGATCATCTGCGACGAGGTGACCTCCGCTCTCGATCAGATCGTGCAGGAGGAAATCCTAACCCTGCTGATGCGGCTGCAGAAGGAAACAGGCGTTTCCTACCTGTTCATCACGCACGACATCGCCACCGTCAGGGCAATTTCGGACCATATCGTCGTCATGTGCCAGGGCAAGGTCGTGCAGCAGGGGCTGAAATCGGAAGTGCTGTCGCCTCCCCATCCGGCCTATACGGAACTCCTGCTTTCTTCGGTCCCCGAGATGGACCCGGACTGGCTTACCCGGTTGCTCGGCAGAGAAGAAAGAGACGCGCAAACCTAAAGGATGCGTCAGTCGCCGTGCGTTACGCCGCATGTCGCTACGCTGGGCGCGTCGTCCATCGTCCGGGCGCGGTCGAAACGGCAGCCATCGACCGAGCGAGAAACGTCCGGATCCCGGTCGTTGACGCCATAGCCGCAAGCTGGACGGGCATGGCCGTCCGATCCCTTCTTGGCGGCAATCTGGCGAGTAAGCCGAAAACACGAGAGCCGGGCGGCCGCCCGGCTCTCGCCGATGATGCAGCGTCAGGCGATGCGGTCGCCCTTCTTGACCTTGACGGCACGATTGTCGACGCCCGGCAGCATCTTGGCCGGATCGCGGGTGACGACGACGTCCATGATGACCGGCCCCTTGGCCGCCAGCGCCTCGGCAATCGCGGCTTCGAGCTGGTTGGGATGTTCGACGCGTATGCTGGTCACGCCCATCGCCTTGGCGATCTGCGCATAGTCCGTCTCGGCGAGGTCGGAGGCATGATAGCCGTCGGCGCCGTACATCAGGTGCTGAAGCGCCTTGATGTAACCCGAGGCGGCGTTGTTGACGACGATGATCGTGAAATCGAGCTTCAGGCGCCGCGCGGTTTCCAGCTCGCCCAACATCATGTTGAAGCCGCCGTCGCCGGTGATGCTGAAAATCGGGCGCGTCGCGGAAGCGGCACGGGCGCCGATGGCGGCCGGCAGGCCGTAGCCGATGGAAGCGAAACCGCGATCCGGGACGAAGGCGCGGCCCGGCTTCTTGGTGTCGAAGAGGAGGCCGCCCCAATGCGCCGCGAAACCGCCGTCCGCAATCAGGATGCTGTCTTCGGGAAGCGCCTTGTTCAGCTCGGTGAGAAGCCGCGCCATGTTCACCGGCGTCTCGTCGGAATGGAGGCGTGGGCTGACGTCCTGTCGCCACGCCTCCATCCGCCTGGCGACCTCGGCGGCGTAGGCTGCCTGGCGCGCGCCGATTTCGGCCATCCGCGGCGCGAGAACGGCCTGCAATTCGGCGATGGTGGCGCCGACGTCACCCCACAACGCGATTTCATAATCGGTGGTGCGGCCGAATTCCTCCGGCACAAGGTCGAGATGGACGATCCGCTTGCCACGCGGCGGGACGGTGAAGCGCTTGGTGGCGATCTCGCCGAGCTTGCAGCCCATGACGAGGATCAGGTCCGATTCCTCGATCAGCTTGTTGGCGATGCGGTCATAGCGGCCGAACAGGCCGGCGCTCAGGCTGCTGGTGCAGGCGATGGCGCCCTTGCCGCTCAGCGTGTGGGCGACGGGCAGGTTCAGCTCCTGCGAGAAGGCAGAAAGCACATCCGCCGCACCGCTGAGATGGACGCCGCCGCCGGCAAGGACGATCGGCGTGCGCGCTTCCGCGATCAGGGCCGCCGCTTCTTCAAGCGCGGCTTTGTCGGGACGGCAGCGAAGCGCCGGGATCGCCTCGTGTGCGGCGACTGCGTAGAAATCCGTTTCCTCGAATTCGTGGACGCCGTGGGTGATATCCTCCGGCACGTCGATGACAACAGGACCAGGCCGGCCCGTTGTGGCGACAGCAAAGGCGCGGCGCACCAGTTCAGGGATGCGCGAAATGACCTCGACGCGCAGCAGTTCCTTGACGGCCGGCCGCAGGATTTCCGTTTGCCGGCTCTCCTGCGTCATGTTCTTCCAAGAATGGTCGCGATGGGAATCGCCGACCAGCACGACCATTGGCGTGCCGGCATTGAGCGCCTCGACGAGGCCGGTGACTAGGTTCGTCGCGCCCGGCCCGAGCGTGGCGTCGGCAAGACCAACGCGGCCGGAAACCTTGGCGTAGGCGTCGGCGGCAAAGACACCGGCGCGCTCGTCGTTGATGAGATGGTGCTGCAGGCCCAGCCGCCGCGCCGCATCGTAAAACGGCAAGAGCTGGAAGCCGCCCATGCCGTAGATCGGACCGGGATTGTAGAGAGAGATCATTCGGGCGAGCGCTTCGCCGCCCGTCAGTTCGATTGACATTGACTGCTTTCCTTCTTCAGGTCTCGTACGTCTGCCCCTTGGAGGCAGACAGGGAGGAGAGATCGGGCCGGCGCGCATGCCAGGTCGTCGCATTCTCGAACGCCCAGCCGATCCGCATGGCGATATCCTCGCGCGACGCCGGCGCGACGATCTGGAGCGAGAGCGGCATCGCTTCCCCGTTCACGCCGTTCGGCAGGGCAAGCGCACACAGGCCAAGGTAGTTGACGAACCGGGTCAGGTCCGAAAGCGGCATGGCGTATTCGTCGATGGTGGCGAGAGGCGGCGCGGCGATCGGCGTCGACGGCAGGAGCAACGCGTCGAAGCCGGACATGGCAGCATGCATTTCCACCATGTCGGCGCGCCGCTCGATCAGCCGCGCGGCGAATTCCGCTGCCGAACCCTGGTTGCCGGCATGGATGCGCTCACGCACGAAAGGATCGAACTCGCCGCGATCCTGCGCCATCAATCCGGCAAGGTTGGCGTAGCCTTCGGTGCGGATGACGTGGGAGGCGCCGATGCAGTAATCCAACGGGCGGCGTGGCAGCGGAAGCTCGACCACCTCGGCGCCGAGATCGCGAAAGACTTGAACGGCTTCGTGTAACGCCCGCAGGATTTCCGGCTGCACGTCAGGCAACTGGGCGTCGGGCACCAGCCCCAGCCGCATCCCGCGTATGGAAGTCTTCAATCCCGGAAGCAGACGTGGAACGGACCCGCACCAGGTGCCGGGGTCCCGGTCGTCGGCGCCGGCGATCGCGTCGAAGACGATCGCCGCGTCCTCGACCGAGCGCGTCAGCGGGCCGATGGAATCGAGCGTTTGGCTCAGGGGGAACACGCCATCCGTGCTCACGCTCGATATGGTCGGCTTCAGGCCGACAATGCCGTTCATCGAGGCCGGGCTGCGGATCGAGCCGCCGGTGTCGGAAGCCAGCGCGAACGGCACCATGCCGGCGGCGACGGCCACCCCCGAGCCGCTGGAGGAGCCGCCGGGCGAGCGGTGCACGTCGAGGTCCCAGGGATTGCGGGGGGCGCCCATGCGGGCGTTCGTGCCCCAGCCGCCGAATGCGAACTCGACCATATGGAGCTTGCCGAGGAAAACGGCGCCGGCATCGGTGAGCCGGGTTATCACGGTGGCGGTGCGATGCGCGACATTGTCCCTCAGGTGAAGGGAGCCAGCGGTCGTGGGCATGCCCTCGACGTCGAGAAGGTCCTTCACCGCGAACGGGATGCCGTGCAGCTTGCCTTTGTAGTTGCCTTCCGCGATCTCCCGCTCGGCCACTGCGGCGGCGGCACGGGCTGCGCCCTCGCGCAAGGCAAGGAAGGCGTGCAGGAACGGATCGGTCCTCTCGATGCGACGCAGGCACGCGTCCAGCAGCGTAACGGGCGAAACTGCGCCCGTCTCGATCAACGGCGCCACTTCGTGAATGGCGTAATCGGCCAGATCGCGCGAGATCATCAGTGCCGGCTCCAGGACATCTTCCGCCCGACCTTCAGTCGATCTTGTATTCCAGCCATTCGGCGATGAGCCTGTGAAGCGCCGAATCGCCCTCGAACATTTCCTTGCCGCCCTCGGCCTTGTTGCGGCCCAGTTCGAGTACGTAGAGATAGTCCGAGACGGCGGCGCACTGGCGCACGTTCTGGTCGACCAGAACGACGGTGACGCCCTTTGAAGGCAACTCCTTGATGAAGTCATAGATCTCGCGCGACAGGCGCGGCGCGATCATGGCGGTCGGCTCGTCGAGCAGCACGACCTCCGGTTCCAGCGCCAGCGCACGCGCCAGTTCGAGGAACCGCTGCTGGCCGCCGCTGAGGCTCGAGGCCGGATCGCGGCGCTTGTCGCCCAGAATGGGGAACTGCGCATAGGCGGATTCGAGAACCCGCCTGACGCGCGCGGAATCCTTGCGGAACACCCAGCAGCCGAGCCGCAGATTGTCCTCGACCGACAGGTCGCCGAACAGGCTGCGGTTCTGCGGCACGAAGGCGATGCCGCGCTCGATGAAGGTGAAGGGCGGCTTGCCGTTCAGACTTTCACCCTTGTAGCGGATATGGCCTTTGGTGGGCTTCAGGAAGCCGTATAGCGTCTTCAGCGCCGTGGACTTGCCGGCGCCGTTCGGCCCGATGATGCCGGTGACCATACCCTTGCGGGCCGACAGGTTGACGCCGTCGAGGATGGTGATGTCGCCGTGATAGGAAACGGACACCTCCTCCAGACCCAGAAGCGTCTCGCCGGGCGCCGCGGTTGTTTTTGCATCGGCCATGATCATCGTCCCAGGAATGCTTCGATAACGTCGGGATTGGCCTGGATCGCCTTGGCGTCGCCTTCGGCGATCGTCTTGCCCTGGTTGAGGACGAGCAGGTGGCCGGAGAGGCTGTAGACGGAGGTCAGATCGTGGCTGACGAGGATGAAGCTCTTGCCCGCCTCCTTCAGTTTCAGGATCTGTTCGAGGAACACCTTGCACAGATTGGGATGGACGCCGGCAAAAGGTTCGTCGAGCAGGATCAGTTCCGGATCCAGCATCATGACGCGCAAGAGCTCGACCAGTTTCTGCTGGCCGCCCGACAGTTCCTCCGCATAGTTGTCACGGATGCGGTAGAGGTCGACGCTGGCGAGCAGGTTCTCGGCTTTCTCAATCAGTTCCTTGTTGCTGCGCGCATCGTCGAGCACCGCCAGGACAAGGTTCTCGGTCAGCGTCAGGCGGCGGAAAAGCCTTGGCACCTGGAAGGTGCGCCCAATTCCGAGCCGCGCGATCTCATGCGGCTTCTTGCCGACCAGCTCCTTGCCACGAAATTTTATCGACCCTTCCGTGGCATGGTAGATGCCGTTGATACAGTTCATGATCGTGGTCTTGCCGGAACCGTTGACGCCGATCAGACCCAATATGCTGTTGTCGGGAACCGAGAACGAGATCGTATCGACGGCGACCAGGCCGCCGAACACTTTTCGCAGAGAATTCACTTCAAGCATTGGAGCACCAACCATGCGTGACAAGGCGAGACTTGCTTCCGGTCGCCGCCTTCATCGCATTGAAACCTTCCCGAACAACCCGGCCGGGCGCAGGGCAACCGTGCCGATCAGGATGAGGAAGCCGACGGCCTGCGACAGCGACTGAGGCAGGAAGACGATCGCCACCTGCTCGGTAATGCCGAAGAGGATGCCGCCGACGATCGCTCCCACCGGATGGCCGAGCCCGCCGAGCACGATGACGACAAAACCGATCAACGTGAAATCGAGCCCTGAGAACGGCCCGAAAGCGGGAAACACCAGAGCCAGCAGCACGCCCGTCGTTCCGGCCAGCGCAATCGCCAGGCCGAACGCCAGCGCCGAGAGATGGTTGATGTTGACGCCGACGATCTGGATGGCGTCGCGGTTCATGATCGCCGCACGCAGCGCCTTGCCATGAATGGTCCGGTAGAGGAACCAGGTCAGGATGGCCATGATGACCAGGCCGGCCGCGAGCGCGACGAGTTGGGCGGTCGGGATGAAGATGCCGCTGATCTTGAACACGCTCGGCTTGAAGATGTAGTTCAGCGAGCGCGTGTCCGCCTCGAAGAAATAGAGCAGGATCGCGCCGGCCATCAGCGATACGCCGTAGAAGGTCAGGAACGAGGCGACCTCGGGATCGTCCGAGCGCGACAGATACGGCACGAACAGGAAATACAGGCACATGCCAATGCCGAAGAAGCCGATGAAGACCAGCGGTATCGACAGGAGCGGATGCAGGTGGGTCGCCGAAAAGAAGACGAGCACGGCGTAGCACCCACCCACGACAAACTCGCCGTGGGAGAAATTCACGATGCGCATCGTGCCATAGATAATTGTCAGGCTGCAGCCGATAAGCCCGTAGAGCGCGCCCAGGATCAGGCCGGTGATGAGCGCCTGGATGAGTAGCGTGGTAATCATGTGCAACAATCCATCTCAGAACAGGATGCGGCGCAGCGAGGGCTTGTAGCGAACCAGCGACCCCACGATTCCGCTGGGCAGGAACATCATCAGCAGCACGATGACCAGGCCGAGCAGGAATACGTTGAGGACAGGGAAGCTCTCCCAGATCAGGTCGTCGACCATGAGCATGACGATGGCGCCGACGACCGGCCCGATCACGGTGCCGAGACCACCCGCGACCGCGAAGATGATCGCCTTCGTGCTGACCAGCAGGTTGAACGCGGTCTCGGTGTCGACGATGCTCGTGTACCAGGCCTCGATGCCGCCCGTCAGCGAAGCGATCACGGCGGACAGGACCCATGCCTTCAGGCGGGCCGAGCCGATATTGATGCCGATCGTCTCGGCGGTGTCGGGGTCGTCGCGGATGGCGCGCAGCGCCATGCCGAGGCGCGACTGTGCGAGCCAGGTCACTGCGAGCAGGGTGGCCAGCATTAGTGCGAGCATCGCGTAATAGGCGCCGAGCGGACTGGAGAAGCCGAGCGCTATGCCATAGGAGCCGCCGGCGACGTCCTCGGGCATGGCGGCGATGAGAAGGCGGCATATGACGGCCAGCGCCAGCGATACGATGGAGAAATAGATGCCGCGCAGCACCATGGTGCGCGCGAACAGCAGGCTCAGCGCCGCTCCGACCACCGCCGCCGCCGCGAAGCCGACCCAGATCGGCATTCCGTACATCTTGACAGCGACGGCCGTGGCATAGGCGCCGATACCGTAAAAGGCGACATAGCCGAACGGCAGATAGCCCGTGAAACCTGCCATGATGTTCAAACCCGACGCCAGGGTGATCCACAAGAGCAAGTAGAACCAGAAGGCGAGGCTGAAGCCGTATGCGGGCAACAGCGTAAGTCCTATCGCCGAAACGGCGAGGAATGCGAGCCAAATGGATGTCCGCATCCATACGAGCCGGTGGGAAGACACTGTTCTGACCTCAGAATGAATATGGCACTCATACGCGGCTGCCGCCGCACCCGGCCCGCCCGGGCGGCATCACGCCGACGGGCAAGAAATGCCGGCGCGCCCGGCTAGGCCTTGCGCGCCGGCATCGCGGTCAACGGGAAGTCCAGCCAGGGATCGGGTAGATCGGCTCGGCTGTCTTCACCGTCTCGGGAGCGATGATCTTCAGGCCCTCGGGCTGCGTCTGAAGGACGATCGGCGTCATGCCCTTCTGGAAGCCGGTTTCGTCGATCTTGAACTCGCCGGAAACGATTGTCGTCTTACCGCTGAAGTCGAGGGCGGCCTGCTTCAGCTTCTCAGGCTCGACTGAATTTGCGGTGGCGATCGACTTCTCCAGGATCACGCCGGCACCATAGGCCAGAGCCGTCTGGAAGTCGGCGGGGTAAGTCGCGTTCGGATAGAGCTTGCCATAGGCGGCGAGGAAATCCTTGGTGTTCAGCCCGTCGGTCACAGGCCAGTTGACGTTGGCGTCGAACTGGGTGTGGCTGAAGATATAGGTCGCGTCGGCACCCGTCTCCAACACCGCCGGCGAAGAGCCGTAGAGCATGTAGGTGTAGGGGAAATCGATCTCGCGCTCACGCATCTGGCGGAGCATCGGGATCAGGTCGCTGTCGTAGGACGAGGTGTAGAAACCGTCCGCACCCGAAGCCTGCGCCTTCTGCAGCAGGACGGAGAAATCCTTCGTACCCTTCGCATAGTGTTCGAAGATCGGAACCTCGATGCCGGCCTTCTCCGCCATTTCCTTGGCGCCGGCAGCGGCGCTGGCCGGGAACGGCTCGTCGATCGACACGATCGCCAGTTTCTTGACACCGAGCTGCTTGGCAAGCGCGATGCTGGTCACGGGGATCTGCGAGGCCTGCGCCGTCACCGAGACGATGTTCTTGTATCCCTGCTGGAAGAGCTGGTCCGACGACCCGGCCCAGCTGACCATGAAGCTGCCGCGCGACTCGACGATAGGAGCGGCGACGCCGACCAGCGTGGAGCTGAACGGGGCGATCAGGGCGTCGACCTTCTCGTCGGTGATAAGCGATTCATAGACACGCGCGACAAGCTGCTTGTCGCTTCGATCGTCGCGCTTGACCAGCTCGACCGGATATTTCTTGCCGTCGAGTTCGATGCCGCCACGCGCGTTGACGTCGTCGACCCAGATGCCGATGCCGCGCTCGCCGGATTGTGAGGCAACCGCGTACGGACCCGTGGAAGACACGGTGAGGCCGATCCGGATCGATGTGCGCTCCTGCGCATCCGCAAAAGTGACCCCGGCCAGCATCGTCGAAGCCGCGAGCAGCAATGCAAACAGTGCTTTCATGTTCTCCTCCATTTCGTTCCGCATTACGGAATTTAAAATATCAATTTGCGGAACACGCTGACATGCAATCCGGAAGCTGTCAACGAAGAATTTTTTGCCTCGAAATTCGAATTAAAGGCTTGCAATTCAACAGATTATGGAAAACATATCTGGACATTCCCGATATTTCGGCACGGGTAATTTCGCGGACCAGCCAAAACCAAAGCCGATATATGTTCCGCAATATGGAATGAAAGTTTTTCTATACGAAACGCCTTTGATGGGATCTGCATGGAAAAGGACCTAGACTCGGCGCCCGTAAAGTCGATTTCCCGCGCAGCGAAAGTGCTGCGAATCCTGGCCGGCACGGGAAGCGCCGGAGCCACGCTGGGAGAGATCTCCGGCGCATCCGGATTCGGCAAGGCGACGGCGCACCGCATCCTGGCTGCGCTGACTGACGAGGGATTCACCTATCAGGACCTGGCCACGCGCCGTTACCATCTGGGCGCGGGCATCGGCCTGCTCGCTCGGCGCGCGGCGGTGAACGAACTCGGCTCGCTGGCCCAGCCTGTGCTGATGCGGCTGGCCGACCAGACGGAAGACACCGTCTATCTCCAGGCACGGGAAGGCCTGCGGAGCGTGTGCCTCAGCCGCCAACAGGGGACCTTTCCGATCAAGACCCTCTCGCTCGACGTCGGCGAGAGCCGGCCGCTCGGCGTCGGCTCAGGTGGCCTCGCCATCCTGGCCAATCTTCCGCAGTCCGAAATCGACGCCGTCATGGAGGCGAACGAACGGTGGCTGGCAGAATACCCGACCTTCAACAGCGAGAAACTGCGCAGCCTCGTGCGCCAGACCAGGATGCAGGGCTACGCCTTCATCGAAGGATTGAGGATACCGGGCATCAATGCCGTGGCGGTCCCGATCAATGGGGCTGACGGCCGCCCGGTCGCCTCGCTCGGCATTACGGCCATCGCCGAGCGCATCCAGGGTGACAGGGCGCTTTGGCTCGCGGGCCTGCTGCGCGAGGAGGCACGGACGATATCCGCCATGCTTGTGCGCTCGAATTCACAGAACTCCCAGGAGACGTAAATGGTGGATCGCCTGAAGGACAAGGTCGTCCTTTTGTTTGGTGCCGGCTCTTCCGGTGAAGGTTGGGGCAACGGCAAGGCGACCGCCGCCCTCTTCGCGCAGGAAGGCGCGCGGGTGATCGGCGTCGACCTCAGCCTGGCCGCCGCCGAGGAGACTCGGGCCTGCGTCGCCGAACGGGGCCAGGAGATGGACGCCCTCAGCGCGGACGTGACCGATTCGGCCCAGATCGAAGCCGCCGTCGCCTACACGATGGAGCGCTATGGCCGCATCGACGTTCTGCACAACAATGTCGGCGTCACCAAGATGGGCAACCCCGTCGACCTGACGGAGAAAGACTGGCAGTTTTCGCTCGACACCAACCTGACCGGCGTCTTCCTCACCTGCAAGCATGTGCTCCCGGTCATGCTCGCACAGGGCTCGGGCGCCATCGTCAACATATCTTCCCTCGCCTCGATCCAGATCAACCGCATGCCCTATTTCGGCTACTACGCCTCGAAGGCGGGGCTGAACCACTTCACCCGCGCGCTGGCGGTGAATTACGCGCCGCATGGCATCCGCGCCAATGCGGTGCTGCCGGGCGTTATCGATACGCCCCTGATCTACAAGCAGATCTCGACGGAGTACGCGACCGTGGAGGACATGGTGAAGGCCCGCAACGCGGCCTCGCCCATGGGCAAGATGGGCGACGCCTGGGACGTCGCCTATGCATCGCTCTTCCTCGCCTCTGACGAAGCCAAGTACATCACCGGCGTCTGCCTGCCGGTAGACGGTGGCAAGGGCTGCGCGGGCCGCTGACGGCGCAGGAGTCCAGGACCAGCATGATCCCCGTCCACGAACTTCTCGAAAGCGCGCGCAAGAACGGCGACCGGACCGCTCTCGTCTTCGGCGAGCGCCACGTATCGTATGCCGAATTGCTCGACCGGGTCACCGGCGCCGCGTCGGCTTTCGACAGGATGGTGCGGCCGGGAGAACGGGTCGCGCTGCTCTGCACCAATTCCTACGAGTATGTCTGGACTTCGCTGGCGATCGAACTGACGGGGGCGATCCGGGTTCCCATCAACATCAAGGCATCGCGCGCCGAGATCGGCAAGATCGTCGCCGATTGCGCGCCGGCCCTGGTGCTTCACGAGGACTCCACCCGCCATCTCGTCCCCGACGCCTGCCCGGCGCGCCTGATGCACGTCGACGCCATCGTGCCGGAAGACGACGACGGAATGCGCTTGCTCGATCGGGTCGGGCCTGAAGATACCTGTTCGATCAACTACACGTCCGGCTCGACCGGCAACCCCAAGGGCGTCGTCCTTTCCCATCGCAACTGGTCGTTCGTCTATGTCAACATGCTGGTCGACAGGGACATCGGCGCGGACGACCGGCTGGCCTTCATCGGCCCGCTGACCCATGCGGCATGGAGCTATCTCTTCGCCGGGCTGCTTTGCGGCGCCACCAACATCGTCTTCGCGGGCGGCGACACCGACGCCCTGCTCGCCTACAGCAGGACAAACCCGGTGACCATCGTCACCTGCGTGCCGACCACGCTCTCGCGTATCGTCGAAGGCACCGCCGCGACGGACCTGCTGGCCCGGACGCTGAAATGGATCGGCATCGGCGCGGCCCCGGTAACGCAGGCACAACTCGACCGCGCCAGCGAGGTTTTCGGGAACCGGATCGTCATCAACTACGGCCAGACCGAAGCAATGATGACCTGCACCTACATGGATTTCCGCAAGCACGGGCCGGAGCGCATGCAGGCCGGCTTTATCGGGCGCCCCTACGTGTTCTCGCGCATCAAGGTCGTTGGCAAGGACGGCAAGGATGTCCGGCCGGGGGAGGTCGGCGAACTGCATCTCCATGGCTCGCATACGATGGCCGGCTATTGGAACCAGCCGGACGCCACGCGTGAGACGATCCGCGGCGGCTACATTGCCAGCGGCGATCTCGGCATCGAGGAGGCGCCGGGCCTGTTCCGCCTCGTCGGCCGTATCAAGGACATGATCATCTCCGGCGGCTTCAATATCTATCCTTCGGAGGTGGAGGCGGTGGTGGCGAGCCATCCCGGCATCGACGAGGTTGCCGTTCTCGGCAAGCCGTGCCCGGTCTGGGGCGAACGGGTCGTCTGCTTCTACAGCGAACGGCCGGGCCAGACCGTCGACCAGGGTACGCTGAAGGCATTCTGCAAAGAGCAGCTCCAGATCAAGGCGCCCAAGGAGTTCTACAAGCTCGACCTGATGCCGAAATCCCCCACGGGCAAGATCGACAAGAAAGCCATCCGGCAATTGGGGGCCATGGCGGCATGAGACGCGTCCATGTCGCGGCAATGGCCCGCACACCCTTCGGGAAATTCCGGGGCTGCCTCTCCTCGCTGAGCACCATCGAGATCGGCGCGCGTCTCATCGATGCCCTGCTGGTGCGCAACGGCCACGGTGAAGGCCCGCTCGAGATCGTCCACGGCGGCGCCGGCCTGCTTGGCGGCTCACATCTGGCGACGCTGCGGCAAAGCATCATCCGATCCGGCCTGCCGGACGAGACGCCGTCGCTGGGCGTCGACCGCGCCTGCTGCTCCGGCATGACTGCCATAGCCAGCGCCGCCATGTGGCTGAGGTCCGGCGCCGGGGACAAAGCGCTGGCGCTGGGTGCCGAAAGCCTGTCGAATACCCCTGTCCTGCTGCATCGCGGCAGCGACAACAAGATCAACAGCCTGGGCCTCGTCGATCCGCTCCTGCTTTCGGGCACCGTCAGCGAAAAGACGATCGCGCAATACACCTCCGAGGAAGCGGCGAAGTATCGGGTCGATCGCGAGGAGCAGGATATTTGGGCCCTTCGCAGCCACGAGAGATATTTCGCCGGCAAACGGTCCGGCATTTTCGACGACCAGATCGTCCAGATCGAGGTTGCCGGGCAGGAGATAGCCGAAGACGAAGGTCCGCGCGAACACTCCAGCCTGGAGAAGCTCGCCTCGCTGAAGACCGTCAACGGCAGCGCGACGATCACGGCAGGCAATGCGCCCGGGCTTTCGGACGGCGCGGCGGGGCTCATTCTCGTGGCGGGAAACGAAACGCCCGCGAACGGCCAAGTCCCATCCGCCGAGATCCTGGACTGGGTCCAGCTTGCCGGTGAGTTGCAGACCGGAACGTCGATACCCGCGACCGGCATCTTGCGGCTCCTGCAGCGCAACCACCGTTCGCTCGATCAGATAGACGTCATCGAGATCAACGAGGCCTTCGCGGCGACACCGCTGGTCAGCACCAGCGTGCTGGCGCGGGAAACCGGGATGGACCTGGCGGCTCTGCGCGAGAAAACCAACGCACACGGCGGCGCGGTCGCAATCGGCCATCCGCTCGGTGCGAGCGGCATCCGGATCGTCATGCAGGCGATTTCCAGACTTCGCGCCCGAGGCGGGGGAACAGCGGTTTGCGCCATATGCGGCGGCTTCGGACAGGGGGAAGCGCTTCTGTTGAAGGTGTGAAACACACTCCATCGCGAAGGCTGAATGAGTTAGGTTTCAGGATTTGCGGAAGCGTCAGCCCCAAATGGCAGAGCAGACATGAGCAAGATGGTGAACAGGTCCCGATATCGCCCCGGCCCGCGCCCGTCCTTCCGGGTGACCGATAGCGATTCAGCCAATCATCGTTCCCAGACGGGTCGTTACTCCCATGTATGACTATTGCATCATCGGTGGCGGCATAGTCGGCCTCGCAACGGCGCTGACGATCTCGCAGAAAAAGCCCGGCGCGCGCATCATCGTCATGGAAAAGGAGAATGCGCTCGCAAGCCATCAGACAGGGCACAACAGCGGCGTCATCCATGCCGGCATCTACTATGCCCCGAAGAGCTTCAAGGCCGAACTCTGCCGTGCCGGGGAAAGGGCGACGAAGGCCTTCTGCGAAGAGAACGGCATCCCTTATCGCACGCCCGGCAAGCTGGTCGTCGCGACGAACGACATGGAGTTGCAAAGGCTTGCCGCACTCGAGACCAATGCGGCCGCGAACGGGATTTCGTGCCGCCGGCTGAATGCCGGCGAACTGAAGGAGATGGAAACGGCGGTTTCGGGCGTCGGTGCACTGCTGGTCGAACAGAGCGGCATCGTCGACTACGCGCTGGTCAGCCGGACCATGGCCGACCGGATCAGGGCGGCCGGCGGCGAGATCGTCCTGAATCTCGACGTGGACCGGCTGGAGGAACGCTCCGATCATGTCCGGATCGTAGCCCGACAAGGGATATGGGAAGCGCGCCATGCGGTGGCCTGCGCCGGGCTCCAATCGGATCGGCTGGCGAAGCGCTCGGGAATGGAGGTCGACTTCCAGATCATTCCGTTCCGCGGCGAATATTATGCGCTGCGGCCGGAACTGAGCGGGCTGGTCGAGAAGATGATCTATCCTGTTCCCGACCCGTCGATGCCTTTTCTTGGCATCCACCTGACCCCAATGATCGACGGCGCGCTGACGGTCGGGCCGAACGCCGTGCTCGGTCTGGCGCGCGAGGGCTATCCGAAATTTTCCTTCAATGCGCCGGACATGGCCCAATACTTGCGTTTCGGCGGCTTCTGGAAGCTCATTGCCGGCAACCTGGCCAGCGGCATGGGCGAGATGAAGGACTCGCTTTCCAAGCGCGCCTATCTGGAGAAGTGCCGCAAGTACTGCCCCTCGCTGCGGCTCGACGACCTGCGCCCCTTCCGGGCCGGCATACGCGCGCAGGCGGTTTCGCGCTCGGGCGCGATGATCCACGACTTCATGTTCCTGCAATCGAAACGCGCGTTGCATGTCTGCAATGCCCCGTCTCCGGCAGCCACCTCCGCCCTGCCGATAGGGCGCATGATCTTCGAACGCCTGCACGGCGACAACTGAACCCATCACGAGCAGCACATGACCTATCCCGATACCGAACTTTTCATCAACGGACGCTGGATTGCCGGCAGCGGCGGCCGCGCCGCCGACGTGCTCGACCCGGCGACCGGAAACGTCATCGGCCGGGTAAGCGTAGCCGAACAGGATCAGCTCGAAGCGGCGGCCGTCGCCGCCGGTGCCGCTTTCGGGATCTGGCGCGATACCAGCGTGCTGGAACGGTCGAACGTGCTGCGCCGCGCGGCTACCGCGCTCCGGGAGCAGGCTGCGGAAACGGCCCGGATACTGACACTGGAGCAGGGCAAGCCGCTCGCGGAGGCTCGCGCCGAAATCGCGACCTCAGCGGACATTCTCGACTGGTTCGCCGAGGAGGCCCGGCGTACCTATGGCAGGGTCGTTCCGGCGCGCGATCCCTATGTCCGCCAGACGGTCCTGAAGGAGCCTGTCGGCCCGGTCGCCGCCTTCACACCGTGGAACTTTCCGGTTTCGCAGGCGGCGCGAAAAGTCGGCGCGGCCCTCGCGGCCGGTTGCTCGATGGTCCTGAAGCCGGCTGAAGAAACGCCCGCCAGCACCGCCGTGCTTGTACGGGTGCTGCAGGAAGCTGGCCTGCCGGCTGGCGTCCTCAACCTCGTCTATGGCGTTCCCGCCGAAATCTCGTCCTTCCTCATCGCGCATCCGGCGATCATGAAGGTCTCGTTCACCGGTTCGGTCCCTGTCGGCAAGCAGCTTGCCTCGCTGGCCGGCCTGCACATGAAGCCGGCGACGATGGAGCTCGGCGGCCACGCGCCGGTCCTGGTGTTCGCCGACAGCGACATCGCCGCGACAGCGGCGCTGATGACCCGTTCGAAATTCCGCAATGCCGGCCAGGTCTGCGTTTCGCCCACCCGCTTCCTTATCGAGGAAAGGGCCATGGAAGCGTTTTGCGAAGCGTTCGTGGCCGAAACGGCGAAGATCGCGGTCGGCCCGGGACAGGACGAGGGCAACGAAATGGGACCGCTCATCTCCTCGCGGCGGCTGGAGGCGATCGAAGTGCTGGTCGCCGACGCGCGCGACAACGGTGCCAGGATCGAGACCGGAGGCAAGCGCCTCGGCAATGCCGGCAATTTCTATGCGCCTACCGTTCTTTCAGGCGTCCATCGCGGCATGCGCATCATGAATGAGGAGCCATTCGGCCCGGTCGCCCTGATGATCCCGTTCCGGGAAATGGACGAAGCGCTGGATGAGGCCAACCGCCTGCCTTTCGGTCTCGCCTCCTATGCCTTCACGCAGTCGGCGCGCACCAAAGCCGCCATCGAGCGGCGGCTCGAGGCCGGCATGCTGACGATCAACCATCTCGGACTGGCGCTGCCCGAGACGCCGTTCGGCGGCGTCAAGGACAGCGGCCACGGCTCGGAGGGCGGCACCGAGGCAATAGAAGCCTACCTGACCACCAAATTCGTCACGGAGCGCCATGCCCCGGCGGCATGACGGTCGTGGCGAAACAGGCAGCACCACCGACGCCGTCGTCGGCAATGCCGCCTCCATAGCCGCAAGGCAGTGAAAACACAGGCACCCTGCCCGCAGAATCTCTGGTGCAGATGCCTTCAAAACGGATCATTTGACATGTCGGATACACATATCTTCCCGCACGCCAGTATCAAGCGCATCCCTCGCGGCAGCGGCATCGAGACGACGCCGCTCGTCACGCATTTCACCGCGCCCAACGCCAGGTTCACGACCGGCATGAGCGTCTACCCCAAAGGGCGCGGCGCGCCGCTTCACACGCACAACTGCGACGAGCAGGTGACCCTCCTGGAAGGTCAGGGGGAAGTCGAGGTCGACGGCAAGATCACGCCGCTGGTCCAGTACGACACGACCTACATTCCGGCCGGCAAGGTGCACGCCTTCCGCAACACCGGCGAAGCGCCGATGCGCATCCTGTGGATCTACAGTTCCATGAAGGTGACGCGCACCTTCGAAGGCAGCGACGAGGAAGTCGAGCATCTGTCGGCCAAGGATCTCATGGGTTGAACAGAACCGCGGATCGGTCCGAATGCGCCTGAGCGCCAACATCTCGACGATGTTCGGGGAACTGCCGTTCCTCGAACGCTTCGCCGCCGCGCGGCGGGCAGGCTTCGCCGCGATCGAGGCGCAGTATCCCTACGGGCATCCGGCCGCCGACGTCGAGGCCGCGCGCCGCGACGCCGGCATCCCACTGATCCTGCTCAACGCGCCGAAAGGCCGAAACGCGCAGGATCGCGGCCTTGCCTGTCTGCCCGGACGAGAACGGGAATTTCGCGAATCCATCGACACCGCGCTCACCTATACGGCCGCGCTGGGCAACCGGTTCATCCACGTCCTGAGCGGTATCTCCGATGTTGGGGGCGGTCGCGAAAGCGCCGTCGCGACCTGGCTGGAGAACATGGACTGGGCGGCGCGGGAAGCAGTGCAGGCCGGCGCCGAAATTCTCGTGGAAGCCCTCAACCCGCTCGACGTACCCGGCTACTTCATCCGCTCGCTCGATGATGCGATCGACCTGATCCGCTCCCTCGGCGAGGGACGCATCGGACTGCTGTTCGATGTCTATCATTGCGCGACTGCGGGTGAACCGGTCGTCACGCGGTTTCACGACTGCATGCCACTGACACGCCATGTCCAGATCGCCGACGCACCGGGGCGCGCGGAACCGGGCAGCGGCGAAATCGATTGGAGCGAGGTCTTCGCGACGATCGAAAGCTCCGGCTATCGCGGTCATATCGGGGCCGAGTACACGCCAGCCGGCGGCACGATCGAAGGGCTTGCCTGGGCCTATCCCTATCTTGAGAAACCATGAATTGCCGGCGCGCATGCGCCCGGCCGCAGGAGCAATCACATGAACCTTTATTCAAGATCCGTCGCGGCAGTCGAAGCCGGCAGCCCTCCCGTGCGCGTCGGCCTGATCGGCGCCGGCAAGTTCGGCTCCATGTTTCTGGCACAGGTGCCGACGACACCGGGCCTGAAGGTCGTCGCCATCGCGGACCTGTCGGCCGACCGTGCCCGCGCCGCCTGCAAGGGCGTCGGCTGGAATGACGATCTCATCGCTGACACGCGCTTCACCCAGGACGCGCTGGACATGATTTCCGCCGCGGACATTGACGTCGTCGTCGAGGCTACCGGCCATCCGGCCGCGGGCATCCGCCATGCCCGCGCAGCCATCGCCGCGCGCAAGCATATCGTCATGGTCAATGTCGAGGCGGACGTCCTGGCCGGCCCGCTCCTCGCCCGGCGGGCAGAAGAAGCCGGCGTGGTCTATTCGCTGGCCTACGGCGACCAGCCGGCGCTGATCTGCGAGATGGTCGACTGGGCGCGCGCCTGCGGCTTCGAAGTCGTGGCGGCCGGCAAGGGCACGAAATACCTGCCCGTCTTTCACACGTCGACGCCCGAAACGGTGTGGCATTACCGCGGCGTGAATCCGGAAGACGCGCGCAAGGGCGGAATGAACGCGCAGATGTTCAACTCCTTCATCGACGGCACCAAGTCGGGCATCGAGATGGCCGCCGTCGCCAACGCCACCGGGCTGGAACCGGCGCCCGACGGCCTCCGCTTCCCGCCCGCCGCTGCCGACAAACTGGCGCAGGTGCTGTGCGAGAAGAATCTGCACCATCGCGGCCAGGTCGAGGTCGTTTCCAGCGTCGAGCGAGACGGGAGCACCGTCGCCAACAATCTGCGCTGGGGAGTCTACGTCGTGTTCTCCGCGCCCAACGCCTACACCGAGCGCTGCTTCCGCGAATATGGCGTCGAAAGCGACGAGACCGGCACGCTGGCCGCGCTTTACCGCCCGTTCCACCTCATCGGGCTTGAGCTCAACGTCTCGATCTTCTCCGCCGCGCTGCGCAACGAAGCGACGGGGCGTCCAAACGGCTTCGTCGCCGACGTCGTCGCGACGGCGAAGCGCGACATCGAGCCGGGCGAGATGCTGGACGGCGAAGGTGGCTACCTGGTCTGGGGGAAGCTGATGCCGGCCAGGGACAGCCTCGCCATCGGCGGCCTGCCGATCGGCCTCGCCCACAACATTCGCGTCACGCGGCCAGTCACGGCCGGCGCCAGCCTGACCTGGGCCAATGTCGAGATCGACCGGAATGACGACGCCTACGCCTTCCGCAAGGAAATGGAGAAGGCGTTCGCCTGAACGGTGCCGTTGTCGCACCACACAGCATCAATCAAGCCGGAGAGTACATAAATGGTCCTCGAGATTGCGGAATTCGATATCATCCCGGGCAAGGAAGAAGCCTTCGAGGCCGGTGTCCGCGAAGCCGTGCCGCTGTTCCGGGCGGCCAAGGGTTATCGCGGCATCACGCTCAGGCGCATCGTCGAGAAGCCCGGCACCTATCGCCTGCTGGTCGAATGGGAAACGCTGGAAGACCACACCGTCGCCTTCCGCAATTCCGAGGCGTTCCAGAAATGGCGCTCGCTGGTCGGCCCCTGTTTCGCGGCCACACCGCGCGTCGATCATTCCGAAACCGTCGTCGAGGCGCGCTGAGCGGAACCGACGCGCCGAAGCCGGAGAACGACGTGATCCATCTTGCCGACACAGTGACGAAGGTTGCCGACAAGGCGAAAGGCGGCGTTCTCGTCTGCGGCTCTCACGGGGGCCTCTACCCCGGTTATCTCGCCGCGAAAGCCGGCGTGAAAGCGGCGATCTTCAACGATGCCGGTGGCGGCCGGGACAACGCCGGCACAGGCTCGCTCGCCTATCTGGAAAAGCTCGGCATCGCCGCTGCGACAGCCGGCAACATGTCTTGCCGCATCGGCGATGCGCAGGACATGGCGGCGCGCGGCCGCATCAGCCAGGTCAACGGCCTGGCTGCGCGGCTCGGCGTCCGGCCCGGCGAGCCGTGCATGGATGCGGCAAGGAAACTCGAACTGGCCACCTTGCCGCCTGAGGCGGATATCGGCCCGGTCAGTGAAGCGCGTAGCCTCTACGCCGCTCCCGGCAGCCGCCGGATCGTGCTGATCGATTCCGCCAGCCTTGTCCTGCCTGAGGACAAGGGCCAGATCGTCGTCACCGGCTCGCATGGCGGGCTGCTCGGCGGCAACGACTTCCTGGCCCTGCAAGTGGACGCCTTCGCCGGTGTCTTCCACGACGCCGGCGTCGGCATCGATGAGGCTGGAACAACACGCCTTCCCGCACTCGACAGGCGCGGCATTGCCGGCATGACGGTCGACGGCGCGTCGGCGCGTATCGGCGACGCGCGCTCCGTCTTCAAGGACGGCGTCGTCTCCTGCGTCAACGACACCGCCCGCAGCTACGGTGCGACAGTCGGCGAAAAGCTGCGGGAGCGACTGCTTCGCTGGTCCGGCGAAGCGTGACCTCAAATCCGGATCGGATGGTGAGTCTTTAGAGCGACCCGCGTTCGAAGAATGTCGAGACGCGACGAATGGGTCGCTCGGCATCTGAACTTGCACCGATGTCCGCCAGGAAGAGAAACGCCGTCCGGCCTCTTGCTTTAGGCGTAGAAAAATTTCTGTATATATTTCAAATATTTATGGCGCGCCCGAAGAGATTCGAACTCCTGACCCCCAGATTCGTAGTCTGGTGCTCTATCCAGCTGAGCTACGGGCGCGCACCGGCGTGTCGTCGACACAGCGGCAGCGAACCGATCGGACGATCGGCCGCGAATTGACGTGCTACCTAACGGCTCGCTTGGCGAAATGCAAGACGACGCCTCAAAAGATTTGCACATCGCCTGCATCGCTAGAATCGGCATCGTTCGCACGGCGGCTTGAAGCCCAAAATAACCGTCAGCAGCCTCGGCCTCGCCGGAGCGCCCCGTTGAGGTCCCGGGTATCGAGCGCAACCGAAACGCCGCACATCAGCACGGGCTCCTCCGCCACCCGGAACTTGTCAAGCGTGAGCCGGCTGCTTGTCCCATGCCGGACCAACCGCCGTAGCCACCGTCAAGCCTGCCGCTTTCGACGCTTTTCACGCCGGACGGCGCAGGGGGCCGCGCGCCGCCTCCAGCCGCACCGGCTGGTCGGGGATGGTGACGGCGAAGACGGTGCGGCCACCGACGCTTTCCACCAGTTCGACGCCGCCGCCATGGGCGCGCGCCAGTTCCTGCGCGATCGCCAGGCCCAGTCCGGTGCCGCCGCTGCGGGCCGAACCGCGGAAGGCGGCGAACAGGTTTTCGCGCGCCTTCGGCGGCAGGCCGGGGCCGGTATCGGCGACGAGGATACGGCTGACGCTTCCCTTGCGCTCGGCCGAGACGGTGAGACGCCGCACCAGCGCGCTCTCGGTGTCGGCGGCCATCGCCTGCACAGCATTGCGGGCGAGATTGGTGAGCAGCCGGAACAGCTGGTCGGCGTCGGCGTCGATCTCGAAGTCGGGCGGGACGGCGTTGACGAACTCGATGCCCTCGCCGATGTCGAGCAGGCCGTGAACTTCCTCGACCAGCCGGCGCAGCCTGAGACGGCGGCGGGCCGGCGGCGCTTCCTGGGTGCGGCCATAGGCCAGCACCCCTTCCGAATAGGCGACCGCGCGGTCGAGTGTGCGCAAGAGCTTCGGCGCGAAGGCCTGCACGGCCGGGTCCTTGGCCTGGCGCAGGCGGTCGGACATCAGCTGGGCGGAAGCCAGGATGTTGCGCATGTCATGGTTGATCTTGGAGACCGCAAGGCCGAGGTCGGCCAAATGCTTCTGCTCGGCCAGCATCCTTTGCAGGCGTTCCTGCATCATCGACAACTCACGCTCGGCCACGCCGATCTCATCGGCCCGGGCGGCGGGACTGATGACGCGGGACGGATCGTCCGGCGCCTCGGAGAAGGACAGCATGGAGCGTGTCATGGCGCGGATCGGCCGGATCATGATGCGGTCGATCGCGGCATAGACCAGGGTGGCGGTGAACAGCGAGAGCAACAGCGCGATGAGGGCCACGGTGCGCGAATAGGTGAGCATCGCCTCGCGCAGCCGGCGGTCCGGCATGATCAGCTCGAACTCCTTGTCGCTGTCGCCAACGGGGCCGTAGACACGCAGCATGCGCTCGCCGCCGAACACCAGCGTGTCGAGCGCGCCGGCAATCGCCTCAGCCATGCCGGTGTCGGCGACGGCGATATGCTCGTCCACGCTGGGCGGCATGTCGGCCACCGCCAGCAGGCGCGAGACGCCGCCGTCGCGCACGGCAATCGCGGTGGCGCCCATGGCGGCCAGCACGTCGTCCTGGGCGGCACGCGACAGGCTTTGCGGGTCGCCCTGCACCAGCACGACCGAGACTGCGGCAGCGGTGCCCAGCCTCTCCTTCAGCCACGCCATGCGATAGCTCGCCACCGAGGGCAGGAAGATCAGCACCTCGGCCAACAGGACGAAGGCGATGGTGAGCAGGAGCAGCTTGACCGAGAGGCCGCGCGCCAGCGGCACGGTGCGGGCGGCGGCGGATCGATCGGCCTCCTGCCGGTCTGCTGATGGGTCGGCGCTCATGCGGGGTCCGGGTATCAGGACTGTCGCTTCAAAAATAGGTGATCGCGCGGCTTTTGCCAATTTGGCCTTTGGCGGGGCGCAGGCGCAGCTCCGGCCCCGCCCAAGCCCCGATTGACTTCGCACCCCCTTTGACCCTATAAGCCCGGCCACGCACGGACCAGCCAGTCCCGGCGCGCTTTCGGGTGCGCCGAACCGAGCGGCAGGCCGGGCACAGCTCCTGTTACAGACGTGGCAGAACCAAGAAGGGCCGCACTCCGCGGTATTTAAACAAATGAAGCGTACCTACCAACCCTCCAAGCTCGTCCGCAAGCGCCGGCACGGTTTCCGCGCCCGCATGGCCACCAAGGGCGGCCGGGGCGTCATCGCCGCCCGCCGCAACCGTGGCCGCAAGCGTCTCAGCGCCTGACCGGCAGACATCCGTTGCCCGCTCCCGGCAAGCCCGTGGGCAAGCCCATCGGGCGAGGCCCCGAACGGCTGCTGAAGCGCGCGCAATTCCTGGCCGTCCGGCGCGGTGAAAAGCGCCGTGGGCGGCTTTTCCTCATGGAAGTGCTGCGGCGCGGCGACGACGGCGCGCCGCGCGTCGGCTATACCGTGACGACCAAGGTCGGCAACGCGGTCGTGCGAAACCGCATCCGCCGGCGCCTGAAAGAAGCGGTGCGGACCGCCGCCGCCGCTGACATGGCGCCCGGCAATGACTATGTGATCGTCGGGCGCGCGGAAGCGCTCGACGCGCCCTTCGGCCTCATCAGGGCCGAACTTTCCCGCAGGATCGGCGGAAAATAGGGACCAGGGTTCTCGATGGAAAAAAACCGCAACTTCTTCATCACCATCGCGCTGTCGGTGCTGATCCTGACCTTGTGGCAGGTGTTCTACATGAACCCGCGCATCGAGAAGCAACGTGAGGCCGCCCAGATCGAGGCGGCGCGCGACCAGGACAAGAAGCCTGCCGAGGGCACGGCCCCCGCGGCCGGAGCCGAGACGCCGGCCCAGCCGGGCGCGATCCCGAATGCGCCGGGCGCAGGCGCCGCCGCCACGCTCAGCCGCGAGCAGGCGCTGGCGCAGACCGGCCGCGTCACGATCGACACGCCCAGCCTGCAAGGCTCGATCAACCTGACCGGCGCGCGTCTCGACGACCTCAAGCTCAAGCACTACCGCGAGACGATCGATCCCAATTCGCCCGAGATCGAACTGCTCAACCCGTACACGCTGAAGGACGGTTATTTCGCCGAGATCGGCTTTTCAGGCACGCCCGGGGCCGGCACGTTGCCGGGACCGGACACGGTGTGGACCGTGGACGGCAACGCAACGCTGACGCCGACGACGCCGGTGACGCTGAGCTACACCAACGACAAGGGCGTGACCTTCAAGCGCACCATTTCGGTCGACCAGGAATACATGTTCACGGTCGACGATACGGTGAGCAACGGCGGCAGCGCCCCCGTCTCGCTCGCCAACTACGGCCGCGTGACGCGCTACGAGAAGCCCGACGACCGCAGCACCTACGTGCTGCATGAAGGCCTGATCGGCGTCACCGGCTCGGAAGGGCTGCAGGAGATCAAATACGCCGCCATCGAGAAGGACAAGCAGGTCACGCCGGGCAAGTCCACCGACGGCTGGCTCGGCATCACCGACAAATACTGGGCGGTGACGCTGGTACCGTCGACGAAGCAGCCCTTCCAGCCGCGCTTCGGCTTCTTCGACGACGGCCGCACGCGCTACCAGTCGGACTACCTGTCCGACCAGATCGCGCTCGCGCCCGGCCAGTCGGCCACCTTGCAGACGCTGGTTTTCGCCGGCGCCAAGGAGGTTTCCACCGTCAACACCTACGAGCAGGACCGCCATATCCGCCAGTTCGACCTGCTGATCGACTGGGGCTGGTTCTATTTCATCACCAAGCCGATGTTCTGGCTGATTGACACGCTCTACAAGTTCTTCGGCAATTTCGGCCTCGCCATCATCGCCACCACCGTTCTGGTGAAGGCGGTGTTCTTCCCGCTCGCCAACAAGTCCTACAAATCGATGGCGAACATGAAGAAGGTGCAGCCTAAGATGGTCGAGATCCGCGAGAAGTACGCGGACGACAAGATGGCCCAGCAGAAGGCCATGATGGAGCTCTACAAGACCGAGAAGATCAACCCGATCGCCGGCTGCTGGCCGGTGGCGCTGCAGATCCCGGTGTTCTTCGCGCTCTACAAGGTGCTCTACATCACCATCGAGATGCGGCATGCGCCGTTCTTCGGCTGGATCCACGATCTCGCAGCACCCGACCCGACGTCGATCTTCAACCTGTTCGGACTGCTGCCCTTCGCGGCCCCCGCCTTCCTGCCGCATCTCGGCGTCTGGGCAGTGGTGATGGGCATCACCATGTTCCTGCAGATGCGCATGAACCCGGCACCGCCGGACCCGACGCAGGCGATGATCTTTACCTGGATGCCGGTGGTGTTCACCTTCATGATGGCCGGCTTCCCCGCCGGACTGGTCATCTACTGGGCCTGGAACAACACGCTGTCGATCATCCAGCAGGGCGTCATCATGAAGCGCCAGGGCGTCAAGATCGAGCTGTGGGACAACCTGGCGGGCATGTTCAAGAAGAAACCGTCGCCGGCGGAATAGCCGGCGTTCCGCATCGACCGGACAAAGGCCCCGGACATTCCGGGGCCTTTTGTCTTTCGGCGCCCCGCCGCTATGCTTGAAAGCCTACAGACCACGGACGAGCCCGCCATGACCGGACCCAATCCCGAGATCAAGCATCCGATCGCCATGCACCCGCGCGTCGGCTTTCTGAAGCCGCTGATCGAGGCCGAGAATGTCGAGATCGGCGACTACACCTACTACGACGACCCGGACGGGCCGGACAAATTCATCGAGAAATGCGTGCTGCACCATTATCCGTTCATCGGCGACAGGCTGGTGATCGGCAAGTTCTGCGCCATCGCCGAAGGCGCGCGCTTCATCATGAACGGCGCCAACCACGCCATGTCCGGCTTCTCGACCTATCCCTTCAACATCTTCGGTCACGGCTGGGAGGAAGGCTTCGACGTCGCCACGTGGCAGAAGGAGAACCGAGGCGACACGGTGATCGGCAACGATGTCTGGATCGGCATGGAGGCGATCGTCATGCCGGGCATCTCAATCGGCCACGGCGCCATCGTTGCTGCCAAGTCGGTGGTCACGCATGACGTGCCGCCCTACGCCGTCGTCGCCGGCAATCCGGCCAAGGTGGTGAAGATGCGCTTCGACCAGCGAACCGTCGCGCGCCTCATCGACGCGGCGTGGTGGGACTGGCCGGCGGACAAGATAAGCCGCAACCTCGCCGCCATCCGTGGCGCCGACATCGAAGCACTGGAGACGGCATCTTGAACGCGCCCACGACAATCGCGCCCGAGGCTTTCGAGCAGCCGTGGATTTTCATCCGCGGCGTTCCGGCGATGAAATTCCTGCCGCCGGAAGGGCCGCCGGAAATCGCCTTCGCCGGCCGCTCAAATGTCGGCAAATCCTCGCTCATCAACGCGCTGACCGGCCAGAAGGGGCTGGCGCGCACGTCAAACACGCCGGGCCGGACACAGGAGCTGAACTATTTCGTGCCGGACGGCTATTCCGGCGAAGGCGCCGACCTGCCGCCGGTCGCGCTGGTCGACATGCCGGGCTACGGCTACGCGCAGGCGCCGAAGGACCAGGTCGACCGCTGGACCAAGCTGGTGTTCGACTACCTGCGCGGACGCTCGACGCTGAAGCGCGTCTATGTGCTGATCGACGCCCGCCACGGCATCAAGACAAACGACGAGGAGGTGCTGTCGCTGCTCGACAAGGCCGCCGTCTCCTACCAGATCGTGCTGACAAAGACGGACAAGATCAAGGCCGCCGGCGTCCCCCGCCTGATCGACGAGACGCTTGAAAAAATCCGCCGGCGCCCGGCGGCCTTTCCCGCCGTCCTGGCGACATCATCGGAAAAGGGCGGCGGCATCGAGGACCTGCGCGCGGCCATCGCGCTAGCGGCGAGCCAATAAGCACCAGTTCAGTTGACCGTCCGCATCGTGTTCGGCAGGTCGAGCGAGAAGGCAGGCACGGCGATGTCGAACAGGTCGCCCTGCGCATTGCGCATGGTGTAGTGGCCGACCATGATGCCGGACGGCGTCGAAAGCGGGCAGCCGGAGGTGTACTGGAAGCTGTCGCCGGGATTGAGTTCCGGCTGCTCGCCGACGACGCCCGGGCCGCGCACTTCCTCCACGCGCCCTTCCGCGTCGGTGATGTGCCAATAGCGAGTCAGGAGCTGGACGAACTCCTCGGACCTGTTCTCGATGGTGATGCGATAGCCCCAGACATAGCGGCCGGTATCGGGGTCGGAGCGATCCTCCATGTAGAAGGGCTCCACCTCGACTTCGATGTTGCGGGTGACGGCGCGATACATGACATTCTCCCGACTCTGACCGTCGGTATTGTGGACCCGGCGGGGCCGTGGTCAATATGTCCGCAAGGATAGGTGCCGGGCGCGGTCGCGCGCTCCTGCCGGGCATGACGGCTGCGGAGATCGGCATGACCAGTGCAGAAGACTTTCGCGCCATGGCGCTCGGCCTTCCCGAGGCCGAGCAAGGCGGCCATTTCGACGTCACCGATTTTCGCGTGCGTGGCAGGATCTTTGCGACATGGCGCGAGAAAGACCGCCGCGCGGTCCTGAAGCTGACGCCGGACCAGCAGCAGTTGTTCAAGGAAACGGTGGCGGGCCAGTTCGTGCCGGTTGCCGGCTCATGGGGCCTGAAAGGCTGGACGCTGGTGGCGCTGGACAGGATCGATGCGGCGACGCTCGGCCACGCCATGCAGATGGCATGGCGCAACGCGGCGCCGAAATCCTTGGCTTGAGGGTTAGCTACGCCCGGTCGAGTGCCTGCGCAATGTCCTCGATCAGGTCGTCGGCGTCCTCCAGCCCGACCGAGAGCCTCAGCGTGCCGGGTCCGATGCCGAGTTCGGCGCGCGCCTCGTCGGTGAGGTTCTTGTGCGTGGTCGTCGCCGGATGGGTGATCAGGCTCTTGGCGTCGCCGAGATTGTTGGTGATGAGGATGATGTCGAGTGCGTTCTGGAAGGCAAACGCCGCCGCCTTGCCGCCCTTGACGTCGGGGCAGATCAGCGTCGAGCCGCCCTTCATCTGCTTCCTGACGATCTCGGCCTGCGGGTGGTCGGCGCGGCCGGGATAGATGACGCGCGCGATCTTGGCATGATCGGCAAGCACGTCGGCGATCTTGCCGGCCGACTCCGTCTGCTGGCGCACGCGCACCGGCAGCGTCTCCAGCCCCT
>JBQCHN010000385.1:0-4058 GCA_051954615.1 Mesorhizobium sp. | reverse complement strand
TCGAACAGCATCTTCGTCGCCGCTTCCGGGTTCTTCGCCCGCTCGGCGTGGAAGCGCTCGAGCTGGCGCTTCAGCATCGTCAGGTCCGCGCCGCCGGAGAAGGTTTCCTTGCCCGACGTGATGACCGCGCCCTTGACGGCGGCATCGGCCACGACATGGTCGATGATCCTGTCCAGCTCGTCCATCACCTCCTCGGTGAAGACGTTCATGGACCGGTCCGGCATGTCCCAGGTGACGAGCGCGATACCGTCGGCGTCGGTTTCGACGGAGAAGTTCTTGTAGGTCATATCCTGTCTCCCTCGGGTCGGCTCAGACGCGTTCAATGATGGTGGCGGTGCCCATGCCGGCGCCGATGCACAGCGTCACCAGCGCGGTGTTGAGGTCGCGCCGTTCAAGCTCGTCCAGCACGGTGCCCAAGATCATCGCGCCGGTGGCACCGAGCGGGTGGCCCATGGCGATGGCGCCGCCGTTGACGTTGATCTTGTCGTGCGGAATCTCGAAAGCCTGCATGTAGCGCAGCACGACCGACGCGAAGGCCTCATTCAGCTCGAACAGGTCGATGTCGGAGGTCTTCATCTTCGCGCGCTTCAAAAGCTTTTCCGTCACGTCCACCGGGCCGGTCAGCATCAGCACCGGCTCGGAACCGATGTTGGCGAAGGCGCGGATGCGGGCGCGCGGCTTCAGCCCCATCGCCTTGCCGGCCTTTTTCGAGCCGAGCAGCACGGCGGCCGCGCCGTCGACGATGCCGGAGGAATTGCCGGCGTGGTGAACGTGGTTCACCTCCTCGATCTCGGGGTGCTTCTGCACCGCGACCGCGTCGAAGCCGCCCATTTCGCCGGGCATGACGAAGGAGGGGTTGAGCGCGGCCAGCGACTGCATGTCAGTAGTGGGACGCATGTGCTCGTCATGGTCGAGGATGGTCAGCCCGTTCTGGTCCTTGATCGGGATCACCGAATTCTTGAACCAGCCCTTTTCCCAGGCGTGGGCGGCGCGCTTCTGGCTCTCCACCGCATAGGCGTCGACGTCATCGCGGGAAAAGCCGTATTTGGTGGCGATCAGGTCGGCCGAGATCCCCTGCGGCACGAACCAGCCCGGCAGGCCAACCGAGGGGTCCATGAACCAGGCGCCACCGGCGGCACCCATGCCGACACGGCTCATCGATTCCACACCGCCGGCGATGACGATGTCATCCGCCCCCTGCGCGATCTTGGCGGCGCCGAAATTGACGGCATCCAGGCCCGAAGCGCAGAAGCGCGAAATCTGCATGCCCGGCGCCTTGTCGTCATAGCCGGCCTCGAAGGCGGCGGCGCGCGGGATGACCGCACCGGCCTCGCCGACCGGATCGACGCAGCCGAAGATGATGTCGTCGACAGTCGACGTATCGAGGCCGTTGCGGTCGCGCACGGCTTCCAGCGTCTTCGCAGCAAGGCGCACCGCCGGCACTTCGTGCAGCGATCCGTCCTTCTTGCCCCTGCCGCGCGGCGTGCGCACGGCGTCGTAGATATAAGCCTCGGCCATTCTTCGTCTCCTCGGGTGGCTGGTCGCGTCAGAGCGAGCGCGCGATCAGCAATTTCATGATCTCGTTGGTGCCGCCGTAGATGCGCTGGACGCGGGCGTCGCGGTACATGCGGGCGATCGGATACTCATTCATATAGCCATAGCCGCCGAACAGTTGCAGGCATTCGTCGACCACCCTGCCCTGCAAATCCGACAGCCAGTACTTGGCCATGGACGCCGTAGAGGGATCGAGCCCGCCGGCAATGTGGCGCGCCACGCAATCGTTGTAGAAGGTGCGGCCGATGGTGATCTCGGTCTTCAGTTCCGCCAGCTTGAACTGGGTGTTCTGGAAATCGATGATCTTCTGGCCGAAAGCCTGCCGTTCCTTGACGTAGTCGATCGTCGCGGCCAGAGCCCGCTCGGCCATGGCGATGGCCGTCGTGCCGATCATCAACCGCTCCTGCGGCAATTGCTGCATGAGCTGGATAAAACCCTGCCCCTCCTCGGCCCCGAGCAGGTTGGCGGTCGGCACGGCAACGTCGTTGAAGAACAGTTCGGAGGTGTCGTTGGCCTTCAGGCCGATCTTGTCGAGGTTGCGGCCGCGCTCGAAGCCTTCCACCTCGTCCGTCTCGACCACGATAAGCGACGTGCCCTTGGCACCTTTGGCCGGATCGGTCTTGGTGACGACGACGATCAGGTTGGCGTTCTGGCCGTTGGTGATGAAGGTTTTCGAGCCGTTGATGCGGTACTGGTTGCCGGCCTTTTCGGCGCGTGTCTTGACGCCTTGCAGGTCGGAACCGGCGCCGGGCTCGGTCATGGCGATGGCGCCGATCAGCTCGCCGCTCGCCATCCTCGGCAGCCACTTCTTCTTCTGCTCTTCCGAGCCGTAGTGGAGGATGTAGGGGGCGACGATTGCGTTATGCAGGCCGATGCCGAAACCGTCGACGCCGACATGGCCGATCGCTTCGATGATGGCGCTTTCATGCGCGAACGTACCGCCGGCACCGCCATATTCCTCCGGCATGGAGGCGCACAGAAGTCCGGCCCCGCCCGCCTTCTCCCAAGCCGAACGATCGACGATCTCGTTCTTCTCGTAGGCGTCGTAGTGCGGCGCGATCTCGTCAACCAAGAAGCGATGCGCCATGTCGTAGAGCATGGCGACGTCTTCGGTGATCCATACAGGTTTTGGCAGTCCGAGCACTTCGGCGGGATTGGTCATGGAGTCGCTCCGTCGTTCCCCTCCCCCTTGAGGGGAGGGTGGCCGCGCAGCGGCCGGGAGGGGTCGGCGGCGACGGCCTCAACCTTGTCCTTCACTAACTGGCCGACGTGCCACGCATTGTTCATCACATCCGGCTCATCGACCCTGAGAATAAAATAGCCGAGCGAATGCAGGTAGGAATCCCGATTGGCATCGTGCCGCTTGCCCGCATCGGTTTCATGAAAATCACCATCGACCTCGACAATCAATTTGGCCGACGCGCAGACGAAATCGACAATATACGGTCCGATCGGCTGCTGGCGACGGAAGACGAGTCCTTCAGGCCTGAACGCCCGCAATTCATACCAGAGCAAGGACTCCGCTTTCGTGGCGCGCAGACGGAGCGCGCGAGCTTTCTGGCGCATTTCGAAGCTGATGCGGGTGCGAGGCACTGCAATCCTCCATGTCCGGCATCCGAGAAGGGCAAACGTCGGCGCATTGCCGCGCGGACCCCTCCCGGCCCTTCGGGCCACCCTCCCCTCAAGGGGGAGGGGGACGCCCGTGCAGTCCACCTTAAAACGCCTCCGCCGGCAGCGCCATCATGCTGTCCGCGCCCGAGGAGATGCGAGCGAGGTGGGCGGCGCTTTCGGGCATGACGCGCTCCATGAAGTAGCGCGCCGTGGTGAGCTTGTTCTCGTAGAAGGAAGCCCCGTCGCCGGCGCCGGCCGCGAGTGCGGCTTCAGCGGTCTTCGCCATCAGGCCCCACATGTAGCCCAGCACGACGAGGCCGGTGAGGTGCATGTAGTCGGTCGAGGCGGCACCCGCATTGTCGGGGTTCTTCATGCCGTTCTGCATCAGCCACAACGAAGCGGCCTGCAAATCGTTCAGCCCCTTCTTCAGCGCCTTGGTGAAGGGCGCCATCTTCTCGTCGGAACGGTTCTCCTCGCAGAAATCGCCGACTTCCTTGAAGAAGGCCTGGATGGCGCGGCCGCCGTTCATCGCCAGCTTGCGGCCGACGAGGTCGAGCGCCTGGATACCGTTGGCGCCCTCATAGATCATGGCGATGCGGGCATCGCGCACGAACTGGCTCATGCCGTTTTCCTCGATATAGCCGTGGCCGCCGAAGACCTGCTGGGCCGTCGCGGCGTGCTCGAAGCCCTTGTCGGTGAGCACGCCCTTCAGCACCGGCGTCATCAGGCCCAGCATATCGTCGGCCGCCTGCCGGTCCTTCTGGTCGGGCGAGCGGTGGGCGATGTCGGACTTCAGCGCCGTCCACAGCATGAAGGCGCGGCCGGCCTCGTTCCAGGCCTTCATCGTCATCAGGATGCGGCGGATGTCGGGGTGGACGATGATCGGATCAGCT
>JBQCHN010000384.1:0-3480 GCA_051954615.1 Mesorhizobium sp. | reverse complement strand
ACAGCCGTATCGGGCGAAAGCCCGGCCGCGATCAGCCGTCCGGCGACGTCGGCCGCCACCGAGCGGCCCATGTAGACGGCGACGGTGGCGCCGGAAATGGCGAGCTTCGCCCAATCCGGCAGCGTGCCGCCCTTGAGATCGTGGCCGGTGGTGAAGACCATCGACGAGGTGACGCCGCGCAGCGTCAGCGGCAGTTCGAAATCGGCGGCGGCGGCAAAGGCGGCGGTGACGCCCGGCACCACCTCATAGGCGATGCCGGCTTCGCGCAGCGCGGCCATCTCCTCTCCGGCGCGGCCGAACACCAGCGGATCGCCGCTCTTCAGCCGCACGACGCGCTTGCCTTCGCGCCCGAGCGAGACCAGCAGGGTGTTGATCTCGGCCTGCGTCTTGGAGTGGCAGCCCTTGCGCTTGCCCACCGATAGGCGCTCGGCATCGCGCCGGCCCATGGCGACGACCGCTTCCGGCACCAGCGCGTCGTAGAGGATGACGTCGGCTTCCATCAAAAGACGCTGTGCGCGCAGGGTGAGCAGATCCTCCGCGCCTGGTCCGGCGCCGACCAGCGCGACATGGCCGGCGGCGGCCGCATCAGCGCCGAGCAGACCGGCCGCGGCATCGCGTGCGCCGGCCATGTCGCCGGCAGCGGCGGCGCGCGCCGGCGCACCGGCGAAGAACTCGGCCCAGAAGCGGCGGCGACGATTGCCCCTCGGCAGCAGCCGCTCGGCCGTCTCGCGCATGGAGGCCGCGAGCGCCGCCAGCGGCCCGAGCGACGGTGCCAGCATGCGGTCGATGCGGGCGCGGATCATTTGGGCGAGCACCGGCCCTGCCCCTTCCGTACCGATGGCCACGGCGACCGGCGCGCGGTTGACCAGCGCCGGCATGAAGAAGTCGCACAGTTCCGGCCGATCGACCGCGTTGACGGCGATGCCCAGCCGGCGCGCATCGGCCGAGACGCGGGCGTCCAGCGCTTCCTCGCCGCTGGCGGCGAACACCATGACCGCGCCGACGAGGTGATCCGGCGCGTAAGCGGCGGCGACATGCTCCAGCCCGTGGTCGGCGACGAAGGCAGCCAGCACCGGCTCCGTTTCAGCCGCCACGATGCGCAACGCAGCGCTCGACTGCGCCAGTAGCCGCGCCTTGGCCAGCGCTTCCTCGCCACCGCCGACGATGACGACGAGACGGCCTTCCATCCGCATGAAAACGGGGAAGGCGTTCAGTTTGCCGGATCGAGGATGCTCAGGTTGGCCGAGACTGATTGGATGATGCATTGCAAAATTCCGCATGGAACGGAATTTCTACCGGCGGGAGCCGGCTTTCAGAAGCAACGCACTCGCGCTCGTCGGCATCCAACACAATCGCTTTTCCGATTGCGGGAAAGGCCGAAGAAAAAAATTCCGTGTTCTTGCGCGAGCTTCGATAATGGCCTGCCGGTCGGCAAGAAGACAGGCCGCCCATTCTAATTTCTACTAAGTTAGTAGAATTAAGCTGCTTCGCTCATCCTCGCGCATCGATGGCCGGAACCGTGGCCATGTCCACACGTTTGGCCAGTAGCCGTTCACGGCCTGGACAATCCCGATGCGGAAGGAAAAAACATGAACAATGTCATTCTCAAGCGCGGTTTGTGGGTGGTCGTCGCCGACGGTGAAAAGGCATTGTTCCTTAAGAACGAGGGCGACGCGAAATTCCCGGATTTCCAGCTCGTGCAGGAAATGGCGCAGGACAATCCGGCCACGCGCGAGCAGGGCGCTGAGCGCCCCGGCCGCTATAGCAACGGCCCCTCGCCGCACAACAGCGCCTTCGCCGAAACCGATTGGCACCGGCTGAGCAAGGAGCGCTTCGCCGACGACATCGCCGAACGACTTTATAAACTTGCGCATGCTGGAACGTTCGACGCACTGGTGCTGGTCGCTCCACCACGGGTGCTGGGCGAAATGCGCAAGAAGCTGCACAAGGAAGTGCTGGACCGGCTCACCGCCGAAATCCCGAAAACGCTGACCAACCAGCCGGTCTGGGACATCGAGGCCATACTGAAGGCAGCCTGACGAACGCGGCCGTGACGTACCTTCAGCCGCCGCTCAGGATGTCGAGGATGGAGGTGCTCTTTTTCTTCAACGGACCGCCGACGTCGCCCGGCGGCACCGGCCGCCTGATCGAGGCGGTCGGAGCCGTATCCTCGGCCGGCATGCCGAAGCCGCCGGCATCGACCGTCTCGGTTGCCGGCTGCGGCGGTTGTCTCGACGCCGTCGGAACCGCTTGCCGGGCCTGTCCGGCGCCAACCGCGGCGGACGGCACCGGGGCGGGGCCGTCGTCCTGGACGATGGCGTCGGCGGGCGCCCGTTTCCAGCCGCCGGGCAGTTGCTTGACCGGGACGCCCTCATGCGCGGCCAGCATGAATTCATGCCAGGCCTGCGCCGGCAGCGTGCCGCCCGTCACCTTCTTCATCGGCGAGCCGTTGTCGTTGCCGAACCATACGCCGGTGGTGAGGTTCGCCGTGTAGCCAACGAACCAGGCATCGCGCGAATTCTGGCTGGTGCCGGTCTTGCCGGCGGACGGCCAGCCGAAGGCCGCCTTCTTCGCCGTGCCGCCGACCTCTACCGTACCTGCCATCATCGAGTTCATCATGCCGACGATCTCGGGCTTGACGACACGCGGCGTGTTGCCGCCGTCGTTGGCATAGAGAAGCTTGCCGTCGGCGGTGGTGATGCGGCGGATGAAATGAATCTCGGGCCGGTAACCGCCGTTGGCGAAGGGCACGTAGGCTGCCGTCAGCTCCAGCGGCGTGACTTCCGACGTGCCGAGCGCGATCGAAGTGTTCGCCGTGAGGTCCGACTGGATACCCATGCGGTGCGCCGCCTCGACGACCGCGTTCGGGCCGACTTCCATGGTGAGCTGGGCGGCGACTGAGTTGAGCGACTTCGCCAGCGCCGTCGCCAGCGTCACCTTGCCGTAGTACTTGCCGCCGAAATTGGTCGGCGTCCATTTGCCGATCCTGATCGGCGCGTCGTTGCGAACGCTGTCGGGCGTGCGCCCGGCTTCGAGTGCGGCCATGTAGACGAAGGGCTTGAAGGCCGAGCCCGGCTGGCGTTTCGCTTCCGAGGCGCGGTCGAACTGGCTGGTCGAATAGTCGTAGCCGCCGACCATGGCGCGCACCGCGCCGGAACTGTCGATGGAAACGAGAGCGCCCTGGCTGACATTGAGCTTCTTGCCGTTCTGGTCAATCAGCTCGCGGATCGACTTCTCGGCGATCTTCTGCAAGGTGAGGTCCACCGTCGTGTCGACGACGATGTCGCCCTGCACCTCGCCGATCAGGTCGGGCAGTTCCTCCATCACCGTATCGGCGACGTAGTTCTCCGAGCCGGTCCAGTAGGACGGGGCACGCGTCGCCGGTGCGCTCATGGCGGTGGCGACTTGCTTGGCCGAGACCATGCCCTCGTCCTGCATTGCGGCGAGCACCAGTTGCGCCCGTTCCTCCGCCGCCTTCGG
>JBQCHN010000383.1:0-2667 GCA_051954615.1 Mesorhizobium sp. | reverse complement strand
GCGCCGACGGTCGGATCGACCAGTTCCGCCGGCTCGACCGTGCCTGCCAGCATGGTGGCTTCCTGCCAGGCGTTGTCGACCGGATCGTGCACGGCTTCCGCCGTGTCGCCGTCGCCGCCGGGCAGGTCCGGCACGCGCATGCGCTCCGGTGCCTCGGGAAGGAACTGCGTCAGCAGGCCGCCGGCGCGCCATTGCTGGCGTCCGCCGGGCAGGACCTGCCTGGCTACGGCAAGGCGAACGTCCGTCGGGATCTGCTCCGACTGGCGGAAATAAATCCTTGCGGCTTCCTCCAGCGAGATGCCGTCGAGCTGTACGATGCCCTGATAGCGCTGCGTGTGCTGGCCCTGGTCGATGGTCAGCGCCAGTACGCCGGTGCCGAGCAGCGTCGCGTCCGAGACCTCGCCGGCCGCCACAAGCGCCGCCAGCCGGTCCGCGTCGAAGCGGGCATAGGCGCGCAGCGCGTCGGGCGTCGAGAAATCCGCCACCAGCATGTCGATCGGCCCGTCGGTGCGGGTCTGCAGGATGAACTTGCCCTCGAACTTCAGCGACGTGCCGAGCAGCACGGTAAGCACGCAGGCCTCGGCCAGCAGCCGCGCTACCGGTTCGGGATAGGCATGGCGCGCCAGTATGGCGTCCAGGACAGAGCCAAGCTGCACGGCGCGGCCGCGCACGTCGAGCGGGCCGACCTCGAAGGGGACCACATGGTCGTCGCCGGCGTGGTCGAACTCGCCCAGCCTTGTTTCGTGTTCACTCACGGTGATTGCTTCCAACATGACAGGATCTCCGGCCGGCCCTGCCATCCCTCACGATGGCACGCCGCCAATGGCGCTAGACTTTGAGGTGATGCGCCGGAGATAGGCATCACCCTGTCGCCGTTCAAGCGCCCCTCCCTATGCCCCAAGGCACCAGGCGAGCACCGCCTTCTGCGCATGCAGCCGGTTCTCGGCCTCGTCGAAGACGACGGAATGCGGTCCGTCGATGACCTCGTCGGTGACTTCCTCGCCGCGATGCGCCGGCAGGCAGTGCATGAACAGCGCGTCCGGCTTGGCCTGCTTCATCAACGCCGCGTTCACCTGATAGGGTATGAAGACGTTGTGGCCGCGCGCGCGATGCTCGGCGCCCATCGACACCCAGGTGTCGGTGACCACGCAGTCGGCATCGCGCACGGCTTCCTGCGCCGTCTTCTTGAACTCGATGAGCCCGCCGTTGGCGCGCGACCAGTCGACGAATTTCTCTCCCGGTTCGCTCCCCTGCGGTACCGCCACGTTGAGGTTGAAGCGGAAACGCGCCGAGGCTTCGAGCAGCGAATGCAGCACGTTGTTGCCGTCGCCGGTCCAGGCAAAGGTCTTGCCAGCGACCGGTCCGCGATGCTCCTCGAAGGTCATGATGTCGGCCATGAGCTGGCAGGGATGCGTGTCATCCGTCAGCCCGTTGATGACGGGAATCGTGGCGTTCTCGGTCAGTTCGGCCAGTCGGTCGTGCGACGTCGTGCGGATCATGATCGCGTCGACGTACCGCGACAGCACCTTGGCCGTGTCGGCGATCGTCTCGGAGCGGCCGAGTTGCATTTCGGTGCCGGTCAGCATGATCGTCTCGCCGCCGAGCTGGCGCATGCCGACGTCGAACGACACGCGCGTGCGCGTCGAGGGCTTGTCGAAGATCATCGCCAGCACCTTGCCGTCGAGCGGGCGCGAACGTTCGCCGGCCTTGAGGCGGGCCTTGCGTGCCGACGCGTCGGTGAGCATCGAGCGCAGGTCG
Organism: Mesorhizobium sp.; assembly: GCA_051954615.1. GTDB lineage: Bacteria > Pseudomonadota > Alphaproteobacteria > Rhizobiales > Rhizobiaceae > Mesorhizobium. Next base: position 909 of record JBQCHN010000383.1, on the reverse strand, counting down.
GTTTCGGAAACGGTTGAAAGGTCGGTGAAGTGGCGAAGCGTCATGATGGCGTCCGGCTTATTCGGCGGCGGCCGAAGCCGCTTTCGCAAGGCTGCCGGCCGCGGTCCGGATGCGGGCCAGCGCGTCCTGAATCTCGGCGTCGGTGACGGTCAGCGGCGGCAGCAAGCGGATGACGTTGTCGCCGGCCGGCACGGCCAGCAGATGCTGGTCGCGCAGCGCCATGTTCACCTTGCCGTTGGGCATGGTGCATTTCAGCCCGAGCATCAGGCCGCTGCCGCGGATTCCCTCGATCACCTGCGGATATTCGTCGGCGACGGCCGCCAGCCCCTGCTTGAACAGAAGCGCCTTGCGGTTGACCTCGTCGAGGAAACCCGGCTCCAGCACGACGTCGAGCACGGCATTGCCGACCGCCATGGCGAGCGGATTGCCGCCGAAGGTGGTGCCGTGGACACCGGCGGTCATGCCCTTGGCCGCCTCGTCGGTGGCCAGGCACGCACCCACCGGGAAGCCGCCGCCGATGCCCTTGGCGATCGCCATCAGGTCGGGTTCGACGCCCGCCCACTCGTAGGCGAACAGCTTGCCGGTACGGCCGATACCGCACTGGACCTCGTCGAAGATCAGCAAAAGGCCGCGCTCGTCGCAGAGCTGCCTGAGGCGCTTGAGCGACTGCATGGGGAAGTCGCGGATGCCGCCTTCGCCCTGCACCGGTTCGAGCAGGATGGCGGCGGTCTCTGCGGTGATCGCCTTTTCGACCGCCCTGAGGTCGTCGAACGGCACCTGGTCGAAGCCGTCCACCTTGGGACCGTAGCCTTCGAGGTATTTCTGCTGGCCGCCGGCGGCGATCGTCGCCAGCGTGCGGCCATGGAAGGCGCCTTCGAAGGTGATGATGCGGTAGCGCTCCGGCTGGCC
>JBQCHN010000382.1:0-8353 GCA_051954615.1 Mesorhizobium sp. | reverse complement strand
GCGTCGCCGAGGCCAAGCACGATCGCGCCCGAAGGCAGCCGGCCGACCGGCTTGCGCACGGTGGGCGGAAAGGCGCCGGCGAGGATGCCGTTGGCGTCGGTCAATTCGATGTTGCGCGAGCGCTCGGCCTCCCACGGCAGGAAGGTGTCGAGGACCCATTTCGAGCGCGCCAGGTGCTCGGCCGGCGTCTTGACGTCCTTCCAGCAATCCATCGGACCGCCGGGAATGCCCTCGAACACCATCATATCGCACGGACCGGTGGTGGTGAGGCCGGGAAAGGTGAAATACTCGCCGACACCGGGAATGAGGTTGAAATTGACCGCCGAATGATCGGCGCGCGGCGCCATGCCGTTCACATAGGTCAGCGCCAGCGCGCGCTGCGGCCGGTCGAAGGGCGACTTTTCCGCGTCGCGTTCGAACAGCTTGCCGACGTCGCCCTTGCCGGATGCAATGATGGTGAGGTCTGAGCGGACGGCGTAGTCCTCGAGCTCGGCGATGCCGGCGTCCCTGATCTCCAGCCTGCCGCCGCGACGCTGGAATTCCTCCAGCCATGCCGGGAACTTCACCCGCTGGTCGACGCTCTGGGCGGGCCTGTCGAGCAGGCCGTTCCACTCGATCGCCTTCTGGCCGGGCGCGTCCGGCGCCGGCACGACGAAGTTGATCGAATCGACGGTCGGGCATTCCTTGCCCCAGAAATCGAGGCCGAGGTCGCGCTCGTTCTGCAGAGAGACGTCGAACATGCACTGGCTGGACATGATCTTGCCGTTGCGGATGTCCTCACCGGTGCGGTTCTGGACCATGGTAACGTCGTAGCCGTGCCGCAGCAGGCCGCAGCCGAGTTGCAGGCCGGACTGGCCGCCGCCGACGATGGTGATCTTCCGATTGCTCATCGCATTCCCCTTTTCTTGTCTGGTTACGACAGCCGCCTACTCCATGAGCAGCGGGATAGCCGGATCGACGCGTTCCGGGCCGATGGCGGTGTAGCCGCCGTCGACACGGATATCGGTGCCGGTGATGAAGCTGGCGGCGTCCGAAAGCAGGAAGGTGACCGCCTCGCCCACTTCCGACGGATCGCCGGTGCGGCGCAGCAGGTGGAAGGGAGCCGCCACGCGGTCGGTCTTGGCGCGGTCGTCGCCGGACAGTTGCTTCATGATGTTGCTCCAGGTCCAACCCGGCGATACGGCGTTCACCCGGATGCCGTCCGGTGCCAGGTCGAGCGCCTGATTGCGCGTCAGTTGCAGGATGGCCGCCTTGGAGACGGGGTAGACCCAGCGGCCGACCTGCGCGACGCGCGAGGAGATCGAGCCGAAATTGACGATGGCACCCTTGTTCTTCGCCAGATGCGGCCGCGCCTTCTCCATCAGCACGATGGAGCCGACGATGTTGACGTCGAACGCCTTCAGCCAGTCGGCGCGGGCGGTTTCGGCGCCGTTGTCGAGATAGGTGCAGGCGACGTTGACGAGATAGTCGAGCCGGCCGTGGCGCTTAACGGTCGCCTCGACAAGGGCGGCGATGTCGTCGTCGCTGGTGATATCGGTCCTCAGGAAGCTTGCCTTGGCGCCGACCCTGCCGGCGGCTGCGGCGCCGTCGACCTCGTTGATGTCGGCGATCACCACATTGACGCCGTAGCTCGCGAGCGTGGCCGCACAGGCCTCGCCGATCAGCGTCGCGCCTCCCGATACGATAGCGGTCTTGCCGTCCAGTCCCTTCATTGGGTGTTCCTTTCGAAGCGAGTGTTGCGATTCTCAGGCGGCCGAAAGCGCACGCGGTACGGAGGAGAAGCCGCCGTCGAGATAGACAAGCGAATGGCCGTCCCCCAGAACGGTGTCGACGACCTGGCCGATCAGGATGGCGTGGGTTGCGTGGTCGACCAGTCTTTCCAGCCTGCATTCGAAGGAGGCAAGCGCGCCTTTGGCGATCGGCGCTCCGGTGCGCCCGGCCTCCCAGTCGCCGACCATGAAGCGGTCGCCACCTGCCAGCGACGTCTGGCCGGCAAAGGTGCGGGCGATGTTTTCCTGGGCGTGCGAGAGCACGTTGACGGCGAAAACGCTGGTGTTCGACACGAACTGGGCGACCCAGGTCTTGCGGTTGACGCAGGCGATCAGCGACGGCGGCTCTGCCGAAAGCGAGCATACGGCGGTCGCGGTCAGGCCGCGTCTTTCGCCATCAGTGGAGACGGTGGTGATGACGGTGACGGCGCCGGCGACCTTGCGCATGCCGGCCAGAAAGAGGTCCGAAGACATCCTGTTTCTCCATCGCGGTTCCCTGGAATGCGTTACCCGTGCGGCACGGGCTCGCATTTCCTTTAAATCTCAATTATCGTGAGCGTGGAGCAGACGGGTCCTGCGCGCTATCCGGATTGCGTGGGCGCTATCCAGATCGCGCAAACCGCATGGGAGTTGCTGCCAACTGGGAAGGTTGCCTGCGTGGAGGCTGCTTCACTGCCCGATCTTCTGGCCCGCCATACGCTGGTGGACACGGTCCGCCCCGACGAGGCGCGGCAGGAAATCGGCCGCATCTTCTGCCCGCATTTCCTTTCGCCCGGCGTCAGGCACGGCGAGGGCTTCCATGCCGTCCACCGATCCGTCCGGCAGGGCTTCTATTCCCTCAATCTGGTCGGCTACGGATGCGAGGTCGAGATCGACCCGGGCGAACTGTCGAACTTCTTCCTGCTGCAAATCCCCATTGCCGGAAGCGCCGAGGTGCGCTGCGGCACGGAGACGGTGCAGGTCAGGCCGGGTCAGTCGGCGTCGCTGCTGTCGCCAACGCTGGCAACCCGCATGCGCTGGTCCGACGGATGCGCCAAACTGATCGTGCTGCTCGAACGGCGGGCAATGGAGGATCGCTGGGAGGCGCTGGCGGCCCGACGCAGCGGTCCTGTCGAGTTTGCCATCAAGATCGACACGATCGGCCCGGTCGGCGGCCTGCTCATGAACCATGTGCGGCTGATGGCCGAAAGCGCGGAGGCGCCCGGAATACCGGAGCCGTACCGCGCGCGGCTCGGCGACGACCTCGCCATGCTTCTCTTGATGTCCTTGGCGCATTCGCAAAGCGCGCTCATGGACCGGTCGCCGCCGGCCGGTTCGCACGCGGTCGCACGCGCGCAAGACTGGATAAGGGCCAATATGGACCGTTCGTTTTCGGTCGCGGAGGTGGCGCAGGCAGCCGGCATCAGCCTGCGCTCGCTGCAGGACGGCATCCGCCGCCAAAAGGGCGTGACGCTGACGAAACTGATCGAGACGATACGCCTGGAGGCGTTCCGGTCGGCGCTGACCGACCCACGCGGCCAGGCGTCGGTCACCGACGCGGCGCTGGTCGCCGGGCTCGGCCATCTCGGCCGGGCGGCGATCGCCTATCGGAAACAATATGGCGAAGCGCCGTCCGAAACGCTGCGGCGGCGCGATCCTTCTGCCTCCACGACCGGTAGATCCGGGTAAGCGTTACCCGTCCTCACCTGCGGCAATGGCCCTGATTGGTCCAAACACGACACACCATTTACGCCACGCTATGTCGCATTCGGCCTTGCGCTGGAGTTTCCCTTACGGCCATTATCCTCCTGACAAAAACAAGAATGGCTACGGCCGAACCGTCCAGTGAGGAGAACCCATGTCTAAAGAACTCGAATTCCTGAGCCACAGCGTGGCCAGAGGAAAACTCAGCCGTCGCGACTTTCTCGGCCGCGCGGCAGCCCTCGGCGTCAGTGCCGCCTTCGCCAACACGCTGCTTTCCGACGCGGCCCGCGCCGAGGGGCCGGTGAAGGGCGGTATGCTCAAGGCCGGCCTGCAAGGCGGCGAGTCCTCCAACGTGCTCGATCCGGCGCTGAACCTTTCCCAGGTGAACTTCAGTTTCGGCAAGTGCTGGGGCGAACTGCTGGTCGAACTGAAGCCCGACGGCAGCCTGGAGAACCGCATCGCCGAGGAGATCGGTTCCAGCCCCGACGCCAAGACCTGGACGATGAAGATCCGCAAGGGCATCCAGTTCCACGACGGCAAGGAAGTCGCGCCGGCCGACGTGATGGCGACGCTCGAGCGCCATGCCGACGAGAAGTCGAAATCGGCCGCGCTCGGCATCCTGCAGGGCATCGACACGATGAAGGTGGACGGCGAGGCCGTCGTCGTCACGCTGAAGGACGCCAACGCCGACTTCCCCTACCTGATGGCGGACTATCATCTCGTCATCCAGCCGAACGGCGGCAAGGACAACCCGAACGCCGGCATCTCGGCCGGTCCCTACAAGGTCACCGTCAACGAGCCGGGCGTGCGCTACGGCGGCGAGAAGTTCGCCAACTACTGGCAGGGCGACAAGCTCGGCCACGCCGACCAGGTGGAGATCGTCGTCATCAACGACCCGACGGCACGCACCGCGGCGCTGCAGGGCGGCCAGGTCAACATGATCAACCGCGTCGAGCCGAAGATCGTCGACCTGATCAAGCGCGTCCCGGGCGTTACCATCCAGACCGTGTCGGGCCGCGGCTTCTATCCCTTCAACATGTTCTGCGACACCGCGCCCTTCGACAACAACGACCTCAGGATGGCGCTGAAGCTCGCCATGGACCGCGACGAGATGCTCGACAAGATCCTGCGCGGCTACGGCGAGGTCGGCAACGACATGCCGGTCAACAAGGCCTATCCGCTGTTTTCCGACGACATCGAGCAGCGCAAGTTCGACCCCGAGAAGGCGGCCGAATTCTACAAGAAGTCCGGCCACTCCGGCTCGATCCTTCTGCGGACCTCGGACGTCGCCTTCCCAGGCGCGGTGGACGCCGCCCAACTCTACCAGCAGAGCTGCGCCAAGGCCGGCATCAAGATCGAGATCAAGCGCGAGCCGGGCGACGGCTACTGGTCGGAAGTGTGGAACAAGCAGCCCTTCTCGCTGTCCTACTGGGGCGGCCGGGCGACGCAGGACCAGATGTATTCCACCGCCTACATCTCCAGCGCCGACTGGAACGACACGCGCTGGAAGCGGCCGGAATTCGACAAGATGGTCGTCACCGCGCGCGGCGAGCTGGACGAGGCCAAGCGCAAGAAGATGTATCGCGACATGGGCCTGATGATGCGCGACGAGGGCGGCCTGCTGGTGCCCTTCTTCAACCAGTACATCGACGCCTCCGGCAAGGGCGTGCAGGGCTGGGTGAACAACCCCGCGCAGGAAATGTGCGGCGGCTACGCACTGGCGATGTGCTGGCTCGAGGCCTGACAGGCGATTGCGGGGCCGGCGCCGCGCGCCGGCCCCTTTCCTCCTCCACGCACGCATCCGCTCCAATCCGAGGCCCCGTGGCAGGCTTTCCATGTCCTTTCCGATCCTGAAACTGATCGCGCATCGCGTAGCGCTGGGCATCGTTCTCCTGTTCGCCGTGTCGATCCTGATCTTCGTCGGCACGCAGATCCTGCCCGGCGACGTGGCGCAGTCGATCCTCGGCCAGGCGGCGACGCCGCAGGCGCTGGCCAATCTGCGCGAGCAGCTCGGCCTCAACGATCCCGCCTATATCCGCTATTTCCGCTGGCTGGGCGGCGTGCTCACCGGCGACCTCGGCACGGCGCTGACCAGCGGCCAGGACATCGCCTCCTCCATCTGGCCCCGACTGGAGAACACGCTGTTCCTCGCCGGCTGCGCGGCCGTCGTCGCTGTCCCGCTCGCCATCATCCTCGGCCTGCTCGCCGTGCGCTATCGCAACGGCCCCATCGACAAGATCATCTCGGCCTTCGCGCTCGCCTCCACCTCGTTTCCGGAATTCTTCATCGGCTACCTGCTGGTCTATTTCTTCGCCGTGAAATGGCAGGTCTTCCCCGCCATCTCGACCGTGTTCGACGGCATGCCGTTCCTGCAACGGCTGCAGGCGGTGGTGCTGCCGGCGACGGCGCTGACCTTGGTGGTGCTCGCCCATATGATGCGCATGACGCGCGCGGCGATCCTCAACGTCATGCAGTCGGCCTATATCGAGACGGCGGAACTGAAAGGCCTCAGGCCCTTCGACATCATCCGCAAGCACGCCTTCCCGAACGCCATCGCGCCGGTGGTCAACGTCGTCATGCTCAACCTTGCCTATCTCGTGGTCGGCGTGGTCGTGATCGAGGTCATCTTCGTCTATCCCGGCATGGGGCAATATCTGGTCGACCATGTCGCCAAGCGCGACGTGCCGGTGGTGCAGGCGGTCGGCCTGATCTTCGCCGCCGTCTACATCGTCTTGAACATCATCGCCGACATCGCCGCGATTCTCGCCAATCCGCGGCTCAGGCATCCGAAATAGGGGGCGCCGATGCTTGACCTGAAACGCATCCCCCTCGGCGCCTGGCTGGGCCTGATCCTCACAGGCCTGTTCCTGATCTGCGCCATCTTCGCGCCGTGGATCGCGCCGCACGGCAACGGCGAGATCGTCGGCGACGTGTGGGAGCCGATATCGTCGACGCATCTCCTGGGCACCGACAATCTTGGCCGCGACCTCCTCTCGCGCATGATCTACGGCGCCCGCATCACCATCCTGATCGCGGTGCTCGCCACCGCGCTGTCCTTCTCGCTCGGCGCCATCCTCGGCTTCACCGCAGCCGCCGTCGGCGGCTGGTTCGATACGCTGGTGTCGCGCTTCGTCGACCTTCTGATGTCCATCCCGACGCTGATTTTCGGCCTCGTCGTGCTGTCGGTGCTGCCGACCAACACGCTCACTCTGATCCTCGTCATGGGTATCCTCGATTCCACCCGCGTCTATCGCCTGTCGCGGGCGGTGGCCGTCGACATCAACGTGATGGATTTCGTCGAGGCGGCGAAGCTGCGTGGCGAAGGCATGCGCTGGATCATCTTCCGCGAAATCCTGCCCAACGCGCTGTCGCCGCTGGTCGCCGAACTCGGCGTGCGCTTCATCTTCGCGGTGCTGTTCCTTTCGGCGCTGTCCTTCCTCGGCCTCGGCGTGCAGCCGCCGGATTCCGACTGGGGCGGCATGGTCAAGGAAAACAAGGACGGCATCGTCTTCGGCATTCCGGCGGCGCTGATCCCGGCGGCGGCCATCGCCGTGCTCGCCATCTCCGTCAACCTCGTCGCCGACTGGGTGCTGAACCGCACGACCGACCTCAAGGGAGGACGTGGCAATGGCTAAGACCACGACCCAGACCGCCAAGCCGGAAACGCTGCTCGACATCCGCAACCTGAGGATCGAGGCGACCGTCTATCCGCCTGGCGAAGCGCCGAAGGCCGTCACGCTCGTCCACGACGTCTCGCTGGCCCTGAAGCGCGGCAAGGTGCTCGGCCTGATCGGCGAGTCCGGCGCCGGCAAGTCGACCATCGGCCTGTCCTCCATGGCCTATGGCCGCGGCGGCGTGCGCATCACCGGCGGCGAGATCGTGCTCAACGGCCGCGACATCCTCAAGGCCGGTGCCGGCGGCATCCGCAAGCTGCGTGGCCGCGAGGTGTGCTACGTGGCGCAGTCGGCGGCGGCCGCCTTCAACCCCGCGCACAAGCTGATGGATCAGGTGGTGGAGGCCTCGCTGCTGCACGGCGTGGCGACCCGCGCCGAGGCCGAGAAACGGGCCAAGGCGCTGTTCAAGAAGCTTTCGCTGCCCAACCCCGACACGATCGGCGAGCGCTATCCGCACCAGGTCTCGGGCGGCCAGCTGCAGCGCGTCATGACGGCGATGGCGCTGTGCTCGGAGCCGGACCTGATCGTCTTCGACGAACCGACGACGGCGCTCGACGTCACCACCCAGATCGACGTGCTGGCGGCGATCAAGGACGCCATTCGCGACACCCATGTCGCCGCTCTCTACATCACCCACGACCTCGCCGTGGTGGCGCAGGTCTCCGACGAGATCATGGTGCTGCGCCACGGACGGCTGGTGGAATGGGGCGGCACGCGCCAGATCATCAAGGAGCCGCGCCAGGAATACACCAACGCGTTGGTTTCGGTGCACGAGATCGAGCACCACGAGCAGAAGGCCGAAGGCGCGCCCTTCCTGTCGGTGAAGAACGTCACGGCGGCCTATGGCGGCGGCGCGGTGAAGGTGCTGAAGAACGTTTCGGTCGACATCCTTCCCGGCCAGACGCTCGCCGTGGTGGGCGAATCCGGCTCCGGCAAGTCGACGCTGGCGCGCGCCATCACCGGGCTTCTGCCGCCCGAACAGGGCGCCGTCACCTTCGACGGCCGGCCACTCGCCAACCGACTGGCCGACCGGCCGAAGGAGGACCTGCGCCAGCTGCAGATGATCTACCAGATGGCCGACGTGGCGATGAACCCGCGCCAGACGGTCGGCACCATCATCGGCCGGCCGCTGGAATTCTATTTCGGCATCAAGGGCGCCGAACGCGACCGCCGCGTCACCCAGTTGCTCGACGAGATCGAGATGGGCAAGGGCTTCGCCGACCGCTA
>JBQCHN010000381.1:0-11805 GCA_051954615.1 Mesorhizobium sp. | reverse complement strand
CGCATCGAGGTGGTGACGGCCGGCGGCGGCCTGTCGCTGATCCGCGTCACCGACGACGGCGGCGGCATCGCCGAGCCGGAACTGGCGCTGGCGGTGGCCCGCCACTGCACCTCGAAACTGTCCGAGGACATCCACGACATCCGCTCGCTCGGCTTCCGCGGCGAGGCGCTGCCGTCCATCGGTTCGGTGGCGCGGCTGTCGATCCGCTCGCGCACCGCCGATGGCGACAGCGCCGCCGAGATCGGCATCGAGGGCGGCCACGTCTCGGCGGTCCGCCCCGCCGCCGCCAACCGTGGCACGACGGTGGAGGTGCGCGACCTGTTCTTCGCCACGCCAGCGCGGCTGAAGTTCATGAAGGGCGAGCGCGCCGAGGCCACCGCCATCACCGACACGGTCAAGCGCATCGCCGTCGCCTTCCCGTCCGTGCGCTTCACCCTGGCGGGGTCCGACCGCTCGACGCTGGAACTGCCGGCCGTCGCCGGGAGCGACCGGCTTGCCCGCATCGCGCAGGTGATGGGCGCAGAGTTTCCCGACAACGCGCTGGCCATCGACGCCGAACGCGAAGGCGTGCGGCTTTCCGGCCACGTTTCCATCCCGTCCTTCACGCGCGCCAACGCCTTACTGCAATATGTCTATGTCAACGGGCGGCCGGTGCGCGACCGGCTGCTTGCCGGCGCCATCCGCGGCGCCTATGCCGACGTGCTGCCACGCGACCGCCATGCGGTGACCGCGCTGTTCCTCGAACTCGAACCGGCGCTGGTCGACGTCAACGTGCATCCGGCCAAGGCCGACGTGCGCTTCCGCGATCCCGGCCTCGTGCGCGGGCTGATCGTCGGCGCTATTCGCGCCGCACTTGCCGGCGCCGGCATCCGCCCCGCCACCGCGGGCGCCGCCGGCATGATGGCGGCGTTCCGGCCGGGCGGGCCGACCTACGACCATCCCGCACAGGCCAACGGCCATCGCGGCCATGAGGCCGGCTTCCGCACTTCGGGACCGGTCGGTTTCGACCCGGCCCGCTCGCCCTACCGGCCGTTCGAGGCGCCGCTTGCGAACGGTTTCGGCGAAACTTCGCAGGTGAGCTTCGACGCCGGACCGCTCGCCAGCGCCGATGCCCGTGCCGGCCACGGCATTGTCGAGGAATCGCTGCTCGACACCGACCTGGGTGCTGCCCGCGCACAGGTGCACGAGAACTACATCGTGGCGCAGACGCGCGATTCGCTGGTCATCGTCGACCAGCACGCGGCACACGAACGGCTGGTCTACGAGGCGCTGAAACAGGCGCTGCATTCGCGCCCCCTGCCCTCGCAGATGCTGCTCCTGCCGGAAATCGTCGACCTGCCCGAGGAGGACGCCGAGCGGCTGGCGCTGCACGGCGACACGCTCGCCCGCTTCGGGCTCAGGCTGGAGCGCTTCGGGCCGGGCGCGGTGGCGGTGCGCGAGACGCCCGCCATGCTGGGCGAGGTCGATATCGGACGGCTGGTGCGCGACCTCGCCGACGAGATCGCCGACAACGACACCGTCGATACACTGAAGGAACGGCTCGACCACATCGCCGCAACCATGGCCTGCCACGGTTCGGTGCGTTCGGGACGGCTGCTCAAGCCGGAAGAGATGAACGCGCTGCTGAGGCAGATGGAGGCGACGCCGGGCTCCGGCACCTGCAACCACGGCCGCCCGACCTATATCGAACTCAAGCTCGCCGATATCGAAAGGCTGTTCGGGCGGCGGTGACGGTTATCTTTTCAGGTTGACGATCGCCACGCCGCCCAGCGCCAGCACGCCGCCGACGATGCCCATCAGCGTCGGCACTTCGCCCAGCCAGAAATAGCCGATCAGCACGGCGGTCGGCGAGACGATGTAGAGGAAGTGGGTGGCGCGCGCGGCCGGCAGACGCGACAGCGCCACCGCCCAGGCCGCGTAGGCGATCAGGCTCGGCACGATGCCGAGATAGATCACCGCGCCGAGACCGGCGGTGTCGGCCACCCGTGCCTGCGCCAGCGCCTCGGGAAGGAAGGGCGACAGGCAAAGCGCACCGAGCACCATGTTGGAGGCCGCCACGTCCAGCGGCTTGAGGCGCAGGAACAGCGGCTTCTGCACGATGGTGTTGAGTGAGGAACACAGGGCTGCGACCAGCACCAGCAGCGCGCCGGCATTGATATGAAACCCGTGTCCCTCGCCCATGGCGATGATGCCGATGCCGGTGAAGGACAGGAATGTGCCGATCCACGCCCATGTCGAGAACCGCTCGCCGAGCAGCGGCATGGCCATCAACGCCGTGAGGATCGGGCTGACATTGATGATGAAGGCCGCCGCGCCTGCCGAGACCATCGTCTCGCCGATGTTGAGGACGGCCGTGTAAAGCGCGACGAAGATGGCGCCGCCGAAGGCCAGCCGCCACCAGTCGCCAAGCCGCGGCATGGCCGGGCGGCGGACGGCCAGGAAGATCGCGGCGGGCACCGCGGCGATGGCGAAACGCAGCGCCCCGAGTTCCAGCGGAGCGAACGCGGTGAGCCCCGCCCGGATGCCGGGAAAGGCGGACGCCCAGCCGATCACCGTCAAGGTGATGGCGGCGGCGGCCACGATGTCGAAGCCCTTCGTGTCGCTGGTCGCTGTCGTCGTGCTCATCGAACGGCCCTTGTGCGTTCCCTCGGATGATTTCCTTGGGAAATTCGTGCTGCTGTAGCGTTTTCGCCCGGCACATGACACCTGTTTCGCGCCGTTGACAAACGAGTTGATCGAGGATCAGCTGTGAGCATGGATCACAGCTTGGAAGCGATGCTGCCGCTGGAAACGCTTCGCGCCTTCGACGCGGCGGCGCGCACCGGCAGTTTCTCGGCGGCGGCGGAGCGGCTGAACCTGACGCATGGCGCGGTCAGCCGGCAGATCGCCAAGCTGGAGGGTTGGGTCGGCCTGAAGCTGTTCGAGCGCGGCGCGCGCGGCGTTTCCCTCACCATCGAGGGCAACCGGCTGCATATCCGCGTCAGCGAGGCCTTCGCGCTGATCTCCAGCCATTCCGACCGCTGGGTGGAACCGCGCGGCAGCGCCGTCGTCAAGCTCACATCGATCCCCTCGATCAGCGGGTTGTGGCTGATGCCGCGGCTTTCTGCGCTGGAGAACGGCGACACCCGCCTGCGCATCATGCTCGACATCGATATTCGCCAGTCGGACCTCGCCGACGAAGGCTTCGACCTGTCGATCCGCTGCGGCCGCGGGCGCATCGCCGAGCGCATCTCGCTGCAACTGTTCGAGGAACACATCTTCCCCGTCGCGTCGCCGGACCTGGCGGCGAAGATCGGCTACGGCGAGCCGGCACGCCTGCTGCACTATCCGCTCATCAACGATTCCGACGCTTCCGGTTGGCGGGCATGGTTCGGCCAGTTCGGCATGAACTACCATCCCCGACCGCAGGACCGCCGCTTCGAGGATTACAACCTCGTTCTCGACGCCGCTTCCTACGGGCTCGGCATCGCGCTCGCGCGCCCGCCGTTGACGGAGCGGCAGCTGGCCGCCGGCCGTATCGTGCCGGTGGACGAACGGAAGGTTCTCAACCCGGTTTCCTACTGGCTCGACCGGCCGATCGGCCGGCCGCGTGCGGCAGCCGGCGAACTGGCGCATCGCCTGGGCCGCATGGCCGGTGTCCCGGCGGAGCGGATCGAGGCCTTCCTTGCCGCCGAGGAATAGGATGGCGCATATCCGCGGGCGTCGTGTCCGCTTGACCTCGCCGCGCATTTGTGGCCGATGGCGGGCATGAAGATGGACCCTGCGCAATGATGAACCGCTTTGAAGGCCCCGGCGGCCGCGAGGCCGGCATCCGCTATCTCGACGGCGATTTCCAGGTCACCAGTCCGGGCGCCTTCGTGCGCTGCGCGGTGACGGGCGAATCCATTCCGCTCGACGAATTGCGCTACTGGAGCGTCGCCCGTCAGGAGCCGTATGTCAGCGCGGCCGTTTCGCTCGACCGCGAGATCGCGATGAATCCCGGCCTGCGCCAGAGGCGCTAGATCGCTTGACCATTTTACGGAAACGGTGAGCGGCGCGGACCGTCACTCTCCCCTTTCGAGCGCATTCAGCTTGCGGCGACGCCATGCGGCGAGTGTCTCCTCGACGATGCGCTCGGGCGCATGGTCGAGGTCGAAGACCGTGCCGATCCGCAGGATTTCGAGGTGGTCGAGCAGTGCCGGCGGCGCCGTGTCGTGAGAAAGGCGCGCCGCGTCCTTCGCGGTGGTGATGAGGGACAGCCCCTCCTTGCGCGCCGTCGCAGCGAGTTCGTCGAGCTCGTCGGCGGCGTAGAAATGATGATCTGGGAAGGCGCGCGCCATCGCCACCTCGCCGCCCGCCTCCGTCACGCTGGCGAAGAATTTGTCCGGATGGCCGATGCCGGCGAAGGCGAGGAAGCGCCGGCCGGCGAGGTCCTGTCCGTCGAGCGGGCGCGTGCGGGCGTCGAAGATCGGCTTGCCGGCGCGTGCGGCGCGGCGCACCACCGCGTCGGCCGCCGTTCCCTCGCCCACCTTCAAAAGCGCGTCGGCGAACAGGAGCTGATCGCCGAGGCGCGCGCGCAACGGCCCGCCGGGGATGACATGGCCGTTGCCCAGCCCGTAGCGGGCGTCCACCACTAGTAGCGCGAAATCGATATGGATGCGCGCGCTCTGGAAGCCGTCGTCCATGATGAGGAAGTCGCATCCGTGCCGGTCGATCAGCAGTTGCGCTCCGGCTGCGCGGTCGGCCGTGACGGCGACCGGCGCGTGCTCGGCCAACAACAGCGGCTCGTCGCCGACATGCCTGGCGCTGTCGTGCGCGGCATCGACGACATGCGGCTCGGAAAAACTGCCGCCATGGCCGCGCGACAGGAATCCGGGCTTCAGATTCATGCGCCTCGCCTGCCCGGCCAGCGCAATCGCAACCGGCGTCTTGCCGCTGCCGCCGACGGTGAAGTTGCCGACGCACAGCACCGGAGCGCCGACCTTTTGCCGCCGCGCTTTCTTCATGCGGCGGCCGGCGACCATGCCGTAGGCGAGCGACAACGGCGACAGGGCGAAAGCGCGCCAGTCCGCCTTCTCCCACCAGAAAGGAGGCGCCTCGCTCGCCAAGGCTCTATTTACCGTTGGCGCCCTTGAGGCGCGCCTTGACGATGAGCGGCTGGATGAACGGCTCGAGCGCCTTCAGGGTCCGGGCGAGCGCGCCGCGCATCTCCTCCACGGTCGCGGCGCCTGCGGCCATCATGTCGTGCCGCGCCGCCTCGTTGGAGAGCAGGAAATTGACGGCGCCGGCCAGCATGTTGCGGTCGCGCACCAGCTTGGCCCCGCCGCTGTCGAGCAGCTTCTGGTAGGACTCGCGAAAATTCTGCACGTTGCGGCCGGCCAGCACGGCGGTGTCGAGCATGGCCGGTTCGAGCGGATTCTGGCCGCCCTCGGAGGTCAGCGAACGGCCGACGAAGGCGATCTCGGTGAGCCTGAGATAGAGGCCCATTTCACCCACCGTGTCGCCGAGCAGGATATCGGTGTCGGCGGTGACCTTTTCGCCCTTGCTGCGCTGCGCCACCTTGAGTTCCATGCCTTCGAAGGCGGTCAGCAGCGCTTCGGCGCGGTCGGGATGGCGCGGGACGATGATGGTGAGCAGGCCGGGATGGCGGTGGCGCAGCGTCACATGCACTTCCGCCGCGATCATCTCTTCGCCGTCATGGGTGGAAACGGCCGCCCAGCTCGGGCGGTCTCCGATCTGCCGCTGCAAGGCAGCCAGCGCGCGCTCATCCACCGGCGGCGGCGGCGTGTCGACCTTGAGGTTGCCGGAAACCGTCACCGGCCGCGCGCCGAGCGCCCGGAAACGTTCGCCGTCGAAATCCGACTGGGCGACGACATGGGCGAGGTTCTCGAACAGCGCCTCGGCCAGGCTGGGACGCTTCTTCCACGAGGCGAAGGAGCGGTCGGACAGGCGGCCGTTGACGAGCACCTGCGGGACGCTGCGCGCTCCGAGTTCGAGGATGGTCATCGGCCAGATTTCGGACTCGGCTATGACGGCGAGGTCGGGCTGCCAGTGGTCGAGGAAGCGGCTGACCGCCGGCTTGAGGTCGAGCGGTACATATTGGTGGATGACGCGCCCGCCCAGGCGCTCCTCCGCGATCTTGGCCGACGTCACCGTGCCGGTGGTGAGCACGATGTTGACGCCGTGGTCGAGGATGCTTTCCACCAGCGATACGACGGCGATCATCTCGCCGATGCTGGCGGCATGCACCCAGATGAGCGGCCCTTCCGGGCGCGGGCGACCGGCGAAACCATAGCGTTCGCGGCTGCGGGCGCGGTCTTCCTTGCCCCTGGAGGCGCGCCAGGCGACGTAGGGGCCGATCAGCGGATAGGCCGCCGCGCCGGCGAACCGGTACATGGACAGCAGCGCGCGGGCCCGGCGTTCGCTCATTTCGTGCCGTCCACCATGCGGTAGGCTTCGGCGGTGGCGGCATTCAGCGCGTCGGTCACCTCAAGGCGCTTGCGCTCCATCTCCGCCTCGTCTGCGTCGGACGCCACGAAGATCGGCTGGGCCGCGATCAGGGCCGAGTGGCCGAAAGGCAGGTTGATGGTGGTCTTGTCCCAGCTTTTCTCCAGCACCTTGCGGCGGCTGGTGGCAAGGGCTGCCGGATAGATCGGCCGGCCGGAGAGCTTGGCCAGGAGGATGACACCAAGACCGGCGTCGCGCGGCGTGCCGTGCGGGATATCTGCGATCATGCAGACGTTCTTGCCCGCCACCAGCGCCTTTTTCAGGGCAATCAGGGCTTTCGCCCCGCCCTTGTCGAGATTGCGGGCGCTCTCGCGGCCGCCGGAGCCGCGCACGGTCTCGATGCCGAACTTCTCGACCACCAGCGCGTTGATCTCGGCGTCGGCGCTGCGCGACACCATGGCGACCAGCGGCCTGCGGCTGGGATAGAAGGCCGGCAGCAGTATGTGCTGGCCGTGCCACAGCGCCAGGATCGCCGGCTCCTCGCGCTCGAAGACGGTATTCTCGAAGGCCGGCTGGCCGGCCACCTTCGGGTTGGTCAGCCGGATGAAGTGCATGGTCAGCTTGATCAGGCTGGCAATCATGTTCTTGACCAGCCTGGACTGCGCCAGCGGCGCGCGGATCCGCTTCCACAGGGTCTTGACCGCGCCGCGCTTCTTCGGCGCCGAGGTCTGCCCTGCTCGCGGATCGGCCGCCCGTTCGTCCATCGTCACGCGCCGGCCTTGCTTTCGGGGTCGAGCAGGCGGTGCAGGTGCACGACGAAATAGCGCATATGGGCGTTGTCGACGCTTGCCTGCGCCTTGGCCTTCCATGCGGTCTTCGCGCTCTCGTAGTCGGGATAGATGCCGACGATATCGAGCTGGTCGAGGTCGCGGAATTCCGTCCCGCCGAGCGTCTTCAGTTCGCCGCCGAAGACGAGGTGCAGCAGTTGCTTGTTCGCATTCTCGCCGGTCATGGACCGTCCTTCGCATCTTTTCGATTTGGGCGCTCTAAAGCAGCGTGCGTTCCGGCGAACGCGATGCCGCTGCTCCAGCCTGATTTCCCTTGCCGCATTCATGCGACGCCTGACGATTCCGCCCGGCTGCAAAATGCTCTAGAACAAAGCGCGTCACTTTGAAACCATTGAAATATCAACGGCCGTAGCCGGCGACGACCCCGGCCATGACGTCCAGCAGCGCGCCGCTGCCCGCGCAAAGCGCGCCGTGGCGGATTTCCGCGCCGCCGTAGCGGGGCCGGCGGCCCTCACGGTCGAGCAGGCGCCCGCCCGCTTCGTGCAGGATGAGATCCGCGGCGGCGATGTCCCAGTCATGCGCGTTCGGCTTGACGAAAGTCGCATAGAGCGAACCGTTGGCGATCATCGCCAGCCGGTAGGCGAGCGAGGGAACATAGGCGGCACGATGGATGCGCTCGCCCCATTCCGGCGGCAGGGCGTCCAGCATCGGCTTCGGGCCGGCGACGTCGGGCCGCGCCGGGGCAGCGCGCACCGTGATGCGCCTGCCGTTGCAGAACGCGCCCTGCCCCGGCAGCGCCCAATAGGTTTCCCGCTTGGCCGGGCATTCGAGCACGCCGGCTATGGTGCGGCCGTCCTCGACAAGAGCCACGCTGACGCACCAGGTGTCCTTCCCTTCGAGAAAGCCGCGCGTACCGTCGATCGGATCGACGACGAACAGGCGCCGCGCCTTCAGCCGGGCCGGATCGTCGGCAGTTTCCTCCGACAGCCAGCCATGGTCGGGACGGGCGGCAAGCAACGTCTCGCGCAGATAGGCGTCGGCGGCGTAGTCGGCTTCGCTGACCGGCGAAGCGCCTTCCTTCATCCAGACCTGCGGGTTCCTGCCGAAATAGCGCAAGGCGATCGCGCCCGCCTGCCGTGCCGCGTCGCGCAGCAGGGCAAGGTCGGCGTCCGGATCGATCCGCGCTCGTGTCTCAGCTTCCGGCAAGGGTCATGCCCGTGATCATCAGGGTCGGCGCCGCGGTGCCGAAATTGCGGTCGAGGTCGTTCGCGGCTTCCATGGCGAGGAACATCGTCTTGAGGTTGGAGGCGATGGTCACCTCCGACACTGGGTAGGCGAGTTCGCCGTTCTCGATCCAGAAGCCGGAAGCGCCGCGGCTGTACTCGCCCGTCACCATGTTGACGCCCTGCCCGAACACCTCCGTCACGTAGAAGCCGGATTTCAGCGAGCCGATCAGGTCCTGCGGCGTGCGGCTGCCGGGCTCGACGGCGAGATTGGTGGAGGACGGCGACACCTGCGAGCCGCTGCGCGCGCCGCGCCCGTTGGTCGCCAGCCCGAGTTCGCGGCCGACCGAGGTGGAAAGCGTCCAGTGGCTCAAGACGCCGTTCTCGACCAGCAGCAGCCGCTCGCCCTCGACGCCCTCGCCGTCGAACGGTCGGGACGCCTGGCCGCGCACGCGCAACGGCTCGTCGGTGACGGTGATGGCGGCGGACGCCACCTGCTTGCCCATCATGTCGCGCAGGAAACTGGTCTTGCGGGCGACGGAAGCGCCGTTGACCGCGCCGGCAAGGTGGCCGGCGATGCCGCGCGCCACGCGCGGATCGAACACCACATCCACGGGACCGGTCGCGGCCTTGCGCGCGCCGATCCGCTTCACCGCCCGCTCGCCGGCCGAACGGCCGATCCAGTCCGGTGCGTCGAGATCGGCGAAATGCTGGCGCGAGGAGAACTCGTAGTCGCGCTCCATGCCGGTGCCCTCGCCGGCAATCACGCTGACGGAGCGCGAGAAGCGGGTGGCGACATACCGGCCGAGAAACCCGTGCGAGGTGGCGAGCACCAGCCCGCCCATGCCAGCGCTGGCGCCGCTGCCGGCGGACTTGGTCACGCCCTTCACTGCGAGGGCGGCCTCCTCAGCGGCCAGCGCATCGTTCTTCAACTGCTCCGCCGACACCTCGGTGGCATCGAAAAGGTCAAGGTCACGTGGCGCCTTTGCAAGCAGCGCCGGATCGGCCAATCCCTGATACGGGTCCTCCGGCGAGACTTTCGCCATCGCCACGGCGCGTTCCGCCAAGGCCTTCGGATCGGAGGCGGCGGTGGCCGAAACGCTCGCCACACGCTTGCCGACAAATACGCGCAGGGACACGTCCTCGTTCTCGGAGGCGCCGGTGTTTTCCACCTTGCCCAGCCGCACCGAGACGCCGGTGGAGCGGCCGAGCACCACGACGGCGTCGGCCGCATCGGCGCCGGCACGCGTGGCGGCCTCGACGAGGGCGGCGACGCGATCGGTGAGTTTGGCCGAATCCAGCCTGTCGGTCATGTCCACTTTCCTGTTTCCCGGACCACCATCTATTGTTCCGACCCGGCTTGTGCAATGGCGGGCGCCGTCGGCCGCACCTCAGTGCTTCTGCGGCTGGTAGTGCGCGGCCAGAGCCCGCTCGACCTCGCGCTTCACTTCATCCTTCACGGCAACCGTCTCGGCCATGACCGCGTCGATCTTGAGGAAATCGAGGACGCGGAAGCGCGAGACCGGCGGCCGGATCAAAATATCGGGGCGGCACTGCATCAGCTTGTTGGCGATGATCGACTGCATCATCAGCTGCGTGGCGCCGAACATCAGGTCGACCGAACTCGGCCGCTTGCGCTCGGCCTCCGAGGGCGCGCCGACGACATCGACGGCGACGACGATGTCGGCATCGCGCTCGATCAGGTCGAAGGGCACCGGGTTGTAGATGCCGCCGTCGATCAGCAGCCGGCCGTCACGCGATACCGGCCGGAAGACGGCCGGGATCGCCGCCGAGGCCGCCAGCGCCGAGTGCAGGTCGCCGCTGTCGAAGACCGCCAGCTCATGGCCGAAATAGTCGGTGGCCGTCACCTTCAGCGGAATCGCGAGGTCCTCGAAACGATCCGGAACGGCTTCCGGCAGGAACGCCTTGAGGATGCGCTCGACGTTGAACTGGCTGACATGCAGGCCGCCCTGCATCGCTTCGGCGAAACTGCCCGGCCGCGCCCTCCACATGCGGCTTGCCACCTGCGCGCGTGTGCCGAGAATGGAACGGGCATGGTCGTGGATGTCCCGGCCCTTCATGCCGGCGGCCATGCCGGCCCCCATGATGGCGCCGATGGACGAGCCGGCGATGGCGACCGGGCGGATGCCCAGTTCGTCCAGCGCCTCGATGACATGGATATGGGCAAGGCCGCGCGCACCGCCGCCACCGAAGGCGATGCCGAAGGTCGGGCTCATCCCTTGCTCCCGTCGGGCAACGGCGGGCCGACGATCATGACGGCGGGGTCGACCGAGAGAAGTTTGCGGGCGACGGCCTTCACCTCATCCAGCGTCACCGCATCGATGTAGCCGGCGCGCCGCTGCATGTAGTCGATGCCCAGCCCTTCGATCTGCAGTTCGACCAGCGTCGAGGCGATCGACGCGGACGAATCCAGATTGTTGATGGCGTAGGCGCCGACCGTGTAGGCCTTCGCGGCGGCAAGTTCCTCCTCGGTCGGTCCTTCCCCGGCCATGCCCTTGACCACGTCGCGGATGACGGCCAGCGTCTCGGCGGCGCGGTCGGAGCGGGTCGCCGTGCCGATCACCAGCGAGGAGGAATGCTCGCTGTTCATCAGTCCGGAACTGATGCTGTAGGCGAGTCCGCGCTTGTCGCGCACTTCCTTGAACAGCCGCGAGGTGAAGGTGCCGCCGCCGAGGATCTCGTTCATCAGGGCTGCTGCGTAGAATTCCGGCGCATCGCGAGGAATACCCGGATAGGCCAGCTGCAGCGAGGTCTGCGGGCGATCGTAGTTCACCTCAAGCCGCTGGCCGAGCTTGAGCTCGGCGTCCGGCACGGCCTGCAGCGCGGGCTCCGCCGGCAGGTCGCCGAACACTTCGTCCAGCTTGCGCTTCAGCGTCGCGGCGTCGATGGCGCCGACAACGGCCACATGCAGGCCACCGCGGGCGAACAGCGCCTTGTGCAGGGCGTGCAGATCCTCGGCCGTCAGCGACGCGACGCTCTCTTTCGTGCCCTGCCCGGAGCGCGAATAGGGATGGCCGCCATAGATCGCCTCGGCCCATTTGCGACCGGCAACGGTGTCGGGATCGCGCTCGCCCGAAACGATGCCGGCGACGATCTGGGCGCGGATGCGGTCGATCGGCGCCTTGTCGAAGCGCGGATGCTGGATGGCCAGCCGAAGCAGGTCGAAGGCCTTGTCCTTGCGCTCCGCCAGCATGCGCATGGAGCCGTAGACGGCGTCGCGCGTCTCGTTGAAGCTCATCTCGGCGCCGGCGTCGTCGAGGCTCGTCTGGAAGGCGTCGCTGTCGAGATCGCCGGCCCCCTCGTCGAACAGGCCGGTCATCAGGTTCGCCAGCCCCTCCTTGCCGGGC
>JBQCHN010000380.1:0-4529 GCA_051954615.1 Mesorhizobium sp. | reverse complement strand
TGCCGGCCGAGGCGATGTCCTTGGTGCGCAGGCCGTCGTCGAGCACGGCGGCGATGGCCGCCTCAAGAGCGTCGGCCTCCTTCACCATGCCGAAGGAATAGCGCAGGCACATGGCGAAGGACGCGATCATGGCGATCGGGTTGGCGATGCCTTTGCCCGCAATGTCGGGCGCCGATCCGTGCACCGGTTCGTAGAGCGCCTTGCGCTTGCCGGTTTTCGCGTCCGGCGCGCCGAGCGAGGCGGACGGCAGCATGCCGAGCGAACCGGTCAGCATCGCCGCGACGTCCGACAGCATGTCGCCGAACAGGTTGTCGGTGACGATGACGTCGAACTGCTTGGGCCAGCGCACGAGCTGCATGCCGCCGGCGTCGGCCAGCATGTGGTCGAGCTTGACGTCCGAATACTTCGCCTTGTGCGTGGCGGTGACCACCTCGTTCCACAAGACGCCCGACTTCATGACGTTGCGCTTTTCCATCGAGGTGACGTGGTTCTTGCGCGTACGCGCCAGTTCGAAGGCGACGCCGGAAATACGCTCGATCTCGAACGTGTCGTAGACCTGCGTATCGATGCCGCGCTTCTGGCCGTTGCCGAGGTCGATGATCTGCTTGGGCTCGCCGAAATAGACGCCGCCGGTGAGCTCGCGCACGATCAATATGTCGAGCCCCTCGACCACTTCCTGCTTGAGCGACGAGGAGGCGGCGAGCGCCGGATAGCAAATGGCGGGGCGCAGGTTGGCGAACAGTTCGAGGTCCTTGCGCAGGCGCAGGAGACCGGCCTCCGGGCGCACCTCGTAGGGCACCGGGTCCCACTTCGGGCCGCCGACGGCGCCGAACAGGACCGCATCGGCGGCCATCGCCTTTTCCATGTCGGCGTCGGAAATCGCCACGCCATGGGCGTCATAGGCGCAGCCGCCGACCAGCCCCTCGTCGGCGACGAAGCCGGAGCCCAGTTTCTCGTTCATGGCGGCGATCAGCTTCTTGACCTCGGCCATCGCCTCGGGGCCGATGCCGTCGCCGGGAAGAAGGAAGAGCGTTTTGGAAGCCATGGTATACCGTCCGGAACAAGCGGGAATTGCACAAGCGCGGCCTAGCTAAACGCCACGGCGTCAGGACGCAAGCCATGCGTAAAGTCAAAACGCCCGGTGCGCGAAGCGAATGCGAAAGATCGGAGACGCAGCACAGGATCAGTCATCGCCTGATGCGAGAGCGCCCTGTCCTGAGAAGCAGGCCTGCGCGCCGGATTGCCGGCTGGCACCACCTGTGATTACCTTGCCGAAAACAGGAGGGGCACGGCATGAAGGCGATACTGTCATCCATTGCCGTACTGGCCCTCGCAAGCGTCGCGGCCGTCGCACAGGATGAAATCCCGAAAGGATGGTTCCTGCACGACGATCAGGCGCCTACGCTGACCCTTGTCTACTACGATCCCACATCCGGCGATGTCGATATCTCGCTGAATTGCACCACCGGCTATCCGGACGTGGTTATCGCGTTCTATCCGAGGTCCGGCGAGACGGGCGAGGAGCGAAGCGTCAGGCTCGAATTGCGCAACGGCGACACCACGCATTCCATCGACGCCACCGGCCAGACCTTCAACGGCCGCTATATTTTCGACGGCCTGACAACCATGCAGCCATCACTGAGCAACGTGCTGCTTGGCGGCTTCACGGTCATCCTGGACGGGCAGGACGTGGGCACCTTCACGCCGAACGAAAGCGACAGCAAGCATGTGCGCAAACTGACGGAAGCATGCGTCGGCTGACCGCCATTCCGGAAGCTCCCGCTCCGCATCGGCAACGCGGTCGGGATGCACCCGCACAGCACCTCTCCACACCGTCATGAAAGGGAACTGAAAAGGCAGGAATAAAGGGAATTCTGGTCGATGACCCGCCGATGGTGGAGCTGAGGGGGATCGAACCCCTGACCTCGTCATTGCGAACGACGCGCTCTCCCAGCTGAGCTACAGCCCCGTTCGGCGGATGGCGCATTTATGAGGTGGGGCCGTCCGCTGTCAAGCGAGCAAATCGCGGCCGATACCGTCTGCGTGGGCAGTCGCCGGCTCGCCCCGGTCGAATGGCCGGCAACCGACCATAGTCTCGACGGGCGCCCGGAGCCTGCCATGCGGTCAGCGGATCTCGATTGCCTCGTCGGCGGCCACTTGCCCGTCTTCGCGTCAATGGCTACATGTCGTCGACACGCGGAGACCGGCATGATCGCCCTTATTCAGACCCTCGTCCTGGCCCTCGACCTCTACTGGTGGATCATCATCGCCTCGGCGATCTTCTCCTGGCTCTATGCCTTCAACGTCGTCAACCCGCGCAACCAGTTCGTCGGCGCGGTCGGCAATGCGCTGTTCAGGCTGACCGAGCCGGCGCTGAGGCCGATCCGCCGCTTCATGCCAGACCTCGGCGGCATCGATATCTCGCCGATCATCCTGCTGCTCGTGCTGTTCTTTCTGCGCCAGTTCCTGATCACCACCGTGGCACCGATGATCGGCTGACCTGTCGTCATGAGCGGGCCGGTCAGGCCGCGCGGTGACGGCGTCGACGTGTTCGTGCGGCTGACGCCGAAATCCTCGATCGACGCGCTGGAAGGGTTGGCGCAAGCAGCCGACGGCAGCACCCATCTCAAGGCGCGCGTGCACGCCGTGCCGGAAAAAGGCGCGGCCAATGCAGCGCTGGAAAAGCTTCTGGCCAAGGCGCTCGGCGCACCCCTCTCCGCCGTCAAGGTCGTCGCTGGCGGCACCTCTCGGCTGAAGACGGTCCGCATAACCGGGGATGCCGCCGCCCTCGCTCACGCTGTCGAGCGCCTCACGCTCGGCTAGAGCATTTTGCAGCCGGACCTGGCGTCGCACAAATGCGGCTAAAACAAAGAAATAGATCGTTACGCCGTTTCCATGAAACGGTGAAACGATCTAGTTGGCCACCGCCTTCGGCGATAGACTGGACGCGTCTGAAACGGAGAGGTTCCATGCGCGCCCTTCTCGCCGTCGCTACCGTTGCCGCCTGCGCCGCCGTCCATCCCGCCTTCGCCGGCGAGATTTCCAGCGCCTACACCGATCTCGACTGGAAAGCCGATTGCGCCACATACGGACAGGCTGCGGAGGGCGAAGGCGACTGGGCCGATCTCGCCTGCTCCGGCTATCGCGGCTATCCGGTGCTGATCGCCTATGACGATGCGCGCGAGTCGATCTACTACGGCTTTCCCGCCGCCGACATGACCGGCGTCTGGGAGAGCTTCGTCGCCTTCAACGAATCGGGCGGCAAGGTCGAATGGCGCATCGAAACCGAAGGCGATGTCGCTGTTCCCTTTGCCGCCATCCATCGCCGCTCGGTCAACGACAGCGAAGACGGAACCACAAAAACGGATGTGCTCGTCGTCTCCAAGGTCGGCCAGCCGGGCGGCGAACCCGGCTGCACCGTCGGCCTCGTCGCGGCGGAAGGCAATCCGAACGCCAACGACGAAGCCCGCAAGATCGCCGACGAGAAAGCGAAGGCCTTCCAGTGCGGCAAGGACCAGCGCGTGACCAGCGGCGCCGTGCCCGCCTTCGGCCGCGTCGACAACTGACGACGAGGCGACTGGGCCGAACGACGGCCCGGGCCTATTTGCCCTTGGCGCGCTCGATCGCCTCGACGATCATCTTCCTGGCATGGGCGGCGTCGTGCCAGCCGCCGATCTTGACCCATTTGCCGGGTTCCAGATCCTTGTAGTGCTCGAAGAAATGCGCCACCTGGTCGAGCGTGATCTGCGGCAGGTCGGTGTAGTCGAGCACGCCTTCGTAGCGCTTGGTGATGTGCGGCGAGGGCACCGCGATCACCTTCTCGTCCTGCCCGGCATTGTCTTCCATGATCAGCACGCCGATCGGCCGCACGTTGATGACGCAACCGGGCACCAGTTCGCGCGTGTTGCACACCAGCACGTCGATGGGGTCGCCGTCGCCCGACAGCGTGTGCGGCACGAAACCGTAGTTGCCGGGATAGCGCATCGAGGTGTGCAGGAAGCGGTCGACGAACAGCGCGCCGGCCTGCTTGTCCATCTCGTACTTGATCGGCTGACCGCCGATCGGCACCTCAATGATGACGTTGACGTCCTCGGGCGGGTTGTTGCCGGTGGCTATGGCGTCGATGCGCATGGCTGTCTCCTTTTGTCGGCCTCACCGATAGAGGCACGCGTGAAGCTGTGCAATGCGGCGAATCGGGTAGAAACGGGCAATTTCCGGAGCAGGAACCAAACTTCCGTCCGAAATCGCGGGAAACAAGGAACCGAGCGTCTACGCCTGGGAAACGGCAAGGCTTCCGGCCGCGCCGTCTATTCCCAGACGAAGGCGACCTTCTTCAGCGCCTTGTGCTCGAATACCTCGACGCCTTCGGCGACATCGCGGCCGCCGGCACCGGCGTAGAAGGAAAGGGCGTTGTTGTTCTCCTCCAGCGCCCACACCACCATGCCTTTCAGGCCATGATCGGCCAGCGTGCGGCGTGCCGCCGAAAACAGCCGGCTGCCGAGCCCGATGCCCTGGTATTCGGGCAGCAT